>RYWP01000004.1:31646-53285 GCA_003979135.1 Alistipes sp.
GATTTGAGGGTGATTTTACGCTCGTCACCTTTCCGTTGTTGCGTCTGAGCCGCAAGTCGCCCGAAGCTACGGCGACCGAAATCGGCGAGTGGATGCAGGCCCATGTTCCGGAAATCCGTGCGTTCAACGTCATCAAGGGATTTCTCAATCTGACGCTCGACAGCGCTTTCTGGCAGGCTCGGTTCGCCGAAATCGTCGCTGACGAGCATTTCGGCGAGGCTCCGGCGACCGGACGTACGGTGATGATCGAATATTCGTCGCCCAATACCAACAAACCGTTGCACTTGGGTCATATCCGCAACAATCTGTTGGGATACTCCGTGGCGCAGATTCTCAAAGCCAACGGTCACAAGGTCATCAAGGCCAATCTGGTGAACGATCGCGGCATCCACATCTGCAAATCGATGCTCGCATGGCAGCTTTACGGCGACGGCGAGACGCCCGAAAGCACCGGTATGAAGGGCGACCATTTGGTCGGCAAATATTACGTCGAGTTCGATAAACACTATAAGGCGCAAATCAAGGAGTTGATGGCGCAGGGGCAAAGCGAGGACGATGCCAAAAAAAATGCGCCCATCATGCTCGCTGCGCAAGAGATGCTGCGCAAGTGGGAGGCCAAAGACCCCGAGGTCTATGCCCTGTGGGAGAAAATGAACGGTTGGGTTTACGACGGGTTCGATGTGACTTACAAGGCGTTGGGCGTCGACTTCGATAAAGTTTATTATGAATCCCAAACCTATCTTTTAGGAAAATCGCTTGTCGAGGAGGGGCTCGCCAAAGGGGTCTTCTATCGGCGCGATGACAATTCGGTGTGGATCGACCTGCGGAACGACGGGCTGGATGAAAAATTGCTTCTGCGCGGTGACGGTACGTCGGTCTACATGACGCAGGATTTGGGCACGGCTTTCCGCCGCTTCGAGGATAACCGGCTCGACGATATGATTTATGTCGTCGGCAACGAGCAGAACTACCATTTTCAAGTTTTGAAACTGGTGCTCAAGAAGTTGGGTTATGCTGACTGGAGTGACCATATCACGCACCTTTCCTACGGCATGGTGGAGTTGCCCGAGGGCAAGATGAAGTCGCGCGAGGGTACGGTGGTCGACGCCGATGATTTGATTGCCGCGATGGTCTCGACGGCCCGCGAGATGTCCGCCGAACTGGGTAAATTGGATGATTGTTCGCCCGAGGAGGCCGACGCTGTTTCGACGATGGTCGGTTTGGGCGCTTTGAAATACTTCATTCTGAAGGTCGACCCCAAGAAGACTATGTTGTTCGACCCGCGCGAGTCCATCGATTTCAACGGCAATACCGGTCCGTTCATCCAGTACACCCATGCGCGCATCCGTTCGTTGTTGCGCAAAGCCACCGATGCCGGCATCGGGTTGCAGGGCGAGGTTTCGGCCGAATACCTGCCCGAAGAGGTCGCGTTGGTCAAGCTCTTGACCGAGTATCCTGCCGCGGTGGCCGCTGCCGGTGCTGATTTTGCGCCTTCGATCATCGGCGCTTACGTCTACGAACTGGCGAAACAGTTCAACGGCTATTATCACGACCATTCGATTCTCCGCGAGGAGCGGGCTGACGTGCGGCAGATGCGTTTGCAACTCGCTGCGCAGGTGGCACGTACCATCCGCAGCGGCATGGCGTTGCTCGGCATCGACGTTCCCGAACGGATGTAATCCGCCCGCCGCATCACGCGATGTGGTACGAATGTTGCGACGAGGAGTGGCAAGTTAACTAACACTCTTTTAGCGTGAAAACATTGGTATCCACTTTCGCTATCTCTCTTGCGTTGTTCGTTGCCACCGGAGCATCGGCGCAGCGTTGGAGCGCGGCATCGACGTCTGCGGCCGATTCCGTGTTGTTGTCGGAGAAGACCGACGGCGATTACCTCGTCCGCAGATATATGATCCGGAATCAGGGCGATGCCGACTATACGGTGCGTTATCAGATCAATCTGGCCAAGCTCGCGCCGTCGTTGGACAATAACACGGATCAGCTCGACCGGTTGGGTTTGTTCGTCGATCGTCTGATGCGCGATACGGCCATGAATGTCAAGTCCGTTACTATCACCGGCTTCGCTTCGCCCGACGGTACGGTCGCTTTCAACGAGGCATTGGCTCGCAAGCGTGCGCAGGACTTCAAGAATTATGTCGACCGGAAGTACGATCTTTCGCGGCGTTACAACGTCACGTTGCACTCCGTGGCCGAAGATTGGGAGATGTGTCGTGCTCTCGTCGTCCAGTCGTCCATTCCCGACAAACAGACCGTGTTGAATATCATCGACAGCAATCGTTCGATCGAGGCGAAAGAGCAGGCCCTGAAAAAATTACCGCCTGTCTGGAATTACATGAAACAGCATATCCTGCCGCCGTTGCGTCGGGTCGAGATGACGATCGATTATGGTTCGGGCACGGTGGTCGAAGTGCGTCGCCGTATCGTGCGTCCTGCACCGGTGCCCGCTCCGAAACCGAAAGATTCGTGTTGTTGCGTCGTGGTCGATGATTCGGCTACAGGCATCATCGTCGAGTTGCCGGTTACGGGACGTGATTTCGATGAGTACGAACGGGAACTTCGGCGCGATGTCAAGCACATGGAGCGAGAATACCGGCATACCGAGCGTCGTATGGAGCATTTGGGACGTTCCGAGGGGCGTACGTTGGAGCCGTTGTCGACCAAGGAGACGCGTGAAGCTCGCAAACTGGCCCGCAAGGAGGCGCGCATCGCCCGTAAGATGGCGAAAGCCGAAGCGAAAGCAGCCAAAAAATCCTACAAGGAACTGGAGAGCAGCATGCGTTGATGCGCTGCGGCCGAATGATACACAAATCGGCGGACTTTTTTGAAAAAGTCCGCCGATTTTGCTGTTTTCGGGAAGCGATGCTTATTTCGCTCCGTTGATTTTGCTCAGTTTCTCGAACAGAGCGAAGAACGATGCGACGATCTCCTTGCGCAACGCTGCGTAGTGTTTGCGCACGAGCGAGCGGTTGTGCGGCTCAGCCGGATTCATTGCCTTGCTATACAGTTCGTTGCGCAAAGCGACAGCCTCCTGCATGATTCCGAAAATCTCCTGCTCTTTCGAGGGCTGGTAGCAGATCGCCATGTCGCAATCGAACACGATCTCTTCGAGACGGTAATCGATCTCCTTTTTGAGAACTCTTAAATTTGCCATTTTTTTATTAATATTCTGTTGTAATGCTAATTTCGGTCGTAAACAGGTCGTATAGGTAAGTCGTAAGTAGTCTTTTGCTACTCTCGGTCGTAAAATCCTCCTTCTGAATTTTCTTTGCAGTCGGTTCGGGCATTTAGCCCCGCGGAGCGATTCTGCGCACAAAATTAGCAATTTGTTTCAGATTATCCAAAATCCGGTGAAAATTCGAAATTTTTGCGTTAATTTTGGCATCGGATTTACCGTAAAACGACCATGACATTACAGCATCCCGAATGGAGTTACAGCTCCGTGGTCTATGAAATGAACGTGCGTCAACTGACGCCTGAAGGTACTTTGCAGGCGGCGACTGCGCGGCTTGCTTTTCTGCACGAAATCGGCATCGACATCGTGTGGCTGATGCCCGTCTATCCCATCGGTTGCGAAGGCCGCAAGGGTGCGCTCGGTTCCTATTATTCCGTGCGCGATTATTGCGCCGTCAACCCCGAACTGGGTACGATGGACGACTTTGACCGTTTCATCGCGACCGCCCATGCAATGGGGATGAAAGTTATCCTCGATTGGGTCGCCAACCATACGGCGCGCGATGCCCGTTGGGTGACCGAGCGGCCCGCTACATGGTACGAACGCGATGCTCAGGGTGTTCCTGTCGTGCCGTGGGATTGGACCGATACGGCAAAATTGAATTATGCGAATCCCGAGGTTTGGGAGGGGCAGGCCGAAGCGATGGAATTCTGGTTGCGCGAACATGCGGTCGACGGATTCCGCTGCGATATGGCGATGCTGGTGCCGATCGAGTTTTGGAATGAGACTGCGCAGCGGCTGCGGATGGTGAAACCCGATCTGTTCTTGTTGGCCGAGGCTGAGGAGCCGAATCTTTTCGAGAATGGCGCTTTCGACGCCTGCTATGCTTGGCAGATGGGGCATTTGTTGGAGGATGTCGCACAGCAGCGGGTGCGTGTCACCGCCTTGCGCGATTATCTCTATGCCGACCTCGGCCGTTATCCCGAGGAGGCTATGCGGTTGACCTTTACATCCAATCACGACGAAAATTCATGGTCGGGTTCCGAGTTCGTCCGTTTCGGCAATGCTCGTGAGGCGATGACCGTCTTCACGTTCGTCGTGCCGCGCGGTTTGCCGTTGATTTATACGGGACAGGAAGTGGGATACGATCATTCGTTCGCATTTTTCGACCGCGACTCTATCCCCGCGGAATGTTATAAGGCGAACGGCGAGACCGAACTGTATCGGCGGTTGGCCGCTCTGCGGCATGACAATCCAGCTTTGGCCTCGGGCGGTCGGGGCGGCCGGCTGGTGGAAATCCGCAACAACGCCGAGGATTGCCTGATGATTCTCGTGCGCGAGAAGGACGGCAATCGGGTTGTGGCTATCATGAATCTGTCTCCCTATGCCATTCATGCCGATTACCGGACGGGAATCTATACGGGAATTTATACCGATGCAATGACGGGTGAGGAACGGTTGTTGCCCGAACACGTTGAGGAGGATATGGCGCCTTGGAGTTATCGGGTGCTCATAGCACGGTAGCAGGGTATGATTCGGAAGTGGTTTATATGCGGTTTTGCGGTTTGCGCCGTTGCGTTCGTTTCAGCGGCTTCGGCCGGAACGTATCGTCCCGACGAGGTGCCCAATGTGCAGCTTCGCGACCGGAACCGGTATGTGAGCAATCCCGACGGCATACTTTCGGAGGGTGCTGTCAGCCGCATTGACGAGGTTTGCGCCGCATTGCGTGCGAAAGGATTGGCGCAGGTCGCCGTCGTGGCAGTCGATGATATCGAGAGTGGCGACGCTTTTTCGTTTGCCATCGAATTGTTCCGGCGTTGGGGTGTCGGAGATGCCCGCAACGATAATGGTTTGGGCGTTCTGCTGGTCAAGGATCGGCATGAAATACGCTTCGTTACCGGCGGTGGACTGGAGGGCGTTTTGCCCGATGCGATCTGCAAACGGATTCAGATGCAGTTCATGTTGCCGGCCTTTCGGGAGGACGATTTCGATCGCGGCATGACGGAGGGTATCGATGCTGTGGCTGTGGTCTTGGAAAAGGGCGGCGAAGCGCTTCCCGAGATTTCTGCATCCGACGATGAACTTTCGGGATGGGAGATTCTGGCGATTCTGTCGTTGTTCATCGTCTTGCCGGTCGTCGTGGTGTGGGTGGTTTACGGATTGAGCCGTCGATGTCCCAAATGCCATCGGTTGACCTTGCAGCAGCGGTCGTCGCGTCTGCTCCGTGAAACATCGAATTTCCGCGAGATGGAGTATACTTATGTTTGTTCGCATTGCGGTCGGGTTGTCAAGCGTCGGGCGCGCAATTATAAGGACGATGGTTCCGGTACAGCCGGTGGCGGATTCCTCGGCGGTACGTTACATGGTGGAAGTTTCCGCGGTGGCAGCATGGGTGGCGGCTTCGGCGGCGGTTCGTTCGGTGGCGGAGGTGCCGGTTCGAAATGGTGACGAACCGCAGTCGGACTTTAGGAATTGAAAAATAATTACAAAAATTAATAAATAAAAGATTCGATTATGAAGAAACGAATGGGTTGGGTCGTGTTTTTGATTGTGGCGTGCGTTCTGGCCGTCTATTGTTACATGACTTACAACGGTTTGGTGACCAAGGATGAAGCGGTGAAGACCGCGTGGTCGAATGTCGAGACGCAGTACCAGCGTCGGGCCGATCTGATTCCCAATCTGGTCAATACGGTCAAGGGTTATGCGGCCCATGAGTCGCAGACTCTCGAAGCGGTGACTGCGGCCCGTGCCAATGCCACTTCGGTCAATCTTTCGGTGGATGAACTGACTCCCGAACGGATGGCTGAGTTCCAGCAGGCACAGTCTCGTTTGCAGTCGGCGCTCGGGCGGTTGATTGCCGTGTCGGAGCGTTACCCCGATCTCAAGGCCAATCGGAATTTCATGGAGTTGCAGGCTCAGTTGGAGGGTACGGAGAACCGGATAGCCGTGGCCCGTAAGGATTTCAACGAGGTGGCTCGGAATTACAATGTCTCGGTGCGGCGTTTTCCGAATAATTTGGTGGCCGGGATGTTCGGTTTCGAGACGAAACCTTATTTCGATGCGGCTGCCGGTTCCGAGACGGCGCCTGTCGTGAATTTCTGACATGACGTCCGAAAAAATGCGCGGTTATCTTCTCGGGGCGATAGCCGCTGCCAGTTACGGACTGAATCCGCTCTTCGCTTTGCCGCTTTACGAGGCTGGTGTCGGAGTGGATTCGGTGCTTTTTTACCGTTATTTGCTGGCTGTGGTGATGATGGGGGCATTGATGCTCGTGCGGCGTCAGTCATTCGCGCTGGCGCGGCGCGACATTTTGCCGCTCGTCGTCTTGGGTTTGCTCTTTTCATTTTCGTCGTTGTTGTTGTTCCAGAGTTACAAGTACATGGATGCCGGCATCGCTTCGACGATACTTTTTCTTTACCCCGTGGTGGTGGCCGTGATTATGACGGTCGGCTTCCACGAGAAAGCCTCGTTGGCGACGGTGCTTTCCATTCTGCTCTCTTCCGTCGGTATTCTGTTGCTCTGCCGCTCGGCCGACGGGACGACCTTGAATCCTGTCGGGATAGCGCTCGTACTGCTTTCGTCGTTGTGCTATGCCGTCTATATCGTCGGTGTCAACCGCTCCTCCCTGCGAACGATGTCGGCTGAAAAGCTGACTTTCTATTCGTTGTTGATCGGTACTTCCATTTATGTCGTGCGGTTGCACGGCTGCGTCGATTTGCAGTTGTTGCCTTCGTTCCCGATGTGGGAATGTGCCGTTGGACTGGCACTCTTTCCGACCATCGTTTCGTTGGTTGCGTTGGCCAGTGCCATACACCGTATCGGTTCTACACCTGCAGCGATTCTCGGGGCGTTGGAGCCGGTCACGGCGCTGATTATCGGCGTCGCCGTATTCAGTGAAGCGCTCACGGTGCGTATCATCGGCGGGGTCGTGCTGATACTGGTCGCCGTGACGCTCATCATCGTCGGTGATTCGCTCCGGCTGCCGCGCATCGTGCGTATTCCGCATCTGCTTCGGTTGCCGCATCGAAACTGGTAATTACAGCCGGTTTTTCTCTTGCTCGGAGCCGGCTTCGACGCTCTTTTGCTTGAAAGCTTTTCCTGACCGGAAGTTGTAGGTGAGTCCGAACTGCCAACTGCGGCTTACAAACGGTTGTATGATGGCCATGCGGCGGACGAAACCTTCGTTGCGCGTGAGAATGTGCTGCGTGTTTTCGACGATGTTGCGTACGCGGAACGACAACGTGAAATGTTCGCCGAACCGTTTCTTGACGCCGGCATTCAGAAAATGCAGCGGATTGATTTTGATATTCCCCAGTTCGACGCGGCCTTGATAGTGGTAGGATAAATCGATGTAGAATTTCGCCGGAAGTGTGAAGGTCATCGATGTCGTGGCTCGTACGATATTTTGGTATCGCAGGGCGGCATCGGCCGATTCGCGTTGTCCCATGCGGCCGTAGAATGCGTTGACGTTCATTTGCCACCACTTCGTTGGTTGGAACGGCAGGTTGGTAGAGACGTAGTAGTTTGTCGTGCGGTCGTAGTTGATCCACGTGAGGCACAGCATGTCGGGGTTCTCGGCGTCGGATTGCAGAATCTGTTCGATTTCGTTCGTGTTGACGGTCATTCCGGCCGTCAGCGTATATTTGTGTTTCATCACGAGGGTCAGGCTCGTGTCGTGTGAGTAGCCGGGTTCGAGCAACGGATTGCCCATTTCATAGGTATAGTTCGAGATCTGCATCCGCTGCGGCGAGAGGCGCCAGAAATTGGGGCGCGATATGGTGCGGGCATATTGGGCGATGAGCGAATAGGCGCCGTCTTTGGTCAGTGCATAGGAGATGTTGGCATTCGGGAAGAGCGAGCTGTACTGTTGTCCGACTTGTTTGCCCGAGGTGTGAGTGTATTCGCCGCGCAGGCCGGCTACGAGGCTCCAGCGTCCGAGTTTCGCTGAGACGATACCGTAGGCCGCTGCGATTCGTTCCGTGTAGTCGATGGCGAAACTCTGCGCCTCGTTGCGGTGCCATTCGTCGGTTTTTAGGTATTCGTAGAGGGCTTCGTTGTCCATTCGGTTGTGGGTGTATTTCATGCCGGCCTTTAACGACCATCGGGGTGAAAAGTTCTTTTCGAGAGCCAGCGTCGCCGTGGCTATGTCGTAGCGGCTCGCCGCGTGGTCGCGGAAGGTCGAATCGACGTTCTGTTGCGGCGACATACTGCGACTGAAATTGTCGTTGCGGGTGTCTGCCACTCGGTGGGTGTAGTCGGCCAGCACCTTGAGTTTCGAGCCCAGCGTGTCGATTTTCCAGATGTAGTTGAAGGTCGCCGCATAGTTTTCGTGAATTGTGAGTTGTTCATAACGGCTTTGCGTGTGCGTCAGTTCTGCTTCCGATTGGAAATCGGTGTAGCTGTCGTTGGGCGTCGTTTGATGCAGATGCCAATATTCGAACTCTGCTCCGATGCTGTGGCGCGGTGCGATTTCATAGATACTGCCGATGTTTCCGCCCAATCCTCGTTTGCGTTCGGATAGCTCCGAATGGGCCGTGAGTTGCGAGTTTTGCGCCGTGTAGTCGGTTCGTTCGTCGGAGATGATGCGGTCCCGATCGAAATTGCTCCATGCCGACAGATAGATGTCGAACCGGCCTGTATGGAAGTTGAGGTGCCCGTTGGGTTTGTATCTGTGGGTGACATTGCCGTGCTGCGTGTTCATCGACAGCGAGCCGTTCGTGCCGTTGTCGCGTCGTTTTTTCAGCGTAATGCGGATGGCTCCGCCGGATGAATCGGCATCGTAATCGGCTCCCGTGATGGGTACCACTTCGATTTTCTGAATCTGTTCGGCGCGCAGCGAACGCAAATAGGTGAGCAGTTGATCGGCTGGCAGACGCAGTTCGCGGTCGTTGATGTAGACTTTCGAGCCGCTTTTTCCGTTGATGGTGATTTTCTCGTTGTCGACCCAGACTCCCGGGGATAGTTCGAGCAGCTCGATACCGTCTTTCCCAATGGCCGAGGGGGCATTGGCCACATCGACCACAAACCGGTCGGCTTCGCGGCGAATGAGTTGGCCCGTTACCACAACCCCTTCGATTTCGGTCGTTGCGTTTCGTAGTCGGATATCGCCCAGATCCGTAGCTTGGTCGATTTGCACGGGGCGTTGCACCGGTTCGTAGCCGATGAATTGCACCGAGAGGGTGTATTTGCCCTGCGATGCTTGCAGTTCGAACCGTCCGGAGGCATCGGTGGCTTGGCCTGCCGCCTGTTCCGAGCCTCGGAGCAGCACGATCGTCGCATAGGGGACATCCCGATTCTGTTCGTCGACGACATGGCCCGTCACAGGGACGGGTGCGATGCGGGCAGCCCATGCCGGCATCAGGGCGCAGGCGAGGGCTACAATCAAAAGGATAAACTTTTTCAACATAAAGGTAATTGATTCGTTAGTATAATTTGTTTTGCATTTTAATCTACGGCGCAAAGATATATGATTATTTTTATACTTTGCATTGCATAGTAGTAAAAAAATAGAAAAATATTTTTTATGCGCAGAAGAACGACCGCAACTGCCGTTATCTATAATGGACTGATAAAAACAGTCATTCGTCGTGACGGATTTTCCGGAAATAATTGTTAACTTTGCAAGTTGCTAATTTTACGCGAACCATGTTGAGCGCACTCTACTACCTGTTTTTAATAGCACTTTGCACGCTTTTCATGCTCTTGTCGGCTGTGGCTTTGGTCATTTGTTGGCCGTTCGACAAGGGACGTCGCGTAGTGCACGAATTGTCGCGGATTCTGGTGCGCACTTTCTTTTTCGTGCCGTTGCGTTGGCGGCAGAAGGTCGTCGGGCTGGAATACGTCGACCGGAAAAAACAGTATGTCATCGTGCTGAACCACAATACGGTAATCGATATTCCGGCGCTCTATTACGTGCCGCTCAATTTCCGGTGGGTTTCGAAGCGGGAGGTATTCAAGACGCCCTTTTTCGGGCAGTATCTCGTTTTGCACGGCGACATTTGCATCGACCGCGGGCGGGCCGCTGAAGCGATGGAGCAGCTGTTGTGCAAAGGAAAGCGGTGGATTTCGCGCGGGGCCTCCATTGCCATTTTTCCTGAGGGCACGCGGTCGAAAGACGGGGAAATCCATCGGTTCAAAGCCGGTGCTTTTACGTTGGCTAAGGAGGCCGGCGTCGAGATTCTGCCAGTGGTGTTGGACGGGACGAAATCGCTTATCCGGCGGAACTTGCTCTTCAACTGGGGGAATCGCATTACGCTGCGGATTCTGCCGCCCGTTCCGGTCGAGCGGGTCGTTTCCGCCGACCTGCACGAGTTGATGGAGGAGGTGCACGATGCGATGTGCGGGGCATTGGCTGAAATCCGGCAGGCGAAACATTGAGCAGGCGCTTTTCAGAACCGATCCCGCGGCCGAGCACGGTTATAGACGAATATTATGAACAATTCACTCAATAGCAAACCGAATACGAATTACGGCGACGACAGCATCGTCACCCTTTCGCCGCGCGACCACATCCGGCTCCGTCCGGGTATGTACATCGGCAAACTGGGCGACGGGTCGCAGCCGGACGATGGCATCTACGTGCTCATCAAGGAGGTGGTCGACAACTCGATCGACGAATACATGAACGGCTTCGGCCATGAAATCGACATCACGATCGCCGATAATGTCGTGACCGTGCGCGACTTCGGGCGCGGTATTCCGTTGAAGATGCTCGGCCCGGCGGTCAGCGTCATGAACACTGGCGGCAAATACGAGGAGGGCAAGGCGTTCAAGAAGACTGTCGGTCTGAACGGCGTCGGTGTCAAGGCTGTCAACATGTTGTCGAGCGAGTTCACCGCTCGGTCGGTGCGCGGCGGCGAGGCACATACGGTCGTTTTCACGCAGGGGTTGGAGCAGAGCGACCGGTGGGAAAGCAATGTCGATGAAAAGGACGGTACGTTCATCTCGTTCCGTGTCGACGAAGAGGTTTTCGGACAGTATTCCTATAATATGGAGTACGTCGAGCAGCTGGTCAAGAATTATTCTTATCTGAACCGCGGCCTCACGTTGAAACTCAACGATAATGTTTACGCCTCGAAAAACGGTCTGCTCGATCTTCTGAACGAGAACATGACCGAGGAGCCGCTTTACGCGCCCATTCATTTGTCGGGTGACGACATCGAGGTGGTCATCGCCCACGGCACGGGTTACGGCGAGAGTTATTATTCGTTCGTCAATGGCCAGTATACGTCGCAGGGCGGTACGCATCAGGCTGCGTTCCGCGAGGCGATCGCCAAGACGGTCAAGGAGTTCTACCACAAGGATTACGACCCGTCGGACATCCGTACTTCGTTGATCGCCGCGATTTCGTTGCGCGTTTCCGAGCCCATTTTCGAATCGCAGACCAAGACGAAACTCGGTTCGAAAGAGATGGCCAAAGAGGGGCCGACGATTCGTAATTTCGTCGTCGATTTTCTCGGCAAGCACCTCGACGACTACTTGCACAAGAGCCCCGAAACGGCGCAGATTCTCCAGCGCAAGATCGTCGAGAACGAAAAGGAACGCAAGGCGATTTCGGGTATTCAGAAAAAGGCGCGCGAGACGGCCAAAAAGGTCTCGTTGAATAACCGCAAATTGCGCGATTGCAAGGTTCATCGCACCGACAAGAGCGAATTGGCCGAGCAGTCGATGATTTTCATCACGGAGGGTAATTCGGCTTCGGGTTCCATTACGAAAAGCCGTGACGTCAAGACACAAGCGGTCTTTTCGTTGCGTGGCAAGCCGTTGAATTGCTTCGGGCTGACGAAAAAGGTCGTCTACCAGAACGAGGAGTTCAATTTGTTGCAGGCGGCCTTGAACATCGAGGATACGATGGATAACCTCCGTTACGAAAAGGTGATCATCGCGACCGATGCCGATGTCGACGGCATGCACATCCGGTTGTTGATGTTGACTTTCTTCTTGCAGTTCTTCCCCGATGTAATCCGGCAGGGGCATCTCTACGTGCTTCAGACGCCGTTGTTTCGCGTCCGCAACAAGAAAGAAACGCACTATTGTTATTCGGAGGAGGAACGGCTCAAAGCGCTCGCCAAATGCGGTGTGAATGCCGAGATTACGCGATTCAAAGGTTTGGGCGAGATTTCGCCCGACGAGTTTCGCGAGTTCATCGGCGGCAACATGCGGCTGGACAAGGTGCGTATCACGAAAGACGACCCGATTCATGACTTGTTGGAGTTCTACATGGGTAAGAACACTTTCGAGCGGCAGGGATTCATCATCGATAATCTGCGCATTGAGGAAGATTTGGTTGAGGAGGATTTGAAGATCAGTTGATTATGGCGAACGATAAGGATATACACGAAGAGGACGGACGGTTCGGCGACGCGATTCCGGCTCCCGATACTGAAATGGACGAGCTGGCTGAGGGCCCGGTCGGTGCGGGGGCGCAACGCTCCGGTAAGTTCGACCGGCTGACGCAGGCCGAGGGGAGTGTGCGCAAGCTTACGGGCATGTATAAGAACTGGTTCTTGGATTATGCTTCGTATGTGATTCTCGAACGGGCCGTGCCGCACGTCGAGGACGGCCTGAAACCGGTGCAGCGCCGCATTCTCCATGCCATGAAAGCCGTCGACGACGGGCGCTTCAATAAGGTGGCCAACATCGTCGGTCAGACCATGCAGTACCATCCGCATGGTGACGCCTCTATCAAGGACGCGCTTGTGCAGTTGGGGCAGAAGGAGTTGTTGATTGATTGTCAGGGCAACTGGGGCAATATCCTCACGGGCGACGAGGCCGCTGCCGGCCGTTACATCGAGGCGCGATTGTCGAAATTCGCTTCCGAGGTGGTTTTCAACAAGAAGACCACCGAGTGGATGCGTTCGTACGACGGCCGCAACGAGGAGCCCGTTACGCTGCCCATCAAGTTCCCGTTGCTGTTGGCGCAGGGCTCGGACGGTATCGCCGTGGGACTTGCTTCGAAGATTCTGCCCCACAACTTCGTTGAGTTGATCGACGCCTGCATCGCCCACCTGCAAGGACGCGAGTTTCAGCTTTACCCTGATTTCCCGACGGGCGGTTTGGCCGATGTGAGCCGTTATAACGACGGTTTGCGCGGTGGTGCGGTCAAGGTACGCGCCCGCATTTCTAAGATCGACAAACGGACGCTCGCTATTACTGAAATACCGTTCACGACGACAACCGAATCCATCAAGGAGTCGATCATCAAGGCCAACGAAAAGGGGAAGATCAAAATCCGCCGCGTCGACGACAATACGGCCGACAAGGTGGAAATCGTCATACAGGTTTCGCCCGACGAATCGTCTGACAAGACGATCGACGCACTCTATGCTTTTACCGATTGCGAGGTTTCGATTGCTCCGAATGCTTGCGTCATTTGGGAGGAGAAGCCGCATTTTCTCGGCGTCTCCGAGATTCTGCGTCGGTCGGCCGAGCACACCAAATGGTTGTTGGGACGCGAACTGGAAATCCGCTTTGACGAGTTGAACGCCGCTTGGCACCGCGCTTCGCTCGAACGGATATTCATCCAGAACAAACTCTACCAACTCTTGGAGGGTTGTAGCCGCGAGGAGGGTTATGCTGCCGTTGACAAGGGATTGGAACCGTTCAAAAAACAGTTGCGGCAGCCAGTTACGCTCGACGACGTAAAGCATCTGACTGAGTTGCAGTTTATTCGCATCACGCGTTACGACGTTGAGAAAGCCGATAACGAAATCAAACAGATCGAGAAAGACATAGAGCAGACGCGCTTCGATTTGGATCATCTGACCGAATATGCTGTCGCTTATTACGAGCGGATTCGTGCGAAGTACGGCAAGGGCCGTGAGCGTCGCACCGAATTGCGCGAGTTCGACAGCATCGAAGCGACGAAAGTCGCCGTGACGAATGCCAAACTCTACGTAGACCGCGCTGAGGGGTTCTTCGGCATCGGTAAGTCGATGAAGGATGCCGAGCTCGTCTGCGATTGTTCGGACATCGACGACGTCATCGTCTTCACGCGCGATGGCCGCTACATCATCACGAAAGTTTCGGACAAGGCCTTTTTCGACAAGGGCATCCATTACATCGGTGTCTTCAAGCGCAACGACGAGCGGACGATTTACAATGTGCTCTACCGCGACGGTAAGAACGGCCCTATCATGATGAAGCGCTGCGCCATCAAGGGCATTACGCGCGATAAAGAGTACAACCTAACGAAAGGCACGCCCAAGAGCGAGATTCTCTATATGTCGGTCAATCCCAACGGCGAGGCCGAGGTGTTGAAAGTTTACTTCAAGCCGCGTCCCCGTTTGAAAAAGGTCATCGTCGACCTTGATTTTTCGGAATTGGCTATCAAGGGACGCCAAAGTCAAGGCAATCTCTTCTCGCGTTATGGAATCCACAAGATCGTTTTGAAAGAGCGCGGTACGTCAACGCTCGGCGGGCAGAACATCTGGTTCGACGAGGATGTCCGGCGGCTCAATACAGACGGTCGCGGTACGTTGTTGGGCGAGTTCAAGGGCGATGACAAACTGATCGTCTGGACTTCGAAGAACCAGTATTATATCACTAATTTCGATTTGGGGCAGCACTTTCCCGACGAGACCGTCCGCGTCGGGCGGTTCGAAACGGGGCGCGTTTACAGTGTTTGCTACTTCGACCGTGAGCAGCAGTATTATTACATGAAGCGTTTCACGGCCGAGCAGACCGACAAGATGCAGTCGTTCCTCGACGAGGAGGGCCAGTCCGATTTCGTCTGCCTGACCGATCGGAACGGTGCTCAGTTGGAAATCACCTATAAGGGTGCGCATGCAGCTCGTCCGGCCGATTTGCTGGACGTCGATGGTTTCGTCGGCGTCAAGAGCCACCGTGCGAAAGGCAAGCGTCTGACGACTTACGACGTGGCGACCTTGCGGTTCATTGAGCCCGAATTGCCCGAAACGCCTGCCGAACCTGAGCTTTCCGACGATTCCGAGCCTTTCGATATGTTCGATGCTTCGGATGCAGGTGAGACGCAGGCGGCCGACGGTGTTTCCGGTGCGTCCGGTGTCGTCATGACCGGCAGCGCCGATTTGGAAATCGAGCGTCCCCGCGGCGATGCCGACCAGATGCTTGATCCCGAACAGTTGGATTTGTTCTGATGTTATGGAGCCGCTCTTTTTGGTCGGATACATGGGGTGCGGCAAAAGCACATTAGGGCGTAAACTGGCCCATTGGTTGGGCGTTTCGTTCGCCGATACCGACACGTTGGTCGAGCAGCGCGAGGGCGCTTCTGTGGCCGATGTCTACGAGTTGGCCGGTGCCGAATACTTTCGGCAGGCCGAGCGTGCCGTGCTCGACGAGTTGATTGCTTCCGGTGCGTGCACTGTCATCTCCACCGGTGGCGGACTGCCCGCGTGGGGTGACAACATGGCACGGATGAATGCCGTCGGTACGACCGTCTATCTGCGGCGGCCCGCCGAGCAGATCATTCGGCGGATGAGCCCGTACGGTCGGCAGAAACGGCCACGGTTGCGTGGATTGTCCGACACCGAACTGGTCGAGTTCATGCGGCGCGACATGGCCGAGCGCGAACCTTTTTACGCACAAGCCCGATTGATTGTCGATTGTATCGGAAAGTCCGATGCCGAGTTGATCGAGTGGATTATTCAGAATCGTTGATGATGACGAATGCTCCGATAGGTGTTTACGACTCCGGTATGGGCGGGTTGACCGTCTGGCGCGAGGTGCGGCGGGCCTTGCCCGAGGAATCGTTGGTGTTCTTGGGCGACGGTAAAAATTGTCCCTATGGTTCTCGTTCGCGCGAGGAGATTCAGCAGCTGGCTGATGCTGCCGTTGCACGGCTGGTCAAGGATGAGGGATGCAAAATGGTTGTCGTCGCCTGCAATACCGCCACTGCTGCCGCTATCGACTTTTTACGGGCGAAATATGCGCCTGTGCCGTTTGTCGGCATGGAGCCCGCTGTGAAACCCGCTTGTTTGGCTACACAGAGCGGGGTAGTCGGTGTCTTGGCCACCGAGCGCAGTCTTGACGGCGATTTGTTTCGTCGGACGGCAGCCCGTTACGGGGTGGGTATAAAGGTCGTCACTGCGCCTGGTCGGGGATTTGTCGAATTGGTCGAGCGCGACCGTGAAGATTCGCCCGAGGCCGAGGCATGCGTGCGCGCTGCTGTCACCGACATGCTTCTGCGTGGGGCCGACCAGATTGTCTTGGGGTGTACGCATTATCCTTTTTTGTTGCCCGTTCTGAGGCGGGTGCTTGACGGTCACAGCGTCTCTATCGTTGACCCGTCGCCTGCTGTCGCACGACGTGTCGTGCAGTTGCTTGATGCCAACAGCCTCCGCGCCGAGGCCGGTCATGTGCCCGAATACCGTTTCCTTACTTTCGCTGACGAGGCCTACCGCCGCCGGTTGATGCTCAAAGCCGGTGCCGCGACTGCTCCATGAGAGCATATTCACCAACGCGCAAGGCTTGCATACCCGCAGGTCTTGCGTTTTTTGTTTCGGCGGCGGCATAGACAAGTAGCATAGACAATGGCATAGGCGGCCTAAGCCTCGGCATCTTTGCGCCGTCGGGACTTTCAGAAATGATAAACTTTTCGTATCTTCGCCAATTGAATCCCCGTACGAAAAATGACATCTGCGAATCATAAGTCCCCCACATTGAAAAGCCGATCGAAAACCCAGCGAACCAACAGCGACAGTATGCGTTGGGTGTGCGGGCTCGTGTTGCTGTTCATCGGCCTTTTCGCTGCGGCAGCTGTCTTTTTCTCCTATTTCTGCTGGCGTGAAGACCAGAGCGGTCTGCCGATGTCTGCGGCCGATCGTGCGGCTCTCAGCATCGAACCGAAGAATTTCTGCGGTTGGGCCGGTGCACGATTGGGCATGTGGCTGGTCGATCGTTCGTTCGGGCTGTTCGGTATTCTGATTCCCGTGATGATTGTCTTGTTGGGTGTGCGGATCATCCGCCAGCGGCCGTTGTTGCTCAACCATTCGTTGTTGTCGCTCGTCTTCGTGATGATTCTCGGTTCGTTTACGCTGGGTTTCGCCTTTTCCGACAAGTTGACGATCGGTTCGTCGACCGGCATGGGCGGTGCTTTCGGTGTCCATACGGCCGAGTTGCTTCATCTGCATATCGGGGCGGTAGGGACGATCATTCTCTTGCTTGTCGGGTGGATTCTGACGGGTGTTTTTATCAACCGCAATTTCATCAACACGGTTAACGCTGCGGGGAATGCCGTCGTCGACCGGAGCGAAAAATTCGTCGACCGAATGGTG
The DNA here is from genome assembly GCA_003979135.1 of Alistipes sp. GTDB lineage: Bacteria > Bacteroidota > Bacteroidia > Bacteroidales > Rikenellaceae > Alistipes. Next base: position 49,089 of record RYWP01000004.1, read on the forward strand.
CACAGCCATGCGCCGATGGAATATGACGATGAAGATGATTATGTCTCGGAACCGGCCGAGGCTGCCGATGTTGCAGGACATCCTGCTGATTTTTCCGCTGCTTCGGTCAGACCGGAACCCGTGCGGCCTGCTGCTGCTCGCACTCCGGACGTCGTGGCTGGTCGAACTGCAACCGCGACCGGTGTATTCTGTCCTGTTACGGACACAGCGGTTACTCAATCCGAAAACACGACGACCTCTCATCCGGAGTCGTTGTCGGCTTATCGGCAGCAACAGACGGTCGTGCGACGTTCTGCCGCGTCCGCTTCTCGTATCGAGGTCGACCGTCCGTTCTTCGATGAAGTGCCCGTTTCGGGCGAACCTCCCATAGAGGCGGTTGAGCCAGAACCAAGCGATGAGCCTGCCACGGAAGAACTTTTCCCCGAGACGCCCTTATCTGCCCATGCTTCGGCGCGGGTGGTGATGGGGCGCAGCGGGTTGGTCGAGTTGGAGCGGCCATCGGTCGCGCCGCAGCAGAACCGTCTGTCACGACCGATGGCAATGAATGGCAGTGCTTTCGTCGAGGTGCCCAATCCGGATTCGGACGAGCCTGTTCCCGAGGAACTGTTGGAGCCGCAGCTCGAACCCGACGAACCGGTTGTCGATGACAGTTTTTTCGTCGAGGAGCCGATCGTGCGGCCTGCGCCGGAAGTGCCCCTTGAACCGGAAGTTCCGGTTGTTTCGCAGCCCATTCCCGAACAGTCCGAAATCCGTTCCGTTGTGTCCGGAAACGTTTCTGACGCGTCCGAAGGCGTGGTCGTTACGGTCGAAGCGAACGAGGCCCGCATGGTCGATGCGAACCGTATTACGACCGAAGCCTACGACCCGTTGAAAGACTTGATGAACTATCGTAAGCCGCCCGTCACGCTGTTGGAGGATTACCGGTCGGATTCGGAGGTGACGGACGAGGAGATTTTCGAAAACAAGACCAAAATCGAGGAGACGCTCAAATATTTCGGCATTCCGATTCAGCGCATCCGTGCGACGGTCGGCCCTACCGTTACGCTCTATGAAATCGTGCAGGCGCAGGGGGTTAAGATTTCGAAGATTCAGGGCTTGCAGAACGATATCGCCCAAAGCCTCAAAGCCGAATCGGGCATCCGCATCATCGCGCCCATCCCGGGCCGCGGCACCATCGGTATCGAGGTGCCCAACCGCCACAAACAGGTTGTTTCGATGTATTCGGCTATCCGGTCGTTGCGCTTCCAAGAGTCGAAAGCGATGCTTCCGGTGGTGATGGGGCGCACCATCCAGAACGAAAATTACCTGTTCGACTTGGCCAAGATGCCCCACTTGTTGGTCGCCGGTGCCACGGGTATGGGTAAATCGGTCGGTCTGAACGCCATCATCACGTCGCTGCTCTACAAGATGCACCCCGCACAACTGAAGTTCGTGATGATCGACCCCAAGATGGTCGAATTTTCGCTCTACGCCAAAATCGAGCGTCATTTCCTCGCCAAGATGGAGTCCGAGGACGAAGCCATCGTCACAGATCCGCGCAAGGCGGTCTATACGTTGAATGCGCTTTGTACGGAGATGGACAAACGTTTGGAACTCTGTAAGAAAGCGGCCGTGCGCAATATCGTCGAGTACAACGAGAAGTTTACGTCGCGGCGGCTCAATCCGATGAACGGCCACCATTATCTGCCGTATATCGTGGTCATCATCGACGAGTTCGCCGACCTTATCATGACGGCGAAGGAGGTCGAGATGCCCGTGACCCGTTTGGCGCAGAAGGCTCGTGCCGTCGGCATTCACTTGATTATCGCCACGCAGCGTCCGTCGGTCGATGTCATCACGGGTAAAATCAAGGCCAACTTCCCCGCCCGCATCGCGTTCCGTGTGATGCAGATGATCGATTCGCGTACGATTCTCGACCGCCCGGGTGCCGACCAGCTGATCGGACGCGGCGATATGTTGATCTCCAAAGACGGCGAGTTGACCCGTATTCAGTGTGCTTTGGTCGATACGCCCGAGGTCGAGCGCATCGTCGATTATATCGCCAAACAGCAGAGTTACGATTCGGCTTATGCATTGCCCGATTATACGCCCGACGCCGGCGAGGGAGCCGGTATGGGCAGCGAGGAGGCCGCGCCGCAGAAATACGATGTGTTGTTCCCCGAAATCGCGCGGGAGGCTGTGTCGTCGCAGTCGATTTCCACTTCGATGATTCAGCGCAACTACGAGGTGGGATTCAACCGCGCCGGACGAATCATGATGCAGTTGGAGCGGGCCGGCATCGTCGGGCGTCAGCAGGGAGCCAAGCCGCGTGAAATCCTCATCCACGATTCGCTTTCGCTGGAGGCGAAGTTGCAGGAATTGGGGTTGTCTTAATCGATTTACCGTATGTTTTCTGTTGTTGTGTTTCGTTTCGGAGCCCGTTGCGGGCGGTTGCTCGCACTCTGCATTTTGGTCGGTTGCTTGGCTGTGATACCTGCACGTGCCGACGGGGGGGCTGCATGGTTAGAACGGTTGCAGTCCGCCGTGCGGGCTTGCGGGGAGTACGAGGTGCAGTTCGACCTTTCCACGACGGATGAACAGTCCGTTTCCGGAACTTATCGCGTCGCGGGCGACTGTTACTTCATCGCGTTGTCTGAGGCTCGGGTTTATTGCGACGGTACGGTTCGTTACGAGGTCAGCGACCGAGCCCGCGAAGTGGTGATCGATGCGGTCGATACGGCGTCGCACAATCTGTTGGATAATCCCGTGCGGGCGTTCGACTTCGTGGGTGAGCAATACGATGTGCGGATTGTGGCGGAACAGCCGGAGTGGATAACGCTTCGATTGACGCCTCGAAGCAAGGGCGCTTTGTCGGTCATCGAACTGACGCTGGACAAGGGATCGGCGCTTCCTATCTCGGTGATTTACGGGGCGGAAGATATGCGTATTGCCTTGAAAATCGCTTCGTTCGGAAAGAGTACCACGCCTTTTCCCTGTTTCCGCAAAGCTGATTTCGCTGATTACGAGTGGATCGATTTCCGATGACTTTTCGGCTTTTTCCGGTGCATAAACGATAGATGACAATGAAGAAAATTCTCTTTTTCCTCGCCGCTTGTGCGAACCTTTTTTCGGCGATAGCGCAGCAACCGTTCGTCTGCTCCGAGCCCGGTACGGTGCTCGAATACGCTTGTTATGACAAAAAAGGTCGGTTGACCGGTTACAGACTTTCGACGGTCGAATCGTGTGAGCGAAATGTGGACGGTTGGTTGGAGGTGCGGACTCGGGAGCAGGAACTCGACATCGACCGCAATCCGGTTGTGAAAAAGGATGGAACGGGCGATATGCGGTCTTGTACCGTCATCCGTGCCGATGATATGATTCTGCCGTTAGGCGACATCCTTGCATCGTGTTTGCCGGATCCGGATTTGTCGGTCGTGCAGATCGAGGGCAACGAATACGCTTGTCCGCTGACCCTCTCCGTCGGGATGGATTTGCCCGATTTGTCGGCTGTTTACAACGTCTATAACGACGGCGAGCCTACGAAGATGAACGTCCAATTTTCGGTCACCGACCGGAAGGTCTTGGCCTACGAAAAAATCACTGTGCCGGTCGGTACGTTCGACGCATACAAGGTCACGGAAACCGTTTCGGTAAAGGTCTTGTTCATCCGTGTGACGAGAACCGCCGTAACGTGGCGCGTTCCGGGCGTTGGCGATGTCCGCAGCGAGGAGTCGACCACCAAAGGAAAACTGGAAAGTTATATGGAACTGGTTTCAATTCAGCGGCCGACGTCGGAATAGCCGGTAGGCCGAATGTCGGATGCGGCCGGTGCTTCAAGCCGGGACGGTCAATTCTCCGAACGCCATAATCGAAAATTTCCCGTCGGTCAGACGGGCGTTTTGTTTTGTGCAGCGAAATCGCCCGAAAAGGGCCGAAAACGGTCGGTCTCCGAAAAAACTTATGTCGGAATTTGCATTTTTCCGGTGGCGGAGTTGCTCAAATCGGAAATAAATCGTATTTTTGTTCATTAAACAGATAGAAAACCCAAAGTTCGAAAATGCTGACGGAAGAAGAAAAAAATTCCGGTTTGGTGGGGCGCATCATTCCCATCAACATCGAGGAACAGATGAAAACGGCGTACATCGACTATTCGATGTCGGTCATCGTTTCGCGTGCCTTGCCCGACGTGCGTGACGGTCTGAAACCCGTACATCGTCG
>RYWP01000033.1 GCA_003979135.1 Alistipes sp.
GTTTACTGCGTGGACTACCAGGGTATCTAATCCTGTTTGCTCCCCACGCTTTCGTGCCTCAACGTCAGAAGTAGTTTGGTAAGCTGCCTTCGCAATCGGTGTTCTGTATGATCTCTAAGCATTTCACCGCTACACCATACATTCCGCCTACCGCAACTACTCTCTAGTTCAACAGTATTAGAGGCAGTTCCGGAGTTAAGCCCCGGGATTTCACCTCTAACTTATCAAACCGCCTACGCACCCTTTAAACCCAATAAATCCGGATAACGCTTGAATCCTCCGTATTACCGCGGCTGCTGGCACGGAGTTAGCCGATCCTTATTCGTACGATACTTTCAACCCGATACACGTATCGGGATTTACCCTCGTACAAAAGCAGTTTACAACTCATAGAGCCGTCTTCCTGCACGCGGCATGGCTGGTTCAGACTTGCGTCCATTGACCAATATTCCTCACTGCTGCCTCCCGTAGGAGTTTGGTCCGTGTCTCAGTACCAATGTGGGGGGTTAACCTCTCAGTCCCCCTATGTATCGTCGCCTTGGTGAGCCGTTACCTCACCAACTAGCTAATACAACGCATGTCCATCTCTGACCACCTGAGTTTTCAACCACCGAAGATGCCTCCGGTGATGTTATGGGGTATTAGTACCAATTTCTCGATGTTATCCCCCTGTCAAAGGTAGGTTACATACGCGTTACGCACCCGTCCGCCGGTCGCCGGCATAAGTAGCAAGCTACTTACCCGCTGCCCCTCGACTTGCATGTGTTAGGCCTGCCGCTAGCGTTCATCCTGAGCCAGGATCAAACTCTCCATTGTAATGTAATGAATTTGTTAAATCTTTCGCTCTAATCTCAAAGGTAATTGTTTTGAAATCACTCTCCGAAGAGAGTGGAAAAACTATTTAGCTGCTCAATTACTTCAAAGAACGCTGTTCTTAATATTGCTATAAAGAACGATTCTCTTTTTGTTCTGTTCCGTCCGTTTTTTTCGGAGCGGAAAGTGGTGCAAAGGTAAATCATCTTTTTCAAACCACCAAAACTTTCGAAAGTTTTTTTCAGAAATTTTTCAGAACCTTTTCGCTTATCCCTCCGAACTCCTGCTCTTGAGGAAAGCGGGTGCAAAGGTAAACCGTTTTTCGATGAAAGCAAAACTTTTCGGGATTTTTTTCAAAAAAAATCGGAATACCCCATTCACAGATGCAGAGAGGGCATTTCTTCCGAGACAAAAATTCCTCCGGTCGGAAAATCGAGCTATCGATCCCGCATCAGTTCTTCCAGATCACGGAAAAATTCCGGCACATGACCTCTGCAAACCTTGCGGATACGGCCTTCGGGGTCGATGATGACTTTCGTAGGAAAACTCTGCACGGCATAAAGTTGCTCGACGCCGTCGGATCTCGAGTTATAGAGTTGCACCCATGGCAATTCGTAGCGCTCCACCGCCTTTCTCCATGCTTCGGGCGAATCGTTGCAGTCGATTCCCACGATCTCCAACCGACCGTCGTAAGCGGCATAAGCCTCTTTCAACTCGGGAAATCCCTTGATGCACCATCCGCACCACGAACCCCAAAAATCCAAAACGACCCATTTCCCGCGAAAATGGCGCAATGCGACCCGATTGCCCTCCATGTCGGACAATGTAAAATCAGGAGCGATGGCAGCGGTCGTTTCCAGTTCACTTTGTTTCTTCCGTTTGGCCAGACGCTCCTCGGCATCCGCTATCTTCGACTGCGCGAGCGGATAAATCATCGAAACGAGGGCTTCGCCAGTCAATTTCGCTCCATGCTCCACCGCATCTTCCGCGCTGGTCAGCTCCATCACGGCATACGACGCACCCGGCTGATCGGGATGCGCGACGACGTAATCTTTCAGATAGGCGAACTGCTGCACGGCTATTTCGCGGGCCGCCTCGGTATCTTCCGCCTCGAACGCCCGGATATAACGACGCTCCGCATCCTTGACCCTGCCTTGAATTTCGGAAACCTGCTCCATCAACGGAGTTCCGGCAGCCGTGCACAGCGTATCCGACAGCGCGATTGTCAGTTCGTCTTCGGGAACAGCGTAAAACGTGAAGATGATTTCATTGTAGCCGCGCGGCGTCTCGTAAGTCAAAAAACGATAACACGTAGCATTCGGGAACACGGATTCGAGCGAGAAAGTTTCGGACCGAATCGTCAAGGTATCCGTTCGGGTCTTCAAATCGCTCAGAGACTCTGCCTCGACCATACTTCGAATCTCGGTCGCCTTGAAGAGAATTTTACGGCCTTTCCACTCCGCAGGAACCGTAACCGTGAATCGGGCGCTCGCAACATTCGCACTGAAAAGAACGAGCAGCAGAAGAAGAATTTTACGCATCGGCTTATTTCTGTTTTATACAAGAACGAAGGTGCAATTTATTTTCGTATCTTCGACCGATCATAAATTTTCGACCGATGATGTTTCGCCTTATATCATATATAGGTATACTTTCCGTGGCGGCCTGTACTTGCCCACGAGAAAACCAGAGGTTGCAGACAGGCGATCTGCTTTTTCAATGCGGAACCGGAGCAATGACCGAGGCCATTGCTGAAGCGACGGGCCGTGGCGAAACGCTGAAGTTCACCCATGTCGGCATCGCCATCATCGGCAACCGGGCCGACTCCATCCTGGAAGCCACTTCCGACGGAGGAGTACGCATGACGGCGCTCACCGATTTTTTAGCCAAATCGGCCCGAATCGACGGCCGACCAGCCGTCGTAGCGAAACGGCTGAAAGATACAACGGGAATCGCAGCAGTTGTCCGCAAAGCACGTACCCGCATCGGAGCGCCCTATGACTATTCGTTCCTCCCCGACAACGGACGCTACTATTGCAGCGAACTGGTCTACGAAAGCTACCTACGCCCCGACGGAACACACTGTTTCACGGCACGACCGATGAATTTCCGTGCTCCGGACGGCACCATGCCCCACTACTGGACAGAACTGTTCGAGCGGCTGGACGAACCGATACCCGAAGGTGTCGCAGGCACGAATCCGAACGACATGTCGCGCGAAGCGAATCTGGAAGAAATCCACCGGTGGTTCTGACGGAACCGCCGGCCAAGCGCGACGACAATATGCAACAACGGACAAATCCCGGAAGCGGCCTGTCCGATAAAAATTCACCATCACGAATTGCAATCTCCGAGAAAATGATTACCTTTGCGGGCTATGTTTAACTAATTAACCATTTACGACAATGCCGAAAATGAAAACCAATGCCGCGGCGAAGAAGCGTTTTACCTTCACCGGCACAGGAAAGATCAAGCGCAAACACGCTTATCACAGTCACATCCTGACCAAAAAGACGACGAAACAGAAACGCAACCTCTGCTATTCGGGTACCGTTTCTGCGGCCGACGAAGCCAAAATCAAAAACCTGCTGGTCAAATAAACGACCGAAGGACGAACTTTTTTCATTAACCGGAGCAGAACAGCCCCAAAGAATGCGGGAGAACCGCATCGCTGCGCGCTCTTCAAAAACTTTACATTATGCCACGTTCAGTCAATGCTGTTGCGTCTCGCGCAAGAAGAAAGAAAGTTTTGAAACTTGCCAAGGGTAACTTTGGTTCAAGGGGAAACGTATGGACCGTTGCGAAAAATACGGTCGAAAAGGGTTTGCAGTACGCTTATGCGCACCGTCAGCTCAAAAAGCGGACTTTCCGTTCGCTGTGGATCACCCGTATCAACGCCGGTGTGCGCGCCTACGGAATGACCTACTCGCAATTTATCGGCAAACTCAACGCCAAGGGTATCGTGCTGAACCGCAAGGTGCTGGCCGATTTGGCAATGAACGAACCGAAGGCATTCGAAGCAATCGTTAAGCAAGTTAAATAATCCCCGCAAGAGGATTCAATAGCAAAAAGCCGCCTGCGCAAGCAAGCGGCTTTTCTATTAACCGGTACGGATCCGAATATTTGCAGCCTCGGCTTATCCGCCTCAAAACGGCAGGTCATCGGCCTCGGAGGTCGTTGCGGACGCCGAAGTAAACGACGGTTCCTCGCCGCCGATAGGCGGAAGATCGGGCATCGGTGCGGCAGCGGGCGCATCAACCGGCTGAGGCTGCTGGGGCTGCAAGCGCCAAGCACGGATGTCGGTATACCACCGACCGTTATACTCGCGCGACTCAATGTTGACCGAAACATGATAAACGGCACCCTCTTTCAATTTGGCGACGTCATCGGGACGGTTGAAGAACGTGACGCAGATTTTCCGCGCAAAACTGCCGTCCTGCATCTCGAACACCACATCCTGACGCTGCCATTCGCCACGAGCCGATGTACCTTTCGTCAACGGCAACATTTTATAAACAGTTCCTTCGAATTCCATGATTTCATATTTTGTTCGGCAAATATAACTATTTTTGCGAAAAATTTGCACCATGTCCCAGCAACAAACCGACGAAAAATTCATGCGGCTCGCCCTGAACGAAGCCCGCAAAGCATTCGAAGAACAGGAAGTACCGATCGGCGCAGTCATCGTAGCGAACGGTGCGGTAGTCGGACGAGGCCACAACTTAGTGGAGACACTCGACGACCCGACGGCCCACGCCGAAATGCAAGCACTGACGGCAGCAGCAGCAACGCTCGGCGGCAAGTACTTACCCAACTGCACGTTGTACGTCACGGTCGAACCCTGCATCATGTGCGCCGGAGCCATCGGTTGGTCGCAGATCAGCCGGGTAGTCTGGGGCGCGGACGACCCGAAACGCGGATACCGCCGCTTTTCGGAAGCGGCGCTCCATCCGAAGACAAGCATCACGCACGGCATTCTGCAAATCGAATGCGAAGAACTGATGAAAACGTTTTTCGCCACGTTGCGGGCTTAGATTTTGTATTTGAAGAATAAAATCGCTATTTTTGTTCCCATCGTTTTCCGTGCATCGGCACGCGGCTGAATCGATGCCCTGCACAAGCCCGGAAGCGAAACACGATAAAAAAGACAAACCAAAACAATCGACAACACAAACATGAAAAAGTTATTCGTAACGCTCGCAGCCTTGATGGCGACCGTTTCGCTGTCGGCGCAAGACCTTTCGGCTCTTTTCAACGAAGGAGCATCGGCTTATCAGAACAAGGATTTCGCAGGCGCGGCAGCCAAATTCGAGGAGATCATCGCTCAAGACAGTGAAGGAACCGAAGAGGTGACGGCCAAGGCAAAACAATATCTGCCGATCTGCTACCAGAACATGGGACAGAAAGCAGCGTCGCAACAGAAATTCGACGAAGCGGCAGCCCAGCTGACCAAAGCAGCCGAACTGGCGGAACAATTCGGCGATGCAGCCCGCGTGATGAAGGTCAATGGCGTATTGGCCAAGGTTTATCAAGTTCACGGCGGTATTGCCTATAACAACAAGGATTATGCGACGGCAGCCGAGATTTTCGCCAAAGGTTATGCGGCCAATCCGCGCAATACGGACATGGCGCTCAACTTGGCGATGAGCTACTGCGAATCGGGCGACTACGTGAAAGGCATCGAGGTGTACGAAAACATCGCTGCCATGAACCCCGAGAAATACGGTGAAGCGATCGCCAAAGCGCAGGAGATGATGACGCTCTACACGAACAACCAAGTGGCCAAGATGCAGGCAGCGAACGACTTCGACGGCATCATCAAAATGGCCGACGAGATGCTGGAGAAGAATCCGGCCAGCGCATTGGCTCTGAGCGTTCGTTTGCAGGCCTACAACGGCAAGAAAGACTACGCCAAAGTGATCGAACTGGGCGAAGCGGCTGCCGAAGCGCAAACCACTCCGGAAGACAAGAGCCAGATGTATTATCTGTTGGGCGCAGCCTACAACGCCAAAGAGATGAAACCGCAGGCTATCGCAGCATTCAAGCAAGTGACCGCAGGTCCGAACGCCGAAAATGCGAAAATCGCCATAGCCGAACTTTCGAAATAATTTCCGAACGCTCCCGCCTACTGCGGAAACAGAGCGGCTTTAATAAAAAGTCCTGCACCGTTTCGTGCAGGACTTTTTTACTATCGGGCACGAAGCCCCACAAAACAGACATTATTCATCGGACGAAAAACGGAAGATCGGCAGAAAAAAGAGACCGAGATCCTCAACAAGGACGCGGATTCTTCGATTCGAAAAAATATTTTTCTCTGAAAATTTTGGTTTATAGAATAAACTAATTTATATTTGCATACAGAAAACAATAAATCGGGGCACTTCCCCACTAAAAAACCGCATCATGAACACGACCGTTTCCACTACCGAAAGCAAGACCCGTCTCAAACGGCGTCTGACCCGCGAGGCAATCCGCTATGTCGTCATCTGCCTCTTTCTGTTTCTGCTCAACTATTGTACGTCGTCCCACCATTGGTGGGCGGCATGGGTCGCCGCAGGATGGGGCCTGCACCTGCTGTTGGAAGGACTGTTCTATCTGTTCGACTGCGATGAAGAAAAGTAAAAACAACTGAAAAACGCATATTTATTATGGAGACGCAAAAAAACAACACACGCGAAGAACGCGAACTGAACGTAACCGAAAGTCTGGCACTTATCAGCCGTATGATCGAAACGACCCGCCAACGGTTGAATCATGATATCGGACGTCCGCTCCTCATCTGGGGATATACGACAGTTATCGTTTCGCTAGCGAACTATCTGTTCAATATCACAGGCTGTCATCCGGAGTGGTCACTGACATGGTTTCTGATTCCGGTCATCGGCTATCTGTTGAATCACCTGTTTCCCGCCAAGAAATCTACGGAACCACGCACGGAAATCGACCGCATCCTCGGTGTCGTATGGTCGACCGCATCGCTCTCTTTAATCCCGACATTCGCAATCGTCTGTCTTCACGGACTTTCGTACCGACACAATCTACTCGGGCTGATCGTATTGGTGATGGCCATCGCCACGACAATAACAGGCCGAATCGTGCGATCGAAAATCTATACGTTCGGCGGATATGTCGGTATGCTTCTCTCCGTATCATTCGCCCTCTACGACCATTGGCTGCAACAACTCCCGAAAGGAGCCGTCGACTACAAATTATTATGCAACGAAATTCTTATCTTTGCAGCGATTTTCACTCTCATGATGATCGTCCCGGGCCATATTCTCGTATACAGGTCGAACCGACAAGCGAAACAGCACCATGTTTAAGGAACTCGATCCATTGTTGCATTCCGAACTGCGACTGGCAGTGATGTCGATTTTGCTGGGGGTCGAAAGCGCTGATTTCGTCTACCTGCGCGAACAGACCGAAGCCACGGCTGGCAATCTGTCGGTGCAGTTGGACAAACTCGCCAAAGCGGGATACATTGTTATCGAAAAGAGTTTCCGAGGCAAGATGCCCCGCACGGTCTGCCGAATCACCGATGCGGGACGCGATGCGTTCACCGCATATGTCGAAGCGTTGAGAAGCTACATCGGTTGATTCCGGCCGGGCGGAAAGTCCGGCGCCGAACAAAACGGGAGACCATCCGAATCATCGGACGGTCTCCCGTTTATCGCTGCGCGACCGATCACTCACTCACAACCTTCTCGTTTTTCCGATTGTTATAGAGGAATCGCCGGATTTTCAAAGTAGGAGTTTTCACAAAATCCTCTTTCTCCTCGACCACCTCCGAAATGCGCGAGAACTTGTTGACCTTGGCATTCACGAACTCCATGATCTCTTTTTTCAGCTGCTCGGTCTTGGCTTCCCACGCCTCGCGTTTGTTGGCCCATTGCTCGCGCCAGTCGTCGAGCGTCGCCTCGATTTCGTCACGGTTGAAGTGCACGAGCGCCACAAGATGGCCCTCCTGCTCCGTAACGATGGAATCGGTGATGTAGACATGGGAATTGAGCACGCTCTCGATATCCTCGGGATAGATGTTCTCACCGCCCGGGCCGACGATCATGTTCTTCAAACGCCCCTTGATATAGAGCCGTCCATCGGCATCGAACTCACCCAAATCGCCCGTACGGAACCAACCGTCGGCCGTAAAGACATCTTTCGTCGCCTCGGGATTCTTGAAATACCCCTGCATGACGCTCGGCGACAATGCCACGATTTCGCCTTGATGCGTTTCAGGATTGACATTCTCCAGCCGCAGCTGCACCCCGGGCACCGCAGGCCCCGTAGAGCCCAAACAAACGATATCGGGCGTAGCGCCGGCCAGCAACGGCGCCGTCTCGGTCAGACCGTATCCGATGCCATAGGGAACCTTCGCTTCCAACAGGAATTGCTCGGCTCCGCGGTCGAGCTTCGCACCGCCGATGCCCAAGAAACGCATCCGCCGACCGAACAATTTCATCAGTTTCGTACCGGCTACACGATGCAGATAACGCCGAATGAAACCGATGCGATACATCGTGCGCCAGAACCCGTTGGAATTGAATCGAGCCAGCACTTGCCCACGATAGATCTTTTCGATGAGCAACGGCACGATCAACATCACCGTAGGCCGCACCGCTCGCAAAGCGGGCATCAGTACGGCAGCCGTAGGCGGACGGTCGAGATATACGACCCGCGCCCCCATCGCAAAAGGATAAATCATACCGATGGAACATTCGTAGGTGTGCGACAAAGGCAGCACCGACAGAAATACATCCTCAGCCCCGACCGGCAGCATCTGTTCGAAGATACCGGCCTGCGCACAGAGCGCCGCATGCGAAAGCATCACCCCTTTCGGGCGCGACGTCGTACCCGACGTATAGATGATAGCGGCCGTATCCTCGGGTTTCGGCTCGGCCGTATGTCCCTGCCGACGCACCCGCTGCGAGATGACCCCCAAATTCTTGGTACGAATCACAATATCAAGGCGTGCAACGGTCTGTTTCGAAAGTTTCGTGAACAGTTTGTCCGAAACAAGCAACGCTTTCGCCTCGGAATGCTCGATAATCATGTCGAGTTCCTCGGACGAGAAGTCGGGCAGAATGGGCACGACCACCATACCGGCCGATGTCACGGCAAAATAACCGATGCCCCAGTTGGGCATGCTGCTGCTCAACAACGCCACCTTATCGCCGGGTTCGAGCCCCGCGCCGGTCAGCAGTTCCTGCACCTTGCGCATCCGCAGTCCGGCCTCGGCATAGGTCACCTCCTCGCCGTTGAACATCGAAAAAGCGATTTGCGACGCATATTTTTCAACGCTGTTGCGAGCCAGCTCGCAAAGTGTTCCGATTGTCATAAATTCGTCTTTTTGGTTCCTGAATAGAACGGAAATTCGGAGACAAAATTACGATAATTCGGCTAAAAAACACTATTTTTGAGGCAAAATCGTCCAAAATCAGTGCAATTCGATTCCCGTGTTGTCCATTCGGAACATAAAAAATCGTGCAGCCGATGCCGGATTCGATCTTTGTGGCGTCGCCCGTTGCCGACATTTAGTCGACAACGAAGCATGGTTCCGCGACTGGCTCCGTAACGGCTATCAATCGTCGTTGGGATACATGGAGCGCAACGTCGAAAAGCGTTTCGACCCGCAACAGCTGGTTGCAGAGGCCCGCACGGCGGTAGTTTGCGCCGTAAGCTACAAGAATCGCTTCAGCGAGGGCTATCCGCCCGACTGCCATACCAAAGTGGCCTCCTACGCCTGCAATCGGGACTACCACACGACCATTCGGGAGATGCTCCGACAGTTGTTCGGGGCATTGCAAAAAGACCAGCCCGACCTGCGCGGACGGACATTCGTCGACACCGCACCACTGGCCGAGAAGCAATTAGCAGTCGAAGCAGGCTTGGGATGGATCGGACGACAATCGCTGCTCGTCACACCGCAATACGGCTCGTTCGTGTTATTGGGCGAGTTGCTTCTCTGCGATGATGCGGACGCCTACGATACCCCGTTTGAAGGGTCGCACTGCGGAACGTGCCGCGCCTGCATGGAACATTGTCCCACGGGGGCCATCGTCGCACCGCGAATCATCGACACGAACCGCTGCATCTCGTGCCACACCATCGAACAAGAACCCCCGCAGCAGGTCGACCTGCATGGCTGGCTGTTCGGGTGCGACACATGTCAAAGCTGCTGTCCATACAACCGGCAAGCACCGCAACACGCACATCCGGCATTCGACCCTGTGTTCGACCCGCTGGAATTGACACCGGAAACATGGCTTGCGATGACGGACAAAGAGTTCGCCGAACGCATGGGCGAAACCCCGCTCCCCCGCAGCGGACTGGAACGCATCCGCCGGAACTGCTCGGGATTTGGCAGTTCGCCCGATTTTGACTAAATTCGGAGCGTCATTACAATCGGGATTCATCATGAACATCGCTATCGTTGGAACCGGCTATGTCGGCCTCGTCTCGGGAGCCTGCTTCGCCGAAATGGGCATCGACGTGACATGCATCGACATCAACCGCGCGAAAATCGAACGGCTGCTCGCAGGCGAGATACCGATTTACGAACCCGGGCTGAGCGAGTTGGTCAAGCGCAACGTCGACGCAGGCCGATTGCACTTCACGACCGATCTCTGCGATTGTCTCGATCGGGTCGAAGTGGTCTTTTCGGCCGTCGGTACCCCGCCCGACGAGGACGGCTCGGCCGATCTGCGCCACGTGCTGGAAGTCGCCCGCACGTTCGGCCGCAACATCCGGAAATACACGATTTTAGTCACCAAGTCGACCGTTCCGGTCGGCACGGCCGAACGCATCAAAACCGCCATCCGCGAAGAACTCGCCAAACGCGGCGAAGATATCCCGTTCGAAGTGGCGAGCAATCCCGAATTTCTGAAAGAGGGTGCAGCCATCAAGGATTTCATGTCGCCCGACCGCGTGGTGGTGGGCATCGAAAGCGAACGCGCCCGCAAAATCATGACGCGGCTCTATCGCCCGTTCCTGACCAACCATTTCCGTGTCTACTTCATGGACATTCCGTCGGCTGAGATGACCAAATACGCCGCCAACGCGATGCTGGCGACCCGCGTATCGTTCATGAACGACATCGCCAACCTCTGCGAGCGGGTCGGCGCCGACGTCAACATGGTCCGTCGGGGCATCGGTTCGGACAGCCGCATCGGCAAGAAATTCCTCTACCCAGGCTGCGGCTACGGCGGCTCCTGCTTTCCGAAGGACGTCAAGGCGCTGATAAAAACCGCCGAACAGAACGGCTATCCGATGCGGGTGCTGCAGGCGGTCGACGAAGTGAACGAAGTCCAGAAATCCATTCTGTTCCGAAAACTCGAGCAGCACTACGGCGGAGCACTCGCCGGCAAGACAGTGGCGCTGTGGGGCCTTTCGTTCAAGCCCGAAACAGATGACATGCGCGAAGCACCGGCACTGGTCGTCATCGACCGACTGCTCGCTGCCGGTGTGCAGGTCAAGGTCTACGACCCCGTGGCGATGGCCGAATGCAAACGACGTCTGGGCGACAAAGTGATTTACTGCAAGGACATGTACGAAGCAGCGACGGATGCCGATGCGCTGCTGCTGCTGACCGAATGGAAAGAGTTCCGCGTACCCTCGTTCGCCGTGCTGGAACGACTGATGAAAGCGAAAGTACTCATCGACGGCCGAAACATCTACGATGCCGAGGAGGTTGCCGAGGCGGGATTCTCCTATTATAAAATAGGATAACGCAACCCCTCCCTACGCAAAAAGCGGATACCGAGCGATTCGGTATCCGCTTTTCTCTTTTCCATCCACGCACCTAAAAATGAACACCCAGCGAGAGCGAAATGAAGTGGCGCGTAAGCGACGTACGGTATAAATCCGAAGTATCGGCAAAACTGCCGGTCGAATTGTCGTAGCTGTAAAACAACCGGTAATCGGATTGCTCGTCGGAAAGGCGCTGATAAGCTACGTCCAACGAGACGCGACGCGAAATATTCACACCGGCACCCAACGTGAAATAATCGCATTCGGTCAACTGCGGCACCTCATAGGCCAACGAGGCGTCTTTGAGCATCGACGACGAATAACCGTAACCGGCCCGCAGGGCGAAAATCGGCAAAGGCCGCACTTCGACCCCGACCCGCACATTGTTCGTCGCGCAAAAATTGGACTTGAAATCGTTCTTATAGACCGCCGTGCCGAAATCCGCGCCGTCCGGCACGTTCTTCACCCGAATACCGTTGTACCAGTCGCGTTCGTAGTCGACCGACACGACAGCGAACTTGCCGAACGTATACGAAGCGCCGAACATCAGGCGCGTCGGCGAAACGAAATCCCAACTGTTACCGGCCTCGTCGTACTGCACGGGCGACTCCAAACGCTCTTCGGCACCCGAAACGCCCTCGACATTCGAAAGCAAACGATAATCCATACCGGCCTGATAAGAACGTTCGAGCGAATAATAGGTCGGCGTATGCAGGGCCACGCCCAACCGCAAACCGGCCACGGGCCGCACGATGACGCCCAACTTGAAATTCACGCCTGCACCGTCGAGCACCGTGCGCTGCCAAAGATCGGCATATTCCAACTGGGCCGGCAACATACCGTCGGGCCCGTAAGCATAACCGTCATCCCCATCAGCGAAATAGCCGTAATCCTCGCCGTAGACGAATGTCGACGACTTGTGCACGGTCTGAATTCCGAGCGACGCACCTACATAAATGATATTATCGAAATTGGCCCCGACCGAAAAATTAAACTCATTGACAGAACCCGAATCGACGGCATCGACCGACCGCAGAATCGAAGCCCGCGGGCCGATGGCATCGCGCGACCAGTTCCGATTCTCGGCATTGTCGCCCACAACATGGGTCATCGCACTCTTGTAGGCCAGCACAGCAGGCCAAAAATAGGGATTGCGGAAATCCAACCGTCCGTTCCACCCGCCCTGCGGATTGGTATCGGGAAAAACACCGTTTTGGTTCATCTGTTGCGCGAAAACATCGGCGATGCTCGGCACTTCCGAACCGGCGAAACGCCGCTCGGACGAATAGGAATAACGGGCATTGAAATCGGCGACACGGTTCATGCCGAATCCGAGCGTGACACTCCGCACACCATTTTCGGCACGCTCGAAAAGATTGAATGCCGCACCCACATCGGCTATAGCGAACCGGCTTTTACTGTTGTCAGCCCACGGCTGGGTTCCGGACGTCGAAGCCCGAGTGATCGACACGATGGGTGTAATCGAAAATTCGTTGTGGCGATACATGCCCAGACCGGCCGGATTGAGCGACATGGCCGTCAGGTCGGCGCCCAATGAAGCGAACGCACCGCCCATACCCATCGCCCGAGCCGAGCCGAAATTCTGTTGACGGGAGAGCGCCGAAAAATCCCACGCCATCATCAAGTCGCGATTGAACGCCGCACCGCCGAAGCGATAATCAGTCGGAGCCGCAACCTGAGCCTGCATCTGCCAAGATGACACAATGAAGCAGACGATGCAACATCCCGTCATCCAACTGTTCCGTTTCATGATCTTTCCATTTTTTTCTGTTTGTCTTTCGTATCCGGCATCCGTCCGTCGCAGCGTCGGTTCCGGTCTCTCGCGAAACCACGCCTCACGACGACATCCGCTGCCAGTCAACGCCCGCTGTTGTAGCTGCCTCCGCCACGACTTCCACCGCCTCCGCCGCTGCCGCCCGAGTATCCGCCCGAACTGCCGCCGAAGCCGCCGGAACCACTACGCCCGCTGTTGTAACTTCCGCCCCGACCGTTGTTATATCCATTGTTATTATTGAACCCGTTGTTTCGGTCGGAATTGTTCGACGGACGCGAGAAATTATTATTGTAGTCGTTGCGGGAACCGCTATTATAGCCATTGTTGCGATTGCCGGTACCACGGTTGTTGTAACTACCACCGCGACCGCCATTATTATAGCTTCCTCGACGTCCACTGTTGTAACCGCGTCCGTATCCATCGTTCCGATTGCCGCCTGCATTTCCCGCCGGACGCCAACCGCTGTGATTCGGACGCGAATAGCTGTCGAGCCGGTAGTTGTGCGGACGCCGATAGCCCCAATGACCGTGCCATCCGGGGCCCCATCCTCCATGCCATCCGGGACGATACCACGGGTCGTGCCACGGATGATAGGCGAAACCCCAATTCCAACCGAACGAAGGATAACCCCACCACGAAGGCCCGAATCCCCAACCGGCATGCCAACCGCCATACCAGCCGCCGGTGTAGACCGTCGCGCCCCACGTGCCGAACATCGAAGAGATGTATTTAGGTTCGACCCACACTTGGTCGCCCGAGACGACGATGTTGTAGAACGCCGGATCATAGGCCGAAACATAAGTGAACGCATTGCCGTAACGGAAGTCGTAATAGCTCGACGGCATCCGGTAGGACAACGATTCGAACCCTCGCAGACGACGGGCATAAGCGCTTTCGTACGAATCGGCCAATACGCCCGAATACGAATAGGCATTCGATGAGGCCGTTGCATCGTATGCGTTTTCGGCCGCTGCGGCTTGGGCTTGGGCTTCGGCAATGCGTGCTTCCCACTCGGCACGTCGGGCCTCCGCTTCGGCTTTGCGAGCCTCGGCCTCCTGCTGTTGACGTCGGGCGATTTCAGTTCTGTCGTGCGTGACATAAAGATCATCGCCCCCATAGCTGGCCGACGAACGATAAGCCGACGAACAACCGGTCACAACGACAGCCGACAAAACGACACCTGAAAGAATACTCCACTTTTTCATAGCAATTTACGTTTGCTCGGTACTCGATTCTATTCGAAGAACGAAAACCGTACCGGAATTATTGCATCCGGCCGATAAAACCGGACGATCGGACCATCGAAACCAATAGTTCGGAAATTCCACATGTTCGTTCTCGGGGCAAGATAAGGATTTTTTCTCGGCCTGCAAAACGAGTTCGACGCAGCGTTCAGACAACTGACTCGCGACAATTCTGGTATAATTCCGATAATTTTGCACTTTTTTTCCGGAATGCGGTAGGAATTCAAAAATAATGGCTATATTTGCACGCTCGAAAACAAAGGAGAGATGCCGGAGTGGTCGATCGGGCCGCA
>RYWP01000034.1 GCA_003979135.1 Alistipes sp.
CTGGAATACCATGCTTCAAAAGACGTAAAATTAAATCCCGTTCAGAGCGTGTTCCTCGATGTAGTTTTGTAACAGTCCTTAAAAGATTTTTATTTTTCCGAGTCTGCCGTATAATCGAACAGATGAGGGCAATTATTGCACAACCCAATAATAATATGATGATCATAGTAGATTTATATTAATGCTACGACTTATTATCGTAAGTGAGTCGGATTCAAAGATAGCAAGAAAGTTTGAAAAAAACGTTATCTTTGTATGGGAGATGATTGTGACGTGCGTGCATACCGCCGTTTTTTTTGCAGACCGTTCGGTCGGCGCCACGCCTCCGTCTCGAAAAATCGAATGAATAACCGATGATGAAAAAGATTTTATTGCTGGCGACTGCTTCGGGTGTTTGCGGATCGCTCTCCGCACAGGACTTGATCGTCAAGACCGATGCCACGCAGGTCGAGGCCCGCGTGCTGGAAATCAGTCCCGAACAGATTCGTTACAAACGTTTCTCCAATCCCGACGGGCCAACGTACGTCCTGCCTGTCGATGCAGTGGATTACATCCGTTATGCCAACGGGGAAACGGATTCGTTCCGTCCGGCGCAGGCTGTACAATCCGTACAGATCCAGACCGCCGCACCTGCTCCGACACAGATTCCGGCAGTCCCTGCGGCTCCGACGACTCCGGCATCTTCCGCAGTTCCTGCATCTCCTGCGGCTACGGCTGCTTCTGCTACTCAAACAGCACCAGCTCCCGTCTATGTATTGCAACGATACGATATCGGCGATTTTTATGATGTCGATGGCGTGCAGGGGGTCGTCTGTCAGGTATCCGAAGACAAAATGCACGGCTTGATTCTGTCGCTCGACGAAATCTATCTGCATTGGAGCGAGTTCGAGAAGAACGACCTGCGCACCGTCGGAGCGGACGATATGTCGGACGGTCAAGCGAATATGGCAAAAGTTGCAGCCTATATCGAGGCGAACAACAGTTCATGGGCCGATTTTCCGGCATTCGAATGGTGCCGCAATAAGGGCGAGGGATGGTATCTGCCCTCCATCAACGA
Organism: Alistipes sp.; assembly: GCA_003979135.1. Classification (GTDB taxonomy): domain Bacteria; phylum Bacteroidota; class Bacteroidia; order Bacteroidales; family Rikenellaceae; genus Alistipes. The sequence goes on from RYWP01000034.1 coordinate 1,058, forward strand.
AATAATGGCCATCGGCAACAACTACAACGGCGGTACGCGCATGAAATACGACCGGCAGACCCGCAACCGATTCAACAATGCGCTGAAAGAACACGGTGGAAAACGAATGGATCGGCTGGTCTACTATTTCTCGTCGACCGAAAAGGATGAAAAGACGGCATACACCTCGCACATGGATCTCGAACCGCCTTTCGTCGTCGAAATTCCGAAACACAACAAATTCCTCGTGCGGGCCGTTCGGAGATTCTGAGCCGGGCAACATCGAGGGCCGACATTTCGTCGGATTTCGGAACAGACCGGGAAAAGGCGCAGAAAGTTTCCCGATTTCGGAAAATTATGCTTATCTTTGCACTCCGAAGGAAAGATGCAGGAGTGGTTGAACTGGCCCGCCTGGAAAGCGAGTAAACCCCCAAAGGGTTTCAGGGGTTCGAATCCCCTTCTTTCCGCAAAGAGATTTCGAGCAGACCGTTGCAGATTCATGCAACGGTTTTTTTTGTTCGATTTCCGGAAACCAGAGTCGGCCGAAAGTATCGAAATCATGCTCCGAAGACGAAAAAGAGCGGAATTTCAGTTCCGCTCTTTTTCATTCTTGCCGAGTAGATTGAGTACAAAGCCCCGGATAAGAAATCGTTTGCGTTTTAGGATGTGCAACAACCCCAACAGACTTACGGCAAGAGCGATTTTGTAGTGAAGCAGCCCGGTCAGGGTATTCGCACCGTCGAAAAAAACAGCAGCGCCAAACCCGATACAACGACCAGCAGGAAAACGACAGAAAACAGCAACACCATTTTTCGTTTATCTCTGCGTTTCAGTGTTTTCAATCCCTTATACCATCCCCAGTGGCTTTTGACATGGATTGCGCCGGCCGCCATGAACAGCAACCCGACAACCGTGTGGAACAAAGCCCAGTGGTGCCATACCGCATGGTCGCTGCCGTGTCCTGCGACGTGCAACTCGATGCCCGTCCAGACCGTCAGCACGAACAACGGAACCAGCAATAAATCGGTCAGATAGATGAACTTGCTTTTTGTCATTGGGTTCGGTCTCGCCTTGTTCCGACCGTTATTTCGCAAAGCCTTTGCCGATAGCCAAGAAATCTTCGGCTTTCAGCGCTGCGCCGCCGATCAGTCCACCGTCGACATCCTGCTTGGCGAAAATTTCGGCTGCATTCGACGGCTTGCACGAACCTCCGTACAGAATCGGACACTCTTCGGCCGCAGCGCCGAACTTCGCAGCCAGCACCTTGCGGATGTAGGCGTGAATCTCCTGCGCTTGGTCGGCCGTCGCCGTCTTACCCGTGCCGATGGCCCACACCGGTTCATAGGCAATAACCAAGTTTTTGAACTGCTCGGCCGTCAGATTGTAGACGACCTCTTCGATTTGGGCTTTCACCACGTCGAAATGTTTTTCGGCTTCACGTTCCGCAAGGTTTTCGCCCACGCAGTAAATCGGCGTCAGACTGTTTTCGTAGGCTTGTGCCATCTTTTTGTTCAGCGTCTCGGAGGTTTCGCCGTAGTACTGGCGGCGTTCCGAGTGGCCGAGGATAACATATTTGCATCCCAGCGCTGCAATCATCGAGGCTGCGACTTCACCCGTATAGGCGCCTTTGGCCTCGGCGGCGCAGTTCTGCGCACCGAGTTCGATATCCGAACCTTTGAGCGCTGCGGCCACCTCCGACAGATGGGTGAACGGCGGGCAGACAATGAAATTCACGCACGAGCATACCTCGCCACGACCCGCAACGACCCCTTTGGCCAGTTCGACGCCCTCAGCCGGAAGGGTGTTCATCTTCCAGTTTCCGGCAACAATTTTCTTTCTCATTTTCGGTTTGTTTTTATAGAGTACTTTACTGTTCGCACCACTTTTTCACCTCATCCATCGAGGGGGCTTTCAGCCCGAGCTTGTTCTTCTTGTTGAAGCCGCACAGGTCATTGAAGAACTTGCCCGGAGCGAGCTTTTTCAGCGCGTCGACCGTCAGATAGCCCATTTTCTGGATAACGGGCACCCATTCTTCAGGCACGCCTATCTCCGTGTACTTCTCCGCGGGATCGACTGCTGCTTTCTTTTCGGGGCGCATCTGCGGGAAGAAAAGCACGTCCTGAATCGAAGATTGGTTCGTCATGAACATCGTCAGCCGGTCGATGCCGATGCCCATACCCGAGCAAGTCGGCATGCCGTATTCCAGCGCGCGGACGAAATCCATGTCGATGAACATAGCTTCGTCATCGCCTTTTTCCGACAGCCGTAACTGTTCTTGGAAACGACCCAGCTGGTCGATCGGGTCGTTGAGTTCTGAATAGGCGTTGCAAAGCTCCTTGCCGTTGACGAACAACTCGAAACGCTCCGTCAGGTCGGGATTCTCGCGGTGGCGCTTGCACAAGGGCGACATCTCAATGGGATAGTCGCAGACGAACGTCGGCTGAATCAACTCCTCCTCGCAATATTGGCCGAAGATGGCGTCGATCAGCTTGCCCTTGCCCATCGTCTCGTCCGTCTCGACGTTCAGCCGTTTGCAGGCTTCGCGGAGTTGATCTTCGCTTTGGCCCGTGATGTCGTAGCCCGTCTTTTCGCGAATGGCATCGGTCATCGTCAGCCGACGGAACGGCGCTTTGAACGAAATCTGCCGGTCGCCGATGGTAAGTTCCGTCGTGCCGTTGACTGCCATGGCGACCCGTTCGAGCATCTGCTCCGTGAACTCCATCATCCAGCGATAGTCCTTGTAGGCCACGTAAATCTCCATGCAGGTGAACTCCGGATTATGCGTGCGGTCCATTCCCTCGTTGCGGAAGTTCTTGCCGAACTCGTACACGCCGTCGAAACCGCCGACGATGAGTTTTTTCAGGTAGAGCTCCGTCGCAATACGCAGATAAAGGTCGATGTCGAGCGAGTTGTGGTGCGTGATGAACGGACGCGCCGAAGCACCGCCCGGGATGGGTTGCAGAATCGGGGTCTCGACCTCGATGTAGCCGCGTTCGTTGAAAAATTCGCGCATCGTGGACATGATTTTGGCCCGTTTTACGAACGTGTCCTTGACCTGCGGATTGACGATCAGATCGAGGTAGCGTTGACGATAGCGCACTTCGGGGTCGGTGAAAGCATCGAACGTCTGGCCGTCTTTCTCCTTGACGACGGGCAGCGGACGGATCGACTTCGACAGCACCGTGAATTTACGGCAGTGTACCGACAATTCGCCTGTATTGGTGCGGAATGCAAAGCCTTCGACGCCGATGAAATCGCCGATGTCGAGCAATTTCTTGAATACCGTGTTGTAGAGCGTCGGATCGCTTTCGGGACAGATGTCATCGCGGCGGATGTAGACTTGGATGCGGCCCGTATGGTCTTGCAACTCGAAAAACGACGCGCTGCCCATGATGCGACGCGACATGATACGTCCTGCAATGCTGACATTCTGGTATTTATCCGGCTCCGTGTCGAAATGTTCAGTGATTTCGCGGGCGGTGGCCGTCACCTCGTATCGGGCTGCGGGATAGGGTTCGATGCCCAGTTCGCGCAGCGTTTGCAGCGACTGGCGCCGCAGTTGTTCCTGTTCGCTGAGTTCGGAGATCATTATGTTGTGATTTTGTTCGTCGCTATTGTCCGACAAAGTTAATAAAACTTTTTATTAGTGCAGTAGGCCACTCGTCATTCTTTCGGCTCCATCTTGCGACAAGTCATTTGACAACGATGCCAGCCGATACGCCATTGCCGTCACGGTCGACGACAGCGAGCGTATGATACCCGCACGAAAGTCCGATCGGAAGATGATGCACATCATGCGTCGAGCCGAGATAAGCGCCATCGAGATGCCAAAACAGCTCCGTCGAGGGATCCGTATGCGCCACCCTGCAGACAAGACGGCCCGACATGCCATCGATCCGTCGAGGCAGTGAAACGACACTACCGTCCGTCGGATAAAGGAAGTGCATCGATTCGCGCGGCATGGCATTCGACGTCCGCTTGCATGGCGGCAACGACGCATATTCCGGATGTCGCGGCTTATAGTAATGTTCCATCGCCGGCGGCAGTACAAACCGACATTCCATCCGCGTCGGTTCGCTACGGTCGGCAATACGGCGCTCACCGTCGAGCGACAAGGCTACCTCGCAACAATAAGGACACGCACGGCTCTGCAGCGCTTTCGTCGGCACGAGCATCCGCAGCGTATCGGTGCAGTATCGTCCGGCGAGGTGCCCCGAACGACGGCATACCGTCATCCCGACGCCATCCGTTTCGATCGGCGGAGCGAACCAACCAGCACGAGGCAGCAGATTGAAGAGGTCGAACAACACGGGCCCCGCCGCACGGGCACCCGTAAGGTCGGGCACCCCGCTTCCGTCGGCATTGCCCACCCATACTCCGACGACATATTTCGGCGTCAGTCCCACGGCCCACGCATCGCGCGAGCCGTAACTCGTGCCGGTTTTCCACGCAATGTTCTGCACCGAAACGGCTCGGCGCCAATCCATTCGGTCGGGACGGTTCACCTCGCGCATCGCATCGAAAGTGCGATACAAAGCTACTCTGTCTCTAAACGGGAAATCCGCATATCGGGTCGTATCTGCGTAACAGGCAGCCGCTTTCGCATAGCACCGCACGACATCGAGCAACGTCACCTCGGCACCGCCCAACACCAAAGACAATCCGTATTCGTCGGCCGGACGAGTGAGCGACGCAAATCCGGCTTGCTGCAACATTTCAGCGAAATGCATCACCCCGAACTCTTTCAACAAATGCACATTAGGCACATTGAGCGACTGAGCCAGCGCCTCGTCGGCCGAAATGGCCCCGGCATACGTACCATCGAAATTCTTCGGCGCGAAACCTCCGAAATCCATCGGAATGTCGGGTAGCAAGGTGTGTGGCAATATCGTTCCGCCCTGCAAGGCTGCGGCATAAAGCAACGGTTTGAGGATGCTGCCCGACGAGCGTGGAGCCCGGGCAATATCGACCCATTTACCCTCGCGCCCGAACCCGATATCGCTGTTGCCGCAGTAGGCCACGACCCTGCCGCTTTCGACTTCGACGACGACCGCGGCCAAATCGCGCGCACCCACCAATCGCAATTCTCTGCACCAGCGGTCAGCGACCTCCTCAACACGCCGCTGCAATGACAAATCGACGGCAGTCGCAGTCCGCCTGCCATGTGCCGTACGATCGTACCATTCGACCAAATGGGGTGCATGCCGCGGCATCGGATGCGGCTCACCGATAAGCGGCTCCTCGACCGCCAGTGCATAATCCTCCTCCGCAATAGCTCCGCACGCTTTCAGACGGGTCAGCAGCCGATTGCGCTTGGCCAATAGCGAAGCTCTGTTTTTCGCAGGATGGATGCTCGACGGAGCATTCTGCAACACGGCAAGCGTGGCCGCCTCGGCCCACGAAAGGTCGGAGCCGTCGCTGCCGAGGTAACGCCACATCGCCGCATCGATCCCTACGACATTGCCGCCGAACGGGGCATACGAAGCATAGAGCCGCAGAATATCTTCTTTCGAATAACGAAACTCCAGTCGGGTCGCCATGAATATTTCGACGGCTTTCTGCCACAATGTGCGCGGTTTGCGGCGCGAGAGCCGGATGACCTGCATCGTGAGGGTGCTGCCGCCGCTCACTACGCGACGACAACGGAGATTCTGCATCGTAGCACGGACCAGTGCCCGCAGACTGACACCCGGATGGTCGTAGAACGTACGGTCCTCGAACTCGATGAGTGCCCGAACGAACTTTTCGGGCAACGTGTCGCAGAGCGGAAACCGCCACTGTCCGTCATCGGCCACACGAGCACCGAGCAACTCGCCATGACGATCGGTCACGACTGTCGAACAAGGCACTTTCTCGAAAAGGTCGCTCGGGAGACAAAAGAGCCACAGCAGCAAGAACGCCCCTGCCGCCATGACTGCCACATATCTGCCTCGAAACATCATTTGACAACCTCCACGCAAGCATTGGCCGTCATGGCACGGCACCACGGATCGTACATATCTTCGCACACGGTCGGCGGCAGAACGAACTGCCCGCAATAGGCAGCACGCAGACGCACAGTGAATCGTCGGGTCGCACCTGCATCGAGCGAAAAATACCAGCGGACGCATTCGTCGCGGAGATCGATAAAATCGACATCGGACGACTCGGGCCCACCGGCCAGCCGATCGTTCCAAATTTCCCAGCCTGACGGCACGGCGAAAGTCAGCGCCATCGACTGCGAATCGGACGCACCGGTCTTATGCACCTCTATTTGCGCCTCGAACTCTCCGCCCTGCCGCAAACAGTCAACCGACACGGGCATTCCGTTCGAATCGGTGTAGCGAATCGCAAGGGTCACGTCTTCGGCCATGTCTGCAAGTTTTTCGCCGGTGTCCGGACGACGCGACGTCATCAACGAAACAAAAACCGCTTTATCGCCGCCATTGCATAATGATACCGTTCCAGTATTCGGATCGAGCTCCGTACTCCACACGCCGCACAAATTCCGCAACGTTTGCGGTCGTCCGCCAGCTCGAACAACCGCAATCTCCGTCGCAGCCTCTCCAACCGGTTCGGCCAACCGGTTCATCGCCGCACTGACGAAAGCTACCTCTTGTGTCGTGCAGCAAGTGGCCGAAAACCGGTCAGCCACCTCGGCCGCAAGTTTCAGCATCTCGGACGAACGATCCGCCAGCGCATACGTTTCAAGAGCCATCGCCCGATCGCGCAATTCCGACCAAAAAGTGGAGCAGTCACCTTTCGTCACCGCCGTCTCATGCGCCCTGCCGATCAACGAAGCGGCCACATCCCGACGCCCGACCAAAGCGTATGCCGCAGCCAAGCGGTAGCAGGCGGACTGCGACAACGATTTCGATTCGCGCAATTTGTTCATCGCAGCCACGGGTTCGGCTTCCGCCAAGACCAATGTATAAAGCCGATAAGCTTGTTTCAAATCGGCCGCATGCTCGGTCGTATGGCGGTATTTACGGGTCGCCATCTGCTGGTAACCAACCCAGCGTTCGAGAGCCTGCGACGCAACAGCGAAACCCTGCCGACGGGCTTCGATCATCGCCTCGCCCGCCATAGAGGTCGCCCAATCGTGCGCCTTCGTACGTCCCGGCCAATAGGCGAATCCGCCGTCGGCGAGCTGTCGCGACAAGAGCATGCGCAACAATGCAGGCAATGCCTTGTCAGCTCGTTGTCGTGCCTCGTCGTCCAAAAACCGCCGAGCATAAAGCATGTACATGGCCCGCGACGAAAGTTGTTCGGTACAAAGATGTGCATAGTTCTCGACAAAGGAGAAAGCTCCCGCGAAATCGATCGAAGGAATCGAGGCGATTTCCAGCCGGACTTGCCCCTCGGTGAAAGGTTTCCACGCGAAGCGGTGTTCATCGCTGCCCGAAAGCCGGTGACGTTGTACCTCCACCACATCGGGCAATGGATTGCGCACGTCGATATGGACAGTTTCGCAAACCCGATAGGCACCGTCCGTTGCGGTGATCGTAACGGTCGCCTGTCCGTTTTTGGTCGGGTCGCAACACAATTCGAACTCTGTCATCTTCTCAGCCGGAACTTCGAAGCGGAGTGTCTGAACATCGTCGCCCGCAACGGCGACCGGCCCCTCCGAAGCGACCGAAATCTTCACGTTACGAATGCCTTCGCCCGTAGCAAAAAGGTTGACGGGCATTTTCAACCGATCGCCGCATGCCAATGTACGCGGAAGCGTTGGCAAAAGCATCAGCGGCGCGCGCACCGCAACGGTCTTGTCGGCATTTCCATAACATCCATCGTGGGCTACCACGACCATCACGCGCACCGAACCGACATACATCGGCAACTGGATGCGATGCGTTTTCGTGCCCTGCAGCAACGTAAACGGCCCGAGAAACTTCGCCACCGGACGGAAACGTTTCTCCTTACCTGCCGCACGCCGCAACGCTTCGTCGCCACCGATGCTCAGAATCGGGGTGAACCGTTCCGTAAAAGCACCGATCACATCATCGTACATGTCCCATGTCCGAACGCCCAACGCCTCGCGTCGATACATCGTCCGCCATGGCTGTGGTGTCTTGAAAGACGTGATATCGAGCAGCCCCTCATCGACGATGGCCAGCGTATAGCTCATCGGTTTACCGTCCCGCTCCCGCACACGGATCGCGAACTCCTGCTGCGGACGTATCTCATCGGCGACCTCGATTTCGGGATGCAGCATCGTACGGCGGTCGATGACCTCGGCCCCTTCGATACCGTACATGCGGATCGGCAAATCGTTCGCAGTTTGCGCATGGGGCTGCAGCAAGGTGGCATGAACGTAGAAGTTGGGAGCCATCTCTTTCGTCACTGGCAGTTTGTAAGCCGTCTCCTTTTCTGCCGAAGTCCGCACCCAACAGCGCGACAGCACACGCGATCCGTTCTCCACCGAGAGCAGCACACGTCCTCCGGATGTTTTAGGCAGGTAAACCACAGCTTCGTCACCGGCCTCGTAACTGCGCTTATCCAACGCGAACGAGAGCATCGAGGCGGCCGTCGGATCGCTCTTGCCCGAATGTCCCCGCCAATCAGGCCAGTCGATAAAAATCACACCGCCCGTAGCATGAGCGCTCTTCGTATCACGCACAAAAACCAAATACTTTCCCCACGCAGGATAATCGATACGGAACGGTACTTCGGCTTTCCCCTGCGATGTAGTCAGCGTGCCCGATGCGACCACCTCGGCCGAAGTACTCTGCACATAACGGCTCAAATCACAGGCCGAACCTTCCCACCACCAACTCCAACCGAGTTTGTATATCTTGTACTCCAATTCGCGTTCGGAAAGCGGTTGCTCCTCGGCATCCAGCGTCACGACAGGAAATCGCAAATCACAATCCGTCTCGAACTCCCGATCGTCCAACCGAATACCGACATACGATTCATAGGGCGAATAACGCACCGAACGCGAAGTCAGGCTCTCGTCACCGCCCGCCTCGGCGACGCGCGCGAGCAGGTTGGCCTGCAACATGCCGGGAGCCGTCTGGTGATTCACAAGACGACAGTTGCCCGAAATCCGTCCCAGCGAATCGAGTTGTCCGGACAATACCTCATCCGTAGAACAGGCAAAGGCATAAAGCGGATTGGAGAAAACAAAGTCGGCATAACGTTCGAACGGCTGAGGATTGTTATAGAGAGCCATTTCGACCTTTGCATTCAATCCGTTCGCAGCAGGGCCCGTCAACCAATGCGCTTCGAGTCCGATATTCGCAAGATCCCCGCCGCACAGCACATCGGGTGACGAAATGTCGATTTTCAGCCGGTTCGGTTTGATCGTTTCGATACGTACAGGATGGTGGAAAGTTTGTCCGCCGACTTTGAAACGAGCATCCCATTGCCCCGTCGGCGCATCGTCGGCCGTCCGCGTGTGAAACACGTAGATGCCATCTACGCCCTTCGCAAGTGTCTGCCGTTCATAAAGCTGCTCCGAAGGCGTGTATAACTCCATCGTAACGGGATAATTTCCGGGCAAAGTCCGCTGACGGTCCTCGACCATCAGCGTCAGATGCACTTCGTCGCCCGGTCGCCACACGCCACGTTCCCCGTAAACGAACCCTTTGATACTCTGCGGACTTTTCCGCCCGCCGACATCGAATCGGCTGGTCGAAAGCTCGCTGCCGCCATTAATCTTCAGATAGGTAGTCGACGTGCCGTTCGAAGCCGTCACGACATAGGGATTTCCGGTTACTGCGAAATCGGCGAATCCTTGTCCATCGGTGCAAGCCGAACCGATCTCGCGCAACTGGTAATTATAGGCTGTGACACGTACATCCGCCCAAGGTGCAGCGGTCAGCAAATTCGAAACGACACACCACAATTTATCGCCGTCGGCCCGTTTGACGATCAAGCCGATATCAGATGCCGCAAGATTGTATTCGGGCATGCGGTCATCCACCATGTAATAGGTCGCTTTCGAAGGATCGTCCCGTTCACGCCACTTGTAATTCTGCCAATCGTAATCGGGCGCCGAACGCTCGATATAGTCGCGTGGCCGGTCCCATGTATCGCGATCCTCGCGGGTCAATCCCTCCTGCAAATCGAACGAATCGGGAGCCGACCGGTCGTATAGCGAATAGGCACGGCGGAATGCAAGACGAATGTTGTAGACAGCCCCACGTTCCTGCCGGAAAAGATTTTTCAAGTCGATCGAAAAATTCTGCCACTCATGGAGATTGAGCGACGGATCGCCATCGAGCCGCACCGTCTTCCGATAAATCAGCCGTCCTGCGCGCCGCATTCTGGACGTTTCATCGAGCTCGTTGCCCTGCAAGAAATGGAGCATGTTTTCCGCATAAATTTTCACCACTTCGACGTCCACCGCAGCCAGATTGACGGTCCGAAACGGCAGCCGAAGATTGCAATCGTCGGGCAGAATCGTACCGCTCAGGGGAATCTCCACGGCAGGCGGTATCACCTCTTGTTCGAAATGCTGTTCAATGTCGCCCGACAACAGCTGTCCATCGGCGCTGCGAAGCAGTTCCGAGATACGGAGCGTCAGCTCCGTCAATCCATTAGGCTCGTAGAAGACTTTGACATTCGCTCCCTGCCGTTCGATACGCACACGCTCGATCCGGTCGATAACGATCAGCCCGTCGAGTTCCTGCGAAGCGGAGAGCGGTGCTGAAAACTCCAATTCGATATAGGGCTGGGCCGCATTGTGGCGCTCGGCCGAAAGCAACTTGTATTCACGAATGCCCGGAACGACGATCTGCTGCGGCTCAGGATCGTCGAATTCGAGTTCCCGTGCATTGAACGATACGTGCATCCGCACCTCCCGCTCAGCACGCCGCAACCGGGTCAAATAGAAACGAAAAACAGCAGGATTTTCGGTCGGGGTGACCTTGACCTGCGCAGATGTACCGTTCACATCGCAATGCAATAAATGCGAAGATACGGCTGCAGCATCGATCGGCTCGCTGAAAGTCAGCCTACCTTCGACCTGCATACACCCCGTATCGGCAGGATCGACCCGCACCCTTGTCACTTCGAGTTGCGACTTGCGCTCGGCGACGGAAAAGCGGAATACGAAATCCCGCAACGAATCGACGCCCGTCAGTTTCGACATCCGTACGCGACAAGCGTACTCCCTTCCCGCTTTCAACGCTCCTATACGCGGAACGAACTCAAGTGTGCGACGTCCGGTCAATCTCAATTCACCCCGCACCGAGGGAGAAAATTCCAACACATTATCGAGCGGAGTATCCGGATAAAGATCTCGCACGCTGTCGGTCAACTCAAGCCGAATCGAAGAATTGACGCTGAGCCGCTCGGATGAAAACGCCGCAACCCACATCGCCGCCTCATCGGCAGTCATCGGCACCAAACGAATCGCGGAGGAAAGCCCTCCTCCCGCGATCGTCACCAAGACGAAAGTCGCCGCAATTGCAATCCATCGTTTTCTGAAAATGAATTCTTTCATGATATCTGTACTGGTTTAATAATTTTCCAAGCACAAATCTCCTCAAAAGAAACGACACAGCCGAACGTTTCGGGTTCGGCTGTATGAAATGATTTCAAGCATGTATGAAGTGACAGCTGACGCTCTAATTAAAACGGCGATGCTCTGCGGCCCATGCCTTATGTTCCGCATACCGCTGAGAATACAGGCCATCGAGAAACCCCGTCATCCTATTTTTTTCGCCAAACAACATAACTCGCATTCTTGGGCAAGTGTCTGTTCTCGACCCCGAACTCTACACGTACATCACGATCATCGATCGCCCAGCCGTAAGAGGTACTTCCGACGAGATAGATAGCATTCGTTACTCCGAGGTCGACTAATGCTTGTGCAAAGTCGTGGAATGACTCCGGTGAAGAGCAATCGACCATCATGATCTCGCCGTTACGGTCGCACAATGCACGGCGGATAGATTTGTTTTTCGGCTCGTTCTCGCACAGCACACCGTTGTCTACCAATGGATACTGTCGGAAAAAATATCCGCCTTTTTCCGTTGCTTCCTCGAATAAAGGTGAATTGTCAGCCACACCGATTGTTATCCGACCGTCGATTATGGCACAATATCCCTTTTTCGAGAGTCCCCACGCCAGCGGCTCGCCCCGTAACACGAATGCTCCGACAATCTCATGATTATCGCGCCGGATATCGGCCGCCTGCGCTGCAAAAACGATAGTCGTATCGCTTTTATCCATCTCTCCGACAAATAGGAACATGTCGGCATTATGCGGAATGTAAATGCGTAACGGGATGTCATTTATCATCGTATCGCGCACCTCGCAGAAGCCACGAGCCAGAGAATCGATCTCTCGCCCCAAGCGATGCTTTATCGAATTTTCGGGAACAATCGCAACAGGTTGTGGATCGAAATAGGTTTCGACTTTGGACCGGTCGGCTTTCCGGTCGGCTGTTATCGCCAGCAACAGTCCGACAAGAAAACAAAGCAACGCAATACCGAGCACGATCCATCCCCAGAAACGCAGTCTTGATTGCGGTGCTGAAACGTCAGTATTACCGATGATGCGGATCTCACTGTCTTGAATATCTTTCTCTGATTGTATCATTTGACCTCCTTTTCCAAAAGCTCTTTCAACTGCTTCAAAGCCTCTTTCGAAGCCGCTACGGTGTGGTTGAACGTGGCAACGTCGGATAGAATCAACTTTTGCTTCGGAACATTGATATAATAAATATAAGAGCGGTTTATAATCAAACTCTTGCCGATACGGATAAACACAGATCCCTCGTTACCCAACTGAAAGGTAATCATCTTCTCGATTTGCCCCAACTGAAACGACAGCATTCGCACCTCGCCGTCGGTTTGCACCAGTGTCGAATAATTGCCATCAGAAGCGATGTAGACAATGCTCTCCGGCGCAATACGCACCAGATCAAGCGACGTAGATATAATCAAATGTTTCACCATCGGTTCGGATCACATAAACAAAAATAAGAAAGTTATAAATGAGGGCCAAAAAAATCCAACACGAATGTATGAAATGACAGCAGTAAAGTACAAATTGCAAAAATAAATCGAAATACCATCAAAATATTCCGATGCAGAGAATAAGATCGTACACTTTTCCATCCGTATACAGTAGCAGCACAAAGGACATAACTATCGGAGGCATAAGCCACACACAGACAGAAACATTAATCGCAGCCTTTGCATAATAGGTTGCAGATGCTGTCACTGTCAGTAGCATTAAGCGCCAATTTGAATAAAACACAAAAAAGCCGCCCCAAAAGCCGAATAAAACCCCGAACACGAAAAAAAGGTCAGACCGTTATGATCTGACCTTGAAGAGGCGGCTACCTACTCTCCCACGGGATAACCGCAGTACCATCGGCGTGAGTGAGCTTAACTTCTCTGTTCGGAATGGGAAGAGGTGGAACCTCACTGCTATAACCACCTGAATGTTTGCCTCCGTGCGTATTAATCCGTCGCACGCCGGTATAACTTGACCCTTTCGGGAGATGAGATAAAGATTCTTGCAAGAAAGCCGTTCGGGTAATTAGTACTGCTCGGCTCAGACCTCACGGCCTTTACACCTACAGCCTATCAACGTAGTCGTCTCCTACGCCCCTCAAGGGAAGACTTATCTTGGGGATGGCTTCGCGCTTAGATGCTTTCAGCGCTTATCCAAACCGAACGCGGCTACTCGGCGGTACACTTGGCAGCATAACCGATACACCGGAGGTTCGTCCAACTCGGTCCTCTCGTACTAAAGTCAGGACCCCTCAATCTTCCTACGCCCGCAACAGATAGAGACCGAACTGTCTCACGACGTTCTGAACCCAGCTCGC
>RYWP01000035.1 GCA_003979135.1 Alistipes sp.
GAATCTTGTATTCTATCCATTGAACTACGGGACCGGCGGTGCAAAGATGCAAAAAAAAAATTATCGAACCAAGAAAATGAAAAAAAAAGCTGAATAATTGGGAGCGTATGGAGGCAGTGATTCGATGGGCGAATATGTCGACCAACTATTTTGCTCGCTATATCGGTCTCGCCCGCGGCGAGAATCTCTACCAGATCAAACGCGGCAACAACGGTATTTCGCTCGATGTGGCCGATCACGTGGTCGCCAAGTTTCCGCAAATCGACAAACTGTGGCTGCTCACGGGCGAGGGCCACATGTTCACCAAACTCGACCGCCACGTGCCGATTCCCTATTACAAGGCTGATCCCGAAACCGACATCACCCGAATTGCGGAGCTTCGGCCCGACGATTATCTGTTTCTGCCGATGGTCGGGGCGTGCGATTTCGCCATGCGCTACAACGGGCGTGCGATGGGCGACGTCATTCCTGCGGGAACGATTGTTCTGCTGCGCAACGTCGAGCCCGATGCGATAATTCCCGGGGGCGAGTATGTGATAGTCAGCGAAAAAATCGTAACTTTGCGTATTGTCCGTTCAGTCGACGACGAGGAGCGTTTCAGACTCGTAGCCGGCGATCGTGAACACTATGACGATATGCTGCTGGCGAAAAGCAGTGTGCAGAAAGCATATAAAGTAAAAGTTAAACTGATAATAAACGATTGACGCGATGTTTTCCGGAATAGTCGAATGTATGGGCGAGGTGGTTGCTATCCGCACCGACCGTCAGAACAAGGATTTCACGCTTCGGGCGCCGTTCGCCCGCGAGTTGAAAATAGACCAAAGCGTGGCTCACAACGGCGTGTGCCTTACGGTCGTGGAGGTCGTGGACGACACCTACACCGTGACGGCCATGAAAGAGACTTTGGAGCGGAGCAACCTCGGTCTGTTGCAGGTGGGAGACCTCGTGAATCTTGAACGCTCGATGAAGCCCGACGCGCTGCTCGACGGCCACATCGTGCAGGGACACGTCGACCAGACGGCCCGCTGTACGGCCAAAGAGGATGCTGACGGCAGTTGGTATTTCACGTTTGAATACGAGCCGCAGGGCGGCGGGCTGTGCACCGTAGAGAAAGGTTCCGTGTCGGTCAACGGCGTGAGCCTTACGGTGTGCGATTCGCAGCCTGCGTCGTTTCGCGTCGCTATCATTCCCTATACGTTCGAGCACACCAATTTCTGCCGTATCGAGCCCGGGACGGTGGTCAACCTCGAATTTGATATTGTCGGCAAATACATCGCTCGGCTGATGCAAAATTACAAGTGATCATGATAACCATCAAAACCAAAGAGGGAGCTTCGTGCTGGATCGGTCTGCTGGCAACGGCGATCGTTGGCGGAGTGCTGTTCGGATTGCATGCGCACGGAGTGCAGCTGCGCACGATTGCCGTTGTGAGTGTCCTGTTGGGGACATTTACCGTCGTGATGTTGGTGTCGCTGTTCATCATCCGCAAGTATGTGGCTTACAAGTTGAAGCCCATCTATTCCATCGTCCTTTCGCGCGACGTGCATACGCGGGAGATTTTCTCGGAGTTGCGCGACAAGCGGGTCGAGAACATCGGCGAGGAGCTGACAGCGTGGGCCGACACGAACGACAAGGAGATTGCCCGTCTGAAAGAGACCGAGCATTTCCGCAAACAGTATCTCGGCAACGTCGCCCACGAGCTGAAAACCCCGATTTTCAATATTCAAGGTTACATTTCTACGTTGTTGGACGGTGGTTTGGAGGACGAACTCATCAACCGGAAGTACCTCGAGCGGGCCGAAAAGAGCATTGACCGGCTAATCAACATCGTCAACGATTTGGATACGATTTCCAAACTGGAAAGCAACATGAACCAACTCGAACTGGAAAAGTTCGACATCGTGGCTCTGACCAAAGAAATTGCCGAGCAGGCCGAGATGGAGGCTGACAAGAAGCATATTTTGATTTCGGTGAAAGGGGCCGAGAATCTGCCTTCGGTCTTTTGGGTGCTGGCCGATAAACATTATATCGGGCAGGTTATGGTCAATCTGATTATCAATTCGATACGTTACGGAAAGGAGAGCGGTTCGACGCGCATTCGCTTCCGAGACATGCTCGACCGGATTCTGGTCGAGGTCGAGGACAACGGACAGGGCATCGGCAAGGAAGATCTGCCGCGCGTATTCGAACGTTTCTATCGTACGGATCGGGGGCGTTCACGCGAGCAGGGTGGTACGGGGCTCGGTCTGGCCATCGTGAAACATATCATCGAAGCGCACGGCGAACGCATCTCGGTTCGGAGCGAGGCGGGGCAGGGTAGCACGTTCTCGTTTACGCTCAAAAAGGTGCAAATACAAGACATCAAATAAATGATACGACCGTTTTTATCCATCGTCTGGAATTTCGATCCGGTTTTCGTCTCGTTCGGTTCGTTTGACATCCGTTTTTACGGGGTGATGTGGGCGTTGGCAATTCTCATCGGCGCGCAGTTTTTCAGCAATTTCTGCAAGCGCGAGGGGCTGCCGTCGTCGGTTTCGGATTCGATATTCGTTTATGGCACGTTAGCTACGATTATCGGCGCGCGTTTGGGGCATTGTCTTTTTTATGACCCGATGGAGTATCTTCGCGAGCCGTGGACGATCATCACGGGGTTCCGCGATGGCGGGTTAGCAAGCCATGGCGCTGCTATCGGATTGTTGATCGGGCTGTGGCTCTTTTCGCGCAAAAATAAATTGCCCTATATTTGGTCATTGGACCGCATTATGATACCTGTCGGCATCGGCGGTGCGTTGGTGCGCTTGGGTAATCTGTTCAACTCCGAGATTTTCGGTACGGCGACCTCTTTGCCGTGGGGATTCGAATTCGTGCGTTCGGCCAAGTGGGTCAACGAGTTCGCACCCGCAGCGGTGCATCCTACGCAGATTTATGAGGCGTTGTGTTATTTGGTGACGTTCGGTGTGCTATGTTGGCTCTACTACGCGAAAGATATGGGGCGTCGGCGTCCCGGATTGCTTTTCGGTGTCGGCTTGCTTGGGATTTTTCTTACCCGTTTCTTCTTGGAGTTCATAAAGACCGAGCAGGAGGCTTTCGAGGTAGGATGGACGTTCGATATGGGACAATGGTTGAGTATTCCGTTCATCGTCTTGGGTATTTGGATGATCGTGCGGGCTTGCAAGCGATCGGTGACGGTCAATGGGCCGAATAAAAGATCATGATGATAATCAGATCGATTCGAATTAAAACGGTTATTAATAAAAAGGAATAGTAGATGAGTCAGATGGTGGAACAAGTGGCACGGTTGATTGGCAACCGACTGGCCTGCGGCGGGGACGTTTTCCTGCCGAATGTCGGATCGTTGTTCGTAGTGCATCACGGGGCGGAACAACTTTCGAGACGATGGATACAACCTCCTTATCGGAGAGTGGATTTCACTTCGCAAGAGCGTGGCGAATCGTTGCCCGATATGATTGCGCGCGCGGCGTCGTGCGATGCGGATACGGCCCGTACGGTCTACGACCGTTGGTTGGAGCAGACCCGTAAGGAGACGGTGTTGACGATTGCCGGTGTCGGAACCTTGACATATAAGAATTTTGCTCCCGTTTCGGAGTTCGAACGGCGTTTGAATCCGCAGGGACGTGCGCCGATGCGATTGCGTCGGTCAGGGAGTTTCGATTGGGTTTTGGTGCTCGGAATGATGGCAATTGTCGCTGCGGCACTTGTGGTCGGTTATTATCTGATGCAGGAGCGGTTTTTCCGAATGCAGCAGCCTGTCAATCAGCCGGTTGTTGCAGACCCCGTCGTGTCGGAGATTTCGGCTGTCGCCGTTCCATCCGTTGCGGATTCGACAGAGACTGCAGCCAAGCAGCCGACAGTGCCGGTTCAGCAGACCGAATATATACGTCCGACAGCCGGCCATTATGTGGTGATGGGAGTGTTCAACACGCGTGAGAATGCCGAAAATGCAATGAAGTACTTTGCCGGCAAGCAGCCCGATTGGAACTATGTCATCTATCGCTTGGGCAATCGCTTTATGGTGACGTGCTTCGTCTCGGATTCCGAGCAGACGGCCCGCGACTTCGTACGCAACAACCGTAGCAAGTTCTCTGAACTTTGGGTTCATACAGCCCGTTGATGCGGTTCGCCGATGCGATAATCGCTTGGATCGACCGGCTTTATGTTCCGCCGGTCCGATCCTTGCTTCCGCGGCAGACGTTCCGTTATGCCGTTTGCGGAGGGTTGAACTATTTGGTGTTCGACCCGCTGTTTTATTCGTTGATTTATAATTTTCTCGTTGCACACCGTTACATCGATTGCGGGTTCGTGGTGCTTTCGCCGCATGTTGCGGCACTGGGGCTGGTCTTTCCGATAACTTTCTTTGTCGGATTCTGGTTGAACCGGCATGTCGTATTTCGATTTTCACCCTTGCAGACCCATACGCAACTGGTGCGTTATCTCTTGTCTGTGACGGGTTCTATTGTGCTGACCTATGCCGGATTGAAATTCTTCGTCGAAGTGTGCGGTCTTTGGCCGACGCCCTCCAAATTACTGACAACCGGAATCGTGACCGCATACAGCTACCTCGTTGCCAAATATTTTTCTTTTCAGAATGCAAAAAAAGAATAACATCGCAGTTTGTGCTGCGATGTTATCGGTTGTGTGTGGTTTAAGCGTGTCGTTACCGGTCGGGCGTCAATCCGGTTCGGGACGATATCCCTTGTCGTCGAGGTGGTTGGCTGTGTCGTTGGCTGCTGCTACTGCCAATTCGTCGCAGCGGTTATTCTCGACCGTTGCGGCATGGCCTTTCACCCAGACGAACCGCACATGATGTCGACGATAGGCGCGTAAGAATCGTTTCCATAAATCGGGATTCTTGCGATTCATGTAGTGCTTTTTCTCCCAGCCGAACACCCAACCTTTGGATACGGCATCGACCACATAGCGCGAATCGGAGTAGACCGTCACATCGGAACCCTCGAATTTCAGTGCTTCGAGCGCCACGCAAACGCCCAGCAATTCCATGCGATTGTTGGTCGTCAAGCGGTAACCCTGTGACAATTCCTTGCGGTGCGGGCCCGAAAGCAAGACGATGCCATACCCGCCGGGGCCCGGGTTTCCGAGCGCGGAACCGTCGGTATAAATGATGATTTCCGGCACGATTGCGTCAGTTCATAGCTGCCAGCTGCTCTTTCAGCGCGGCGATTTTCGCTTCGGCATCGGCTTGTTTCGCTCGTTCGTTGGCCACGACTTTCTCGGGAGCCGATTGCACGAATCGCTCGTTGGAGAGTTTTTTCATCACGCTGGCAAGGAATCCTTCGTAGTAGGCCAAATCGTCCGTGAGTTTCTTGCGTTCGGCTTCGACGTCGATTTTCCCCGACATCGGTATGAAATATTGGGTCGTTTTGACGATGAATGCAGCTGCCGTCGGGTCTTTTTCCGTTACGATTTCAATGGCCGAGAGATTCGCCATTTTCTCTATTACGGGTGCATATTCCGCGGGGTAGTTCGCATCGGAGATCACGCGGAGTGTCAGCTCCTCTTTCTGTGCCAAACCCTTTTGGTTGCGGATATTGCGCACCGACGAAATCACCTCGCGGGCCAACTCGAACCGGTTCAGAATGCGTGCATCCTCCGGTGTGGACGTCGGCATCGCGGTCACGCAGATGGATTCGCCGTCGGCGCGCGGTGCAAGGTCTTGCCAAATCTCCTCTGTGACGAACGGCATGAACGGATGCAGCATACGCATCAACTTATCGAAGAATTCGCGTGTCTCCTCGAACGTTTTTTCGTCGATAGGTTGTCCGTAGGCAGGTTTGACCATTTCCAGGTAGAGGCCGCTGAACTCGTCCCAAAAGAGTTTGTAGAGCGTCATGCAGGCTTCCGAAATGCGGTAGGATTTGAAATCCTCCTCGACTTCGCATAGCGCGCGTCCGAGCGTCTGTTCGAACCATTCGACCGCCAAGCGGTTGTTTTCGCTCTGTGCGGCGGTTCCGTCTACCGTCCAGCCGTTGACCAGCCGATAGGCATTCCAGATTTTGTTGCCGAAATTGCGGCCCTGTTCGCACAGCGCTTCGTCGAACATCACGTCGTTGCCCGCCGACGAGGACATCAGCATAGCGATGCGCACGCCGTCGGCACCGTATTTCTCGATGAGGTCGAGCGGGTTAGGCGAGTTGCCCAGCTGTTTCGACATTTTGCGCCCGATTTTGTCGCGGACGATCCCCGTGAAGTAGACGTTTCCGAAAGGCTTTTCGTGGCGGTATTCGTAGCCGGCCATAATCATGCGGGCAACCCAGAAGAAGATGATGTCGGGGCCCGTCACCAAATCGTCGGTCGGGTAGTAGTAGTTGACCTCCGGATTGTTCGGATTGCGGATGCCGTCGAACACAGAAATGGGCCACAGCCACGACGAGAACCATGTATCCAATACGTCTTCGTCCTGCCGCAAGTCTTCGATGCGCAGCGATGCATCGCCGCTCTTTGCGCGGGCTTTTTCCAGCGCTTCTTCGGCGGTCAGGGCTACGACGAAGCTGCCTTTCGGCAGATAGTAGGCCGGAATGCGCTGTCCCCACCACAACTGACGCGAAATGCACCAGTCTTTGATGTTCTCCATCCAGTGGCGGTAGGTGTTCTTGTATTTTTCGGGTACGAAACGGATCGCATCCTCCATGACCGCTTTCGTGGCCGGTTCGGCTAGCTCCTTCATCGACAGGAACCATTGCATCGACAACTTCGGTTCGATAGCGACGCCCGTGCGCTCCGAATAGCCCACGTTGTTGGTGTAGTCCTCGACCTTTTCAAGCAGACCGGCTTCGGCGAGGTCTTTTTCGATCTGTTTGCGGAGGTCGAAGCGATCCATACCGACGTACATGCCCACCTTGTCGTTGATCGTGCCGTCGTCGTTGAAAATATCGATGCTCTCCAGTCCGTATTTCTCGCCCAGCATGTAGTCGTTGATGTCGTGGGCCGGCGTGACTTTCAGCGCGCCCGTGCCGAACTCGATGTCGACGTATTCGTCGCGGATGACCGGTATGGAACGGCCCACGAGCGGCACGATGACCCGAGCATCGGCTGGTAGCGCCTTGTAGCGTTCGTCGTTGGGGTTGATGCAGAGCGCCGTATCGCCCAAAATGGTTTCCGGACGAGTCGTGGCGACGATGATGAATTGCTCCGTGCCCTCGATGCGATAGCGCAAATGGTAGAGTTTGCCGTGCGATTCTTTGAATACGACCTCCTCGTCCGAGAGGGCTGTTTTCGCAGCCGGATCCCAATTGACCATGCGTACGCCGCGGTAGATTTTGCCTTTTTCGTAGAGGTCGCAGAATACGCGCAAGACGCCTTCCGTGCGGATGTCATCCATCGTGAAGCAGGTGCGCTCCCAGTCGCATGAAGCACCCAGTTTGCGCAATTGTTTGAGGATGACACCGCCGTATTTCTCTTTCCATTCCCATGCGTGGCGCAGGAAATCTTCGCGGGTGAGCGAAGATTTCTCGATGCCTTTTTCGTGGAGCAGGGCGACCACTTTGGCCTCCGTAGCAATGGAGGCGTGATCCATGCCCGGCACCCAGCAGGCGTTGCGGCCCGACATGCGTGCACGACGCACCAGCACATCTTGCAGCGTGTTGTTGAGCATATGGCCCATGTGAAGCATCCCGGTTACGTTGGGGGGCGGAATGACGATCGTATAGGGTTGGCGTGCGTCGGGTTCCGAATGGAAAATCCGGTGGTCGATCCAGTAGTCGTACCACTTCGCCTCGATTTGTGCGGGGACGTATTTGTCTGCGATCTGCATGGTATACGGTTTGAATTGAATTTCGTTCGGCCGGCAAAGTTATCAACAATCTGTTAAAGATAAAATAAAAATAGCTGAAAAATCGTTACCTTTGCGTGCAAATTCGTTTTCGAATAAGAGTTTATGGATAAGAAAAAAGATAAAATCGAGGTTGGCGTGGTCGATGAAACCAATCTGCCCGAAATGCTTGACGGAAAACACCGGGTGATTCCCATCATCACGGGCGATGACGATACGGTCGAAGAGACCGACGTACCCGAGGTGATTCCGATTCTCACGTTGCGGTCGTCGGTGCTGTTCCCGGGTGCTATCACGCCGATTACGGTCGGTCGCGACAAGAGCATTTCGCTCGTGCGGGCTGTCAATGCCGAAGGCGGTATTCTCGGAGCCGTGCTTCAGCGCGAAAGCGAAGTCGAAGATCCGTCGCCCGACGATATGTATAAGGTCGGAACGGCTGCGCGCATCATTAAGATACTGGAGATGCCGAACGGCAATCTGACCGTGATTCTGAACGGACTGGAGAAGATCGAAATCGGTGAATACGTCGCTACGGAGCCCTATTTCAAGGCTCGGGTGACCGCTCTGCGCGATACGATGCCCGATGTGAAAAGCATCGAGTTCGAGGCGCTGGTGGATTCTATCCGCGATGTGGCGTTGGGCATCATCAATATTTCGCCGTCGATGCCCAAAGAGGCGGCTTTTGCCATCAAGAACATCGATTCGAAACGCGGCATCGTCAATTTTATCTGCACCAACCTCGAATTGTCGGACGAAGACCGGCAGACATTGCTTGAAGCACCCGGTTTGTTGGCCCGGTCGCGCAAGTTGCTTGAGATTCTGATTCGAGAACAGCAGCTCGCCGAGTTGAAAGGACAGATACAGGAGCGGGTCAAGCAGGAGATCGACAAGCAGCAGCGCGATTACTATCTGCAACAACAGATGCGTACGATTCAGGATGAATTGGGCGACGGCGAAGATGCCGAAATCGAAAAGATGCGCGAGGCTGCGGCCAAGAAGAACTGGCCGAAAGAGGTGGGTGAGACTTTCGAAAAGGAGTTGCAGAAAGTCGAACGGCTCAATCCGGCGGTTGCCGAGTATTCGGTGCAGATGACCTATCTGCAACTGTTGCTCGAACTTCCGTGGAACGAAGTGACGCAGGACAATCTCGACTTGAAATGTGCTCGCGAGCAACTCGACCACGACCATTTCGGTTTGGATGAGGTCAAGGAGCGCATTTTGGAGCATTTGGCTGTCATCAAGTTGAAAGGCGACCTCAAATCGCCGATTCTTTGCCTCTACGGCCCTCCGGGTGTGGGCAAAACTTCGCTCGGTAAATCGGTCGCGGCTGCTTTGGGACGCAAGTTCGGTCGGATTTCGTTGGGCGGTCTGCACGACGAATCGGAAATCCGCGGTCATCGCCGCACCTACATCGGGGCAATGCCGGGGCGTATCATTCAGACCATCAAACGGTGCGGTTCGTCCAATCCGGTCATCATCCTCGACGAGGTGGACAAACTGACCGTTTCGAATCACGGCGATCCGTCGAGTGCCTTGTTGGAGGTGCTCGACCCCGAACAGAACACGACTTTCCATGACAACTATATCGACATGGAATACGACCTTTCGAAGGTGCTGTTCATCGCGACGGCCAACAACGTGTCGAACATCGCTCCGGCGCTGCGTGACCGTATGGAGATGATTAGCATTGCTGGTTATCTGTTGGAAGAAAAGGTCAGCATTGCGTTGGAACACCTGTTGCCCAAGCAGCGCGAGGCGCACGGTATTCAGCCTGAGCAGTTGACGTTGACGCCGGAGACGGTCGAGGCGATTATCTCCGGATATACGCGCGAGGCTGGTGTCCGGTCGTTGGACAAGTCTTTGGCGAAAATCGCCCGTTCGCGGGCCAAGCAGATCGCTTTCGGCGAGGAATTCGCGCCGGAATTTACAGTGCAGGATGTCGAGCGGGTGCTCGGCATGCCCAAGTTCCTTAAAGAGGAGTACGAAGTGGGCGGCATGACGGGCGTCGTGACGGGATTGGCTTGGACGGAGGTCGGCGGCGATATTCTCTACATCGAATCGTGTCTGACCCCGGGCAAGGGCCGGCTCAGCTTAACGGGCAATTTGGGCGACGTGATGAAAGAATCGGCGACCATCGCCCACGAGTGGGTGATGGCCCATTGCAAGGAGTTGGGCATTGATCCCGAGGTGTTCGAAAAGAACGATATCAACATCCACGTGCCCGAGGGGGCCATTCCGAAAGACGGTCCGTCGGCCGGTATCACGATGGTGACGTCGCTCGTATCGACTTACACGGGCCGCAAGGTGCGCGAACGTATCGCCATGACGGGCGAAACGACGTTGCGCGGTCGGGTGATGCCGGTAGGCGGTGTGAAGGAGAAGATTCTGGCTGCCAAACGGGCCGGAATCACCGAGTTGGTTCTCTCGGAGGAGAACCGCAAGGACATCGCCGAAATCAAACCCGAGTACGTTGCCGGATTGACGTTCCATTACGTGAAAACCAACGACGAAGTGCTGAAACTGGCCTTGTTGTAGCCGATGAATATTGAGGAGCTCCGGGCTTATTGCCTTTCGTTTGCGGGTGCACATGATGATTTTCCGTTCGTGAAATCGACTTCGGATTACGATCGAGATGTTCTGGTGTTTTACGTCGCGGACAAATGGTTCTGTTTCGTGAATGCCGTGGTCTGCGACTTCTGCAACCTGCGATGCGTTCCCGAACGCATTCCGGAATTGTGCGAACGTTACGAGGGTATCGGTCCGGGTTGGCACATGAACAAGCGGCATTGGATCAGTGTCCGGTTCGACAGCGATGTGCCCGAATCGCTTTTGCGCGAATTGGTGGCGCAGTCGTACGAATTGGCAAAAATGCACTTGACGAAAAAGCAACAGGCCGAACTGGTCGAAGAAAATAGCTGATAGTATGAAATTCATCGCGATCATTCCTGCGCGTTATGCTTCGACGCGCTTCCCGGGTAAGCCGTTGGCTTTGTTGGGCGGAAAGCCCGTCATCCAGCGCGTCTACGAGCAGGTCGCTGGCGTGTTGGACGATGTCGTGGTCGCTACTGACGACGAACGCATCTACGATGCCGTGCGGGCTTTCGGCGGTAAGGTCGAAATGACCTCGACCGAGCATCGGAGCGGTACCGACCGTTGTTGGGAGGCTTATTGCAAGCAGGGCGGTGTATTCGACGTCGTGGTGAACGTGCAGGGCGACGAACCTTTCATTCGTCCCGAACAGCTTGCGGCAGTCAAAGGGTGTTTCGATGACCCGACAACCGATATTGCCACGTTGGTGAAGCCGTTCGTTCCGGCGGACGAATTGGAGGCATTGGAAAATCCGAATTCACCGAAAGTCGTGCTCGATGCACAGTCGCGGGCGCTCTATTTTTCGCGGTCGGTGATTCCCTATTTGCGGGGCGTTCCGCGCGAGGAGTGGTTGTCGCGGCACACGTTCTACAAGCATATCGGTCTGTATGCGTTTCGCAGCGAGGTATTGCGGGCTGTGACGGCTTTGCCGCAATCGCCGCTCGAAAAGGCCGAATCATTGGAACAACTCCGATGGTTGGAGAACGGTTATCGCATCGGTGTGGCGGTTTCGGAGTTCGAGACTGTGGGCATCGATACGCCCGAAGACCTCGCACGGGCCGAGCGTTTTTTGAATGAAATGAATTTAGGATGATTGATTGCGTGCGGTCTCGGATTTGCCTTCTGACATCGTTAGCCGCATGACCGAATATGAATAGAAAAATGAAATTTATCGCAGGGCCTTGCGTCATCGAATCTGCTGAATTGCTCGATACGGTGGCCGAACGCATCGTGGCTATCAACCGTTCGCTCGGTACCGATATCATTTTCAAGGCATCGTTCGACAAGGCGAACCGTACGTCCGTCTCCTCGTTTCGGGGGCCCGGACTGGAAAAAGGCTTGCAGATGTTGGCCGATGTACGGGCCAAGTGGGGGTTGAAGCTCCTCACGGATATTCACGAGCCTGTGCAGGCCGCACCGGTCGGCGAGGTGGTCGATGTCATTCAGATACCGGCGTTTCTGTGTCGCCAGACCGATTTGGTCATCGCTGCCGCCCGTACGGGACGCATTGTGAATATCAAGAAAGCGCAGTTCCTTTCGGGCCCCGATATGAAGTATCCGTACGAAAAGGCGCTCGATGCCGGTGCGCGCGAAATCTGGTTGACGGAGCGCGGCAACAGTTTCGGATACAATAATCTGGTAGTCGACTTTCGCAATATTCCCGATATGCTGGAGATTGCTCCGACGGTTATCATGGACTGTACCCATTCGGTGCAGCGACCCGGGGCGGCAGGCGGCAAGACGGGCGGCGACCGGCGTTTCGTGCCCGCGATGGCGTATGCTGCAAAGGCTTTCGGGGCGAACGGCTTTTTCTTTGAAGTGCATCCTGACCCTGACAATGCGAAGAGCGACGGCCCCAATATGTTGCGATTAGACGATTTGGAGAACCTCGTTAAAAATTTGCTGCAATGACCGATACGGATAAAATCCGAATATTGGAAACGGCCCGCAAGGCCATCCATACTGAAATGTTGGCACTTCGCCGAATGGGCGAAACGTTGGGCGACGAGTTTGTGACGGCTGTCGAAATTCTGTTGAGCTGCAAAGGGAAATGTATTGTCACGGGTATGGGAAAATCGGGCCATGTCGGGCGTAAGATTTCGGCTACGCTGGCGTCGACCGGTACTCCGAGCTTCTTCTTGCATCCGGGTGAGGCTTTTCATGGCGATTTGGGTATGATTTCGCACGAAGATGTCGTGTTGGCGTTGTCTTATTCGGGCGAGACGGACGAAGTGCTCAAAATCGTGCCTTTCATCCATGCCAATGGTAACCGGCTGATTTCCATGACCGGTAATCCGGCGTCTGCTTTGGCGAAAAATTCCGATGTCCATTTGGATGTCAGCGTCAAGGAAGAGGCTTGCATCTTGCATCTCGCTCCGACCTCTTCGACGACAGCACAAATCACGATGGGCGATGCGTTGGCTGTGGCATTGATGGAGCAGCGCGGATTTACGAGCGTCGATTTTGCACGATTGCATCCGGGCGGTAGTCTTGGCCGGCGTCTGTTGATGACCGTCGGCGATGTGATGCGGTCGCACGATTTGCCGGTCGTTGCGTCCGATTGTCCGGCCACGGAGATGATTCACGCCATTTCGAAAGGAGGTTTGGGACTTATCGTTTTGGCTGATAATGATCGCATTCGAGGTGTTGTGACCGATGGTGACGTGCGACGGGCAATGGAACGTTTGCGTGGTGAATTCTTCAATATCAAGGCGTTGGATATAGCTTCGCTCCACCCTCGAACGATTTCGTCGCGCGAAAAACTGATTGCTGCCGAGCAGATGATGACCAAACACAAAGTCACCTCGTTGCTCGTTACGGATGATAACGGCAAGTTGCAGGGTGTGATTCAGATTTACGACATTAAATTGTAACTTGTTTTGTCGAACAAGAGCCGCCTGCGGGGCGGTTCTTTTGTTTTATTGGTGGGCAGACTCGACCGGTTTTTCGAAATGTTGGTAGTCTTTCAGGCTTTTCCAGTCGCCGCCCCAAATGAATCCGTGTTTGCGGAATTCTTTGTAACACAGGTCGTCGTGATCGATTTTGCCGACGAAAACTCTCGTGCGGTCGGCATAGGGCGCACCGGCTTCCGGGTCGACGGTCGTTTGTCCGTTGCGGACGATGACGCACGGATTGAACAACGGGTTGATGTCCACGGCATAACCGTAACTGTGAGCCGAGAGTTTGCCCGTGTTGCGGATTTCGCGGTAGTTGAATGCCGATGAATTGTTCGCTTCCATCGACTGCGTGTCATCGGCGTCGTATTCGTCGATCAGTACCATGCGTGCGATCGGGTAGCAGGCTTCGTACAGCGTTCGGAAAATTTCCAGCAGGTCGTCGGCAATCGCTCGGTTGCAAATCATTTCGCCACGATGCGTCGCTCCGTCGAATCCGATGTGAAGCACCGTCAGATAACGCAGTTCCGACGGTGGAATCCGACATCCTTTTTTGTAGGAACGACCGTCGATACGGGCAAACAGCGCCGAATCGATCGAGGAAATACGGAATGCGTCCGGTTCGATGTTGGCTGGAGCGGCTGGCGGTGCTTCGTGTCCGGTCGCCGTGATTTCGGTTTCGGTTACTTCCGGGCTAAGACCGCCGTCACAGTCACGCCCGAACGATACGTTGTAGGACAGTAGAGCTGCCGATAAAAGAAGCAGACGTATTTTCATGTCATTTTTCGGTGTCGGCGTGTTGTGCCTGCAATTCTTCGAGACGGGCCACAGGTGAGACGTCCAACGACGAAAATTCGCCGTTGCGATAGCGGTAATATCCGGCCATCGCAATCATGGCGGCGTTGTCTGTCGTGAATTTGAATTCGGGCAGGAACGTGCGCCAGCCGCGCTTCTGCCCCTCGGCGACAATGCCGTCGCGCAGTCCCGAATTGGCCGAGACGCCGCCTGCGATGGCGATGTCGCGGATGCCCGTATCTTTCGATGCCCGTACTAATTTGTCCAGCAGAATGCGC
The DNA here is from genome assembly GCA_003979135.1 of Alistipes sp. GTDB lineage: Bacteria > Bacteroidota > Bacteroidia > Bacteroidales > Rikenellaceae > Alistipes. Next base: position 14,364 of record RYWP01000035.1, read on the forward strand.
ACGATGGTTGCTTGCAGCGATGCGCAAAGGTCGGCTTTGTGTTTCTCGATGAAGTCGGGGTCTTCGGCTACGGCGTCACGCAGCGTATAGAGAAATGAGGTTTTGAGCCCCGAGAACGAGTAATTGTATCCGTCGACATGCGGGCGGGCGAAGCGGAACGCATTGGGATTGCCTTCTTTGGCCAGTTTGTCGATGACCGGTCCGCCCGGATAGGGGAGTCCCATGACTTTGGCGCATTTGTCGAATGCCTCGCCTGCGGCATCGTCGATGGTTGTGCCGATGATTTCCCAGTCCGACGGGGAGTCC
>RYWP01000036.1 GCA_003979135.1 Alistipes sp.
TTGTCTTTCCATAGATAAATTCTACCTTTGTATTTATTGTTTTTGAAACAAATTAACCAATGGCAATTTTCGATATTTTCCGCAAAAAGCAGGAACAACCGCAATTGCAGGAAGAACAACAACGCGAACAACAGGAATTAACCGCCGGTTTGGAAAAGACCAAGACGGGCCTTTTCTCGAAGTTGGCACGGGCCGTGGCAGGCCGTTCGACGGTCGACGCCGATGTCCTTGATGAATTGGAGGAGGTACTTATCACCTCCGATGTCGGGGTCGAAACCACCGTGAAAATCATCCGTCGAATCGAAGAACGGGCCGCTCGTGACAAATACATGAATGCAAACGAGTTGCAGCATATCCTGCACGAAGAGATCGCTGCGCTCATGGAGGAGGCCCACGGCTCGGAGGAGACGTTCGGACTGGATGCACGGGCGGGTGAACCCTATGTCGTGATGGTCGTCGGAGTGAATGGTGCCGGCAAAACAACGACCATCGGTAAGTTGGCGGCGCAGTTGGTCAAAGCCGGTCGCAAAGTGTGGATCGGTGCGGCCGATACGTTCCGGGCTGCGGCTATCGACCAACTCAAAGTCTGGGCCGACCGTGCGGGAGCGACGATGATTCGGCAGGAGATGGGTTCCGACCCTGCTTCGGTGGCATTCGACACGCTGACGTCAGCCAAAGCCAATGGGGCCGACGTGGTGCTGATCGACACGGCAGGCCGCCTGCACAACAAAATCAATCTGATGAACGAGTTGACAAAAATCCGCAATGTCATGTCGAAAGTCATTCCGGGAGCGCCTCACGAGGTGATGCTCGTGCTCGATGGATCGACCGGGCAGAATGCATTCGAACAGGCCCGCCAGTTTACTCAAGCAACACAGGTCACATCGTTGGCAATCACGAAGTTGGATGGCACGGCAAAAGGCGGTGTGGTTATCGGCATCAGCGACCAGTTCCACATTCCGGTGCGCTACATCGGTATCGGCGAGGGCATCGACCATTTGCGCCGATTCGACCGTCGGGAGTTCGTCGATGCACTTTTCGGCCATGAAAAAAATTAACGTCATCACACTCGGCTGTTCGAAAAACACGGTCGACAGCGAACACTTGATGGCCCGTTTGGCGGCAGCCGGTTACAAAGTGGACTTCGACAGCGACCGAACGGATGCCAAAATCGTGGTTATCAATACCTGCGGTTTCATCGGCGATGCCAAGCAGGAATCTATCGAATTGATCCTTCGTGCAGCAGCTGCGAAACAGGCCGGACAAATCGAACGGCTGTTCGTAATCGGCTGCCTGTCGGAACGCTACGCCGATGAACTGCGTGCGGAAATTCCCGAAGTCGACGACTATTTCGGGGCCCGCGACTGGAACGGCATCATTCGGGCGCTGGGTGCATCGCAAGACCCTGCGCTGGATACAGACCGTTATCTGACTACGCCGCAACACTATGCCTATTTGAAAATTTCGGAGGGCTGCAACTGGATGTGCGGCTATTGCGCCATTCCGCTGATTCGCGGACGTCACGTCTCGGTGCCGATGGAGCGCTTGGAGGAGGAAGCCCGAAAACTGGCTGCGGCAGGTGTCAAGGAACTGATTGTCATCGCGCAGGATACGACCTATTACGGCGTCGATCTTTACGGCGAGCGTCGTTTGGGCGAGTTGCTGCACCGGCTGTGCCGTATCGACGGTGTCGAGTGGATTCGACTGCACTACGCTTATCCGACGGAGTTCCCCGACGATGCGATCGAGGCAATGGCATCCGAACCGAAAATCTGCAAATATTTGGACATTCCGTTCCAGCATATTTCCGATGCCCAGCTTCATGCCATGCGCCGCCGTCACACGAAAGCCGAAGCCTATACCCTCGTCGAGCGTTTGCGGTGTGCTATCCCCGATTTGGCGTTGCGCACGACGCTGTTGGTTGGCTATCCGGGCGAGACGGACGAAGATTTCGCGGAGTTGATGCAGTTCGTACGCGACGTGCGTTTCGAACGACTGGGTGTTTTCGCTTACTCCGAGGAAGAGGGTACCTATTCGGCCCGCGAACTGCGCGACGATGTGCCCGAAGCGGTCAAACAACAACGTGTGGAACGCATCATGGCGCTGCAAAACGAAATCTCGCTGGAAGCCAACCGTCGCCGCGTAGGCTGCACGGAACGGGTACTCGTTGATTCGCGTCAAGGCGACTACTACGTCGGTCGTACGCAATACGATTCGCCCGAAGTCGACCAAGAGATCCTGCTGCCCGTAGCCGCCAAACGTCTGTTGCGCGGACACTTCTACGACGTACGGATCGACGAAGCGTCGGACTACGACCTTTACGGACATGCGATTCCGAAGAATGCAGCAAAATAAAAATTTGGTTTTTAACGTTCTTATTCGTACCTTTGGCTATGACTTGAATCGTGCGGTCACGGCAATTTATGCGGATGAATTCATTTTTGCCTGCGGACGACACGTTTCTTCGAACGAATAAACAGGGGTTCGTCCTCCGAAAACGATGGCTGACAAAAGCGTCATAACCGACCTCGGGAACCGTATCCGGCAACTGATCGACGACCACAAACGGTTGTCGGCGCTTTGTGCGGAACTTACGGCCGAAAACGGCGCTCTGAAAGCTACGAACCGTACGTTGCAGGAACATCAGAAAGCGCTTGAGACAGAACTTTCGCACATGCAATTGGCGGCAGGACTGGCCGGGGACGACCGTAATCGGGACAAAGCACGCGCACGGGTCAACCAGCTTATGCGGGAGGTCGACAAGTGCATCGCCCTGCTTTCGAATTCCGACACGGGTAGCGATTCGGAATTCGCCCGACGATAGCAACGACGAACAGCAACGAATATGGCCAAACAAGCGATAACGCTCAATATTGCAGGGATCAACATTCCGCTCACGATCGACAGTGAGAAAGAGGAGGTTTATCGATTGGCCGAACGGGAAGTCAACGGTTACTTTGCGAAGATCAAGAAGGACGAACGCTCCGGCTGGACGGACAAACACTACTTGGTCGTGGCAGCACTGCGATTCGCCATCATCTCCGTCAACCAACGCCGTCGCCGTGAAACGGATAACGACGATCTTCGGCAACTCGAGGCCTTGAGTACGGAAATCGATGCGTATCTGAACCGGCCCGAAAACTGAACCGAAAAATGTTCTTTTACATACGATAAGAGATCGAATCCACCCGCATGGATTCCTTAATAGCTTTGCGAAACTGAACAATTTTTATATTGGGGCGACTCGCGGCGTTTCAAAATCAGGCCTCGACCCCTCGCGGGTGTACGCGATGCGTACCGGTGGAAGATTGCGATTGTCGGAGACCCCACAAATGACAATCTTGCAGATTCGTCAAACAAGACTAAGGAATTTATGCGGTTTTTTATGGAATATACTTTAAACTATTATAACAACAAACGAATATGAACATTATTTTAGCCGTTCTCGTTTCGGCGGCAGTTTCCATCTGCGTCTATGCGGTCATCACCAATTTCGTGATGAAGAATAACATCCGCAAGCGCCGTGAGACCGCCATCAAGGAGGCCGAAGCCGAGGGCGAAATGATTAAAAAGGAGCGAATCCTCCAGGCGAAGGAGAAGTACATGCAGCTCAAGAGCGAATACGACCGTCAAGTCAACGAGCGTAATCAGAAGTTGAACCAGAGCGAGCAGCGAGCCAAGCAGATCGAAAACAACCTTCAGAACCAACAGCGTGAACTGGAAAACAAACTGCGCGAAAACGACCGGCTCAAGGAGCAGATGCAGAATCAGTTGCAGATTCTCGAACACAAGAAGGAGGAGGTCGATCAGATGCGCCGCGAGCAGAATGTCCGACTGGAACAGATTTCGGGTCTGAGCTCCGAGGATGCGAAAAACATTTTGATCGAAAATATGAAGGCCGAGGCCAAGACCGAAGCCGCTGCCTATATCAATGAGACGGTCGAGGAGGCCAAACTCACGGCAACGAAAGAGGCGAAACGCATCATTGTAGCCTCCATCCAGCGGGTTGCGACTGAAACGGCTATCGAAAATGCCGTGACGGTGTTCAACATCGAGAGCGACGAGGTGAAAGGCCGCATCATCGGCCGTGAAGGACGTAACATCCGTGCATTGGAGGCCGCCACTGGCATCGAAATCATTGTCGACGATACTCCCGAGGCAATCATTCTGTCGGGCTTCGATCCCGTACGGCGTGAAATTGCCCGTTTGGCATTGCATCAGTTGGTTACGGACGGACGTATCCATCCTGCCCGCATCGAAGAGGTTGTCTCCAAAGTCCAGAAGCAAATCGAAGAGGAGATTGTCGAGGTCGGCAAACGCACGACCATCGACTTGGGCATCCACGGTCTGCACCCCGAACTGATCCGGCTCATCGGTAAGATGAAATATCGTTCGTCTTACGGTCAGAACTTGTTGCAACATGCCCGCGAAACGGCCAATCTGGCCGGTATCATGGCTGCCGAATTGGGGCTCAATCCGAAAAACGCACGTCGCGCCGGCTTGTTGCACGACATCGGCAAGGTGCCCGACGATGAACCCGAATTGCCGCATGCAATCATCGGTATGAAGCTCGCTGAGAAGTACAAGGAGAAACCGGAGGTCTGCAACGCAATCGGAGCGCACCACGACGAGGTGGAGATGACGTCGCTCATCGCGCCCATCATTCAGGTGTGTGACGCTATTTCGGGTGCTCGTCCGGGAGCACGCCGTGAGGTTGTCGAAAGTTACATCAAGCGACTGAAAGAGATGGAGGACATCGCGTTGTCATATCCGGGTGTCGTGAAAACCTACGCCATCCAAGCCGGCCGCGAACTGCGTGTCATCGTGGGTGCCGACAAACTGACTGACCAAGAATCGGAGGGCTTGTCGCACGATATTGCCAAGAAGATTCAAGACGAAATGACCTACCCTGGACAGGTCAAAATCACCGTGATCCGCGAAACGCGCGCCGTATCTTACGCCAAATAACGACGTTTGCAAACGCAAAAAGAGGGGAGCTGACTGAAAAGTCGGCTCCCCTCTTTGTATTATCGGGTCGATAGTTCGCATGAACTGCCGCCCTGCTCATTACAGCGCTATTCGATAGAGATTCACCGATTTCGGTGTCACGATCGTTTCGAACCGGTTTCCGGCAATCGATTGCGGCGCACCTGTCACGGGGATATAGCGCTCCGGCTGATCGAGCGTGTTTTCGCCGTCGGGATCATCGGCCGTGAAGGTTGTCGCGACGATTTCATACGCACGCCCTTTGCGCAACGCCTTGCCATCGAACCGAAGCGATAACGGCTGTTCTTCGGACGACGTATTGACCACTTTGACCATGATTTCGTGCCGATTGTCATCGATCACTGCCGAGGCGAACAGTCCTTTCTGTCCTTCTTGTCCGCTGACGACACGGCCGTCCATCGTGAGTGGCAGTACATGCGTGCCGCGATTGCAGGCGAAAAGTTGTTGTACGTAGTAGGAGCACGACCGGAATGACCGCAGATTGTCGAACCAAATCAGGTCGGGCCGCCATTGCCAACCGTCGATGTGAGCGAACAACGGTGCATAGGTCGCCATCTCCACAACATCGGCGTTGCGCTCCAAACCGGTCATGAACGCCGCTTCGCAGAGTGCCGCTTCGAAGTGATTCCACTTTTTGCCGCGACCGTGGCAGGCATATTCGCCCGCAAAAACTTTCGTTCCCTTGCGCGGATAGTTATCGTAGCGGTTGCCCTGCGTGAGGAACCATTTTTCGGGACGATAGAAATGTTCGTCGACCAAATCCGCCCCCAATTTGCGCATTTCGGGCCACAGATAGTCGAACTTTTCGCCTTCGGATTCGGGCCCCGACGAGCCGATCAACTTGATTTCCGGATACTTGGCCCGCACCTGCTCAACGAACGGTTTAAGGTGTTCGGGATAGATTTCGCCCCATTGTTCGTTGCCGATGGCCACGAATTTCAGTCCGAATGGCTCGGGATGGCCCATCTCGGCACGCAGTGCGGCCCATCGATTTTCGGACGGATTGCCGTTGGCGAACTCGATCAGATCCAGCACATCGTCGATATACGGTTGCAGTTCATCGACCGCCGCATGCCCCGTCTTGTTTTGGAATTGGCACGCAAGCCCGACATTGACGACCGGCAGCGGTTCGGCTCCGATCTCCTCAGCCAGCAGAAAATATTCGTAGAACCCCAGTCCGTAGCTTTGAAAATAGTCGGGGAAAAAGCGGTGCGTGAAGGTGTAGTGCCAGCGATTTTCGTTGAGCGGGCGATTTTCGACCTGTCCGACCGAATTTTTCCATTGGTAGCGTGTGCCGAGGTCGGTTCCCTCGACGATACAGCCGCCCGGGAAGCGGAATACGCCCGGATGCAGATCGGCAAGCGCTTGGGCTAAGTCTTTGCGCATACCGTTGCGATGGCCGCGCCACGTGTCGACCGGAAAGAGGCTGACGTGCTCCAAATCGACGGGCGTCGTGCCGCGCAGCATCAGTCGCAGCGTGCCGCGGTCGACCGTCCGATCAGCTTTCAGCACGGCTTCGTATTGTTTCCATTCGGGCGAATCGATTTTCAGGCGGGTTTCGGCGAATTGTTGTCGTTCGCTTTGCGTCGAGGGGTCGCAGAGCATCACCGTGAGGGTCGCTTCACCGCCCTCGGGCACACGTGCCCAGACCGTGAACCGATATTCGGCATTGGCTGCATAACCGATTCCGAAAAAGCCCTCGTTTTCAAGCCCCGTATACTTGTAATTGTGTCCCGACGAGCCTAATCGGACATAGTGCGGATTCCGTTCGAACGGTCCGTCGTCGTGCAATTCGACGTTCCCGAAGATATTCCAGCCCATGTAGTGGTCGGGGAACTCGAACGAGCGATTTTTCACCAGTTCGGCATAGAGGCCGCCGTCGGCCGCGTAGTTGATGTCTTCGAAGAAGATGCCGTACATGGTCGGTTGTACCGTTGCGGTTCGTTTCGAGGTGTTGACGACCATTTCGTGGGATTTCTCGGGTTGTGTGGTTTGCGGTTCCGCCGCTCGGGCTGTCCATGTGCCCGCACCGGCAAGAACGAGCACCGGCAAAAGAAGTAATTTGTTCATCGGTTATTTGGTTAAAGGTTGTTGTCGGGTTTGATGTAGGGCCGGTCGCTTTTCGGTTCTCCGTTTGCGGTACTTCCGAAGTGCCGGAAAATCCTCCATGCCGCATAACCCAGTATGCCGCCTACGAGCGCACCCCAAACCAAGTCCATCGGAAAATGTTTCCCGAGATAGATGCGTGAATAACAGATCGCGACGGTCGATACGACCATCAGAGCCGTGAACCATCGGCGGCGGATGGCGGCGCACGAAAGCACGGCCAGCGTGACGATCGTCGCGGCATGGGCCGAGACCGTTCCGTAGTGACCAGCCACGGCTTTTACCGGTACGTGTACGGCCCAATCGCCAGCCATGCCTGTTTGACGGATGACATAGAGCGAATCGGGTGTGATGGCGAGTCCTTCGAGTTCGGGGGTGAACATCGGACGCCAGCGGGGTTGGAAGTCGGGCAGCAGTTCTCCCATGACTCCGTTTGCCTTGAACATGCCGCAAAGCATGTCCGAGAGAACGATGGCTCCGACCATCAATACGAAAAACAGCAGCGTGTCGCGCCAGCCGCCTCGCCGCCATACCATCCACAGAATCAGCAGATAGAGCGGTATCCACATCGTTGTGCCCGAGATGGTGAACATGATGCGGTCGACCGTCGGACCGCCGTCGAAATTGAGTGCCAGAAAAAGGTCGTGATCGAAATCGTACATAAGATAAGAATTCTTTGTTGCTGGAAAGCCATCCGCATATTACCCTCGCCCGTCAGCATTCCGAATGGTTAATAATAAAAACATGCTACTCACGGTCGTAAGCATTCCTGACGGCTATTAGTTAAAACGCTTCGGAGGCTGTGAAAAGGAATGCCGAGGAGCGTTTGCGGTCCCACGGGAGATTCGAGTTGCCGTAGACGCCCCATCCGTAGTCCAGTCGGATGTTCATGCCCTTCTTGAATTCGAATCGGTAGCCTACGCCGAAAGTGTACAGCGTGTTGTGCCAGCGGAAGTGTTCCGTGCCCCAGACTTGCCCCAGCCCAAACCAGCCGACCATTCCGTGACGACGATAGATTTTCTGTCGCAGTTCGAGTTGCGTCTCCACGAGACGTTTGTCGCGGTAGCGGCCTTCGTAGTAGCCGCGCATCCGTTCCATGCCGCCCATCTTGGCATACATGTGCCACGACGGATTGCCCGCTGTGCAGTCGGCATAGAGGTCGTAGGCCAGTACTGCGCCTTTCCAAAGACGTTGATAGGCATCGAATGTCAGCGTGAAGCGTCCGAAGTTGCGGCCCGTATTACCCAAGAATTTCGGGTACCACTTCGCTTCGGCTTTCACGAAGATGCCGCGCGTCGCATTGTAGGTTATGTCGCGTGTGTCGTATTGGGCGAACAGACCGATATTGGTGTTGAATGCGTTGGGTTTGTCGCCCGTGTCGCGGATGTAGTTCGAGAACGGGTCTTGCAGCATCGGGTCGTATCGGCCCTCCTGCCAGAGTTCGAAGAGTTCACCCAGTTCTCCGTTCGGTATCGGTTTTTCGCCGTTCTTGATTTCGTTCATGTAGTCGACCATGCCCGAGTCGGTGTAGCTGGCGCCCGAATAGTCGATGCCTCCGCTTGCGCCGAGAAAGAATCGCCCTGCGACCGCCGAGCACCACGAGACGCGGAAGATGCCCATCGTCGTGGTGAGACTTTGTGCATAACCCTCTTTGCCGGCCCGATACCCCACGCCATAGAACGCTCCCGGGAAGTAGACAAATGCGCCGGAATAGCTCAGCCGGCGGTCGTTTTGTGCGAATACGTTATCGCCGCTGAAGCGCAGCAGTACGAATTTCTTGGTCGTGAAATTGCCGTAAATCGAGATATTCGACGGTGCGGTGATCGAATCCGTGCGGTCGATCCGGTAGATTCCAGCGAGGAGGAATCCGAGTCCGAATCCTACATCCGACGAATAACTGGGGCCCGGGGCGATGCTCCAGTCGATTTTCTTTTCGAATGTGCGGTCGACGTTCGAGCGGTCGAAATAATCGAAAATCCGGCGGATAAGTCCGTGTTTTTTCGGTGTCGCAACAAGCGAATCGGGTAGACGATCGGCGTCGGCCTTTTTCGTGATTTGTGTGATGGCTCCGATGGGGACGATCTGCTTTTTCCCGTCATCGGGGACTTGTGCGAAAGTCGTCGAAACACAGAGCAGCAGGCCGATCGGTATAGAGATCGAAAGGAGTTTTCTCATTGAGTTCGAGCATAATCCTATCAAAGATAGCAATTATTTCCCGGAGTGCAAAATTGCAGACATTTTTTTGCGGCCGGAGCGACGAATCGAAGAAAAGCCCCGACTTTTCGGTCGGGGCTTTTGTGAAAACGGGTGTCACGGACGATTATTTCCATCCTAATTTTTTGCGGATCTCTTTCGGAATGGCGTTGCGATTGACCATGATGTCCATCGTCTTGTACTCCACGAACGGACGCGAGAAGTACCAGTACCCGTCGTAGGGCGGACGTACATCCCACGAATTCTGTACCTTGAAATAGCGGTTGCCTGCTTGGTCGACCGCTGTGCCGACGATGACCATACCGTGGTCGTCGGTCGTCTCATAGTTGTCATAGGCTTCCTGACGCATTTCCTGCGTGATGACGCGTTCTTTGCCCGGTTTGTCGAATTTGTAGAGGGCTGCTTCCTTTTCCTGTTCCGTCAATTTGCCCCAGCGGGAGGCTTCGGTGGCATCCATGCCGTCGAGATCGGCTTCCGGAACGATGCCGATGGCTTTCGTGCGGCTGAAGCCCTTTTCGCTCACGTCTGTGCCCCATGCAATCGTGTAGCCGTTGTCCAGCGCATGGTCGATGACGGCCATCAGCTCATCCAGCGGGAGATTCCACACCGGCGCCCACATCCAGTTGTCGGGCACTTCGATGATGAACGGCCGGTAGAACGGGTGGTGCGTGAACGAGGAGAGGTCGACATAATCTTCGAGGTCGATGGGAAGCGATGCGGCGAATTCCGCAGGCGTGTACCCTTTGCCGTCGTATTCGAATTTTTCGGGCAGGGGGCCGAAATACTCATCGAGAATTGCGTTGAACCCGCGTTTCCAAGCCGTCGAAAGTGGCCGGTTCGATTTTTCCGCAGCGGCGATGACTGCATCGAGATAGGCTTTCAGTACGCCCGAAATTTCGTGGAAATCGGGTTTGTCGGTGCCGTAGTTCATTCCGGGATAGATGTCGAACGGTACGATGCCGTGTTCGCGGATGCCTTCCGTCACATCATGCGCCGCGCCGCCTTCGGCGAAGTTGAGTTCGCCGTGCATCCGCACGTATTTTTCGGCCTTGTCCATGAACGAGTGGCGGACGATCCACATCTCCGAGAGGTGCAGTTCGGGGCCGCCGGCCTTGATAATTTCGTTTTCGAGAAAGGTCATGGTCGAAAAGCACCAGCAGGTACCGCTGCGATGTTGGTTTTTGACCGGTGTCGTGCGGTTGATCGCGACATCGGTGAATACATAGCCTTCGGCGGGTTTCTGTTCCGTTTCGGGAGTCTGCGCCCATGCGGCGCAGGCAATGAGCAGGAACAAACTCGATAAGATTTTCTTCATTTTCCTATTTTTGTTAACATTCGGTTTCTGTACTACTGGCGGTCGGTATGGATTCTTGCCGATTGCATTCGTCTCCTCTTTCGTACGCTTTGCTGCCTACTTTTTCGAGGAGGCGATGATTTTTCGACAATCTTCCAGCGTCAGTTCCTCCGGTTTCTTGCCGCGCGGGATGCGGTAGTTCTTTCCTTTGCTGGCGATGTAGGCGCCGTAACGTCCGTTCTTCACCACGATGTCCGGTTCTTCGTCGAACGTGCGGAGCGGCTGGTTGGCCGTAGTGGCGGCATTGCGGCGGTTCTCAAGCAACTCTACGGCACGGTCATAGCCGATCGTATAGGGGTCGTCTCCCTTTTGGAGTGAGGCGAACAGCTTTCCGTGACGCACATAGGCACCGTAGCGGCCGATTCCCACAACGACCTCTTCGCTTTCCAGTTCGCCCAGTGTGCGCGGTAAGGCAAAGAGTTCCAGCGCCTCCTCGAGCGTGATGGATTCGATGAGTTGACCCTTTTTCAGTGAGGCGAAACGTCCTTTTTCGCCCTCGGCACCTTCGATTTCGACCATCGGGCCGTAGCGGCCGATGCGGGCTTTCACCGTGTGGCCCGTCTGCGGGTCGGTGCCTAAGAGGCGGGCTGCCTGTTCGCGGCGGTCGGTCTGCCTGTCGATGGCCGTGTCGACCATCTGATGGAACGGACCGTAGAAATCGTCGATCATCTTGTCCCATGTAATGTCGCCCTCAGCCACACGGTCGAACTCTTTTTCGACGTTGGCCGTGAAGTTGTAGTCGATGATGGGGCCGAACTGAGCTTCCAGATAGTCGTTCACCACCATGCCGATGTCCGTGGGCGACAGCCGGTTTTTCTCCGTGCCGAATTTCTCCGTGCCGGTTTTGATGGCGATTTTGCCGTTGGCGAGGGTCAGTTGCGTGTAGTTGCGGCTTTGGCCCTCTCGGTTTTGTTTGACCACATAGCCGCGGTTGATGATCGTCGTGATGGTCGGCGCATAGGTCGACGGACGACCGATCCCCAGTTCTTCGAGCCGCTTCACCAATGAGGCTTCGTTGTAGCGGGCCGGTGCTTGCGTAAAACGTTCCGTGGCCGTGATTTGCTTCGGGTTCAGTCGGTCGCCCTGCGTCAGTTTGGGCAGTTTGCCCTCGCTGCTTTCCGAGGTCGATTCGTCGTCCGTCGATTCGGAGTAGAGCCGCAGGAATCCGTCGAACCGGATTACCTCGCCCGTTGCGACGAATTGTTGCTTGGCACCGCTGATGTCGATCGTCACCGTCGTGCGGTCGATTTCGGCACAGACCATCTGCGAGGCGACCGTGCGTTTCCAAATCAGTTCGTAGAGCCGCTGCTCCTGCGCCGTGCCCTCGATAGTCTGCCGGTCGATGTATGACGGGCGAATGGCTTCGTGAGCCTCTTGGGCGCCTTTCGTCTTGGTTTTGTAGTTGAACCAGCGGGAGTATTTCTCGCCGTAGAGTTTTACTATTTCGGCTTTGCATCCTGCAAGGGCCTGTTCCGACAGGTTCACCGAGTCGGTACGCATGTAGGTAATCAGACCTTGTTCATAAAGCCGTTGTGCTACGGACATCGTTTGCGAGACCGACATGCCTAATTTGCGGCCTGCTTCCTGCTGAAGGGTCGATGTCGTGAACGGCGGTGCGGGGAAGCGTTGCGCGGGTTTTTCTTCGGCTTTCGCCACGGTGAAATCGGATCCGATGCACTTCCCGAGGAATTGTTCGGCTTCCTCGCGGGTACCGAATCGGGTCGACAACTCGGCTTTGAAAAGTGTCTTTTCGGGGTCGTCCGTGGCATGGAACTGCGCCACGACCCGATAATACGGTGTCGATTTGAATGCGATGATTTCGCGTTCGCGCTCGACGAGCAGCCGCACGGCCACCGATTGCACGCGACCTGCCGAGAGCGACGGTCGCACCTTTTTCCAAAGTACGGGCGACAACTCGAAACCGACCAGCCGGTCGAGTACGCGGCGGGCCTGTTGGGCGTTTACCAGATTCATGTTCACCGTGCGGGGGGTCTCGATGGCTTCGAGAATGGCCCGTTTGGTGATTTCGTGGAAGACGATGCGTTTCGTCGTGTCGACAGGGAGCCCCAACACTTCGGTGAGGTGCCATGCGATGGCCTCTCCTTCGCGGTCTTCATCGGATGCGAGCCATACGGTCTTTTTCTTGGCCAGCTTCGCCAGTTCGTCGACGACCTTTTTCTTGTCCGCCGGAATTTCGTAGACGGGGCGGAATCCTTCTTTGATGTCGATGCCCAAATCCTTTTTCGAGAGGTCGCGGATGTGTCCGTAGCTCGATTTGACGATGAAGTCCTTCCCGAGGAATTTCTCGATGGTCTTCGCTTTGGCCGGGGACTCGACGATGACTAAATTTTCCTGCATGGCTTATTCTGTGGCTTTTCTGAAATGCGAAAACCCAAGTGCATCGGGGGCAACTCAGGTTTCGCTTCATGGCTTGTTGTTCCGGTTATTTAACTAAATTATAGGCGATCGTGAAGCGTATCGGCGTTTCGCTCCCGCTTCCCAGCAATTCGACGTAAGCGTTCGTGAACAAGTCGGTGGCTTCGGGGCCCAAGTAGACCTTGCGGAGCGGCAGCGTTGCCTTGTCGAAGTCGAAATTCTCGCCCGCTTCCTGCTTCGCCCGCTTATATTGGTTCCACATCTCCTGTACGTGGCTCGTGATGTCCATCCGGTAGCAACCGTGGCTGCGATTGATGCGCCCGTCGTAAGCGAGCGGCGTATCATAGTAGGATTCGTAGGTATAGTTGTAGTCCGCGATGTTGATGCGGCGCCAGTAGTGGGTATACATGCCCAGCCGGCTCGGCGCTGCATTCATCCGTTCGATCAGCGGGCCTGCCGTCGGTGCGTCGATTTCCTGCCAGTCGTATCGGCCGCCCGGGAAATAGATTTGCATCTGTACCTGCGTGAATGCCAGCGTGCGGAACTCCTTGCCCGATTCGTCATTCTCTTTCTTGATCAGCGCTTCCAAATCATCGAAAAACGCTTGCGCGAAATCGATTTCGGTCACTACGCCGCCCAATCCTTCCACATAGACCTGCGACATTTCCGGCCGGTTCGTGTTCGGTTGTCCGTCGGGATTGTAGGCGCGTGCTTCGGCAATGTCGATTTTCGAATTGTCGTAGTCGTGTGCGATGCGGTTGATCGAAACATTGCCGCAGTCGGTCAGTCCCGAGTCTTTGAAGTAATAGACCATGCCGATGGTATCCTTGATAAGCGTAGGGTCCTCTTTTACGCGGTTGCGTCCGTAGACCGAGAATCCCGAAACCGTCAGATCCGTCGCATATACCGTGCCTTTCGTCTCTTTTGTGCCTTGCATCGTCGTCGCGTCGCTGTCCGCCGGTTTGATGTAGAGCCCTTTGAAGATATCGAACCAGCCGGCGATGTTGTCGCGATTGTAAATCGAATAGTCGTCTTTATGTTCTTCTGTCTGGAGCATCAGTTTCTTGATAAACTCCTTGCCGGCATTTGTGGGAGCCATCGTCACCGCTTTCGCCGAGGGGTTCGCCCCGCCGTCGTCGGAGCCGATTTTGAACGTGAAAAGCGGTTCCGCGCCGACCACCGAACGGCCTCCGAGATAAGAG
>RYWP01000037.1 GCA_003979135.1 Alistipes sp.
GTTACAAATTTGTTCTTTTTATACGTAACTGTCAGATTAAGTCTTGACTAATTCAATTAAAGCAATTATTTATGGAAGATACAGCCATACCATACGAACTGCCCGAAGTGGAAAATCATTCGTTTTTCTTCATCGACCAGCGCGTGGAGCCGAGCCTCGAAGCCAAACTCCATCGGCATGACGCATGGGAGTTATATTATGTTGTTCATGGACGGGGCAACCGAATGGCAGGTGACACCTTACAGCCTTTTGCGGCGGGCGATGTGGCGTTGATTCCTCCGTCGATGCTTCATCGCTGGGAATACGCAGCCGATAGTGTGGACGAGGACGGTTGTGTTCGTTACCTGATGGTGGCTTTCAGTCATTCGTTGGTGGAGCGGTGCATGGACGTATTTCCCGAATTGCGGAACAGACTGGCGGGCGTGATGTTTCCGACTGATGCGTTGAAGTTCGGGCCGGCGAGCTCACGGACAATACGCAAGGTATTATCCGAAATAAACGGAATGGACGAACTGGGACGTTTAAGTGCGATGTTCCGGCTGCTACCTGTCATTTTTATCTCGTCCGACCATATATTTGCAGGGAAGCCGATGCGCATCGAGAAAGACGTGCGACGTATGCAGCAGATTTGCGCATACGTGATGAAGCACTATGTTCATTCCATTGCACTGGATGATATTGCAGCGGAAGTGGGCATGAATCGTTCGGCGTTCTGTTCTTATTTCAAGCGGTGCAAGGGGATGACATTTTCGCAGTTCGTCACACAATACCGTCTGAACACGGCTTGCGATTTGCTGAAGCATTCGCAAAAAAGAGTGTCGGAAATTTGCTATACGGTCGGATTCAACGACCTGCCGCATTTCGTAAGAGTGTTTACGAAAAATACAGGAGTACCGCCATCACAATATCGGAAAATGTTTCAACAGAATCGGAACTGACTGAGCCCGTTCGCCCCATCTTATCGCGACGTTGCCACGACATGCTATTTTTAATACAAGCAAACTAATCGCCAAATCCGTCCGAAAATCTCACAGCCATTTCTTGTACCGGAAGTACCAAATCGTCAGACCGGAACAGAAAATCATCAGACCGATAGCGAACAAGTATCCGACAGGTATCGTCCATCCGTTGGGCAAGGTCCACGACCAGTCCAATTCGGGCATCGCCTTGAAGTTCATACCATAAATAGAGGCGATGAGCGTCGCGGGCAGGAAAATGACGGCCGCCACGGAAAAAATCTTGACGATTTCGTTCTGCTCGATGTTGATGAGACCCAAAGCGGCATCCTGAATGTAATCCAAACGCTGGAAACTGAAATCGGCGTGATTGATAAGCGAATTGACGTCCTTGATCATCAACTGCAACCGCGGATAAATATCGTTGGGAAAGCGCTCCGAACGCAGAATGCCCGACAAAACGCGCTGCCGGTCGAAAATATTCTCACGCAACAACATCGTACTCTCCTGCAAGGCGCTGATGCGGTGCAGGACGTTCTTGTCGATGGTATCCTCGGAATTGATCGCCTTCGAAAGCGCAGCGACCTGCTTGGAGACGAACTCCACGAGGTCGGCGTCGAAGTCGATACGGACCTCCAACAACGAAATGAAGAGGTGGTAGCCGGTCGAATAACTGCGGTAATTCATCTGCAACCGTTTCTCCGTCTCGCGGAATGTGCGGAACTCGGCGTTGCGCACGGAGACCAGCACGCCCTCGTTCGAAATGATGAACGACACAGGCTCGACGATGAACGAATCGCCCGTCGGAATGAAAAAATTAGCATTGGAGATGATCGTGTTTTCCGTCTCGGAGTATTTCGACGTCGACTCGATCTCCTCGACCTGCTGTTTGGTCTGGAGACTGATCTCCATGAAATTCTCCACGGCTTTCTGCTCCTTGACGGTCGGCTCCAACATGTCGATCCACAGAATATCGTCGTAGCCCAAATCGTCGAAGAGCTTCGTGTCGGCATTCCGGATGATTTTGTTGTATTGCTTGAGATAAATGGTAATCATGAAAGTTGGCTCGCTATTAAGTACCCGAATCCGTTGACTGTGCGAGATGGGCGGCTGCGCCGATGCAACCGCTGTCAACCTCTTCAGCCGGGATTGGCCCGCAAGGCCGCTTTCAACCCTGCATCCCAGTACTTCTCGGATGCCTTGTCTTTCTGATTGCCGTAAAGAAAATCGATGTGCGCACGCATCCGCACGAAATGCGTGCCGAAGTCCGATTTACAAACGTCGCGGACGACGGGTGCCGCACCGCTCACGGGTGCAACAGCTATACGCGGAACTATGACCATCATCCATACGTTTGAAAAAATTGGTTCAATAGTGCAAAGGTAAGCAAAAAACGGAAATTTTTCCACAAATCATGGAAAAAACGTGCCGAACTCTTGACAAAGGGGGTTCGGCGATTATATATTTGCATCACGACAATCGCACATCCCGTTTCACCGCCACGTCCGGCAAGCACTGCGGGAAATCCACACACCTATCTTTCGAGCGTTCGATTTATCAACAATCGCACGATGCGTTCATCCAAGCGGTTGTGAAAAGTTATCATCGGTTATCAACAACTGTCGACAGATTTTTCAACCGAACCAAACCATCGTTTCCATAAACATGCAGTTTACCCAAATCCCCAATCCGTACGCACCGCTCGGCGGACCTCTGACCTATGCGGTCGAAGCCGACGCAACCACCGATTTCGATGTCCGCATCATCGACAACACGCTGACCGAACTCTACGGAGCCAAACGTTTTTCGAACGTCACATCCGCCGAATTCGACATCGCGCCCTATCTCCGACGTGCTCTCCGGTTCACACCGGTCGCAGGCCACACGGGCATCTACGGCGGTGCCCGCCGTGTCGCACCGGCCGTTGTACAAGTCACTTCGTCCGTCACGAAGCAGACCGTCACAGCGCCGCTCCGCTATTTCCTGCCCTCGGACGAAAAATGCACTGCACCGGCACTACTCACCTCCATGCCCCTCGTACGACTGATTTCCGAAGGCGCCTGCGAGGAGCTCTCGCTGCTTACCGACGGTCAACAGGAAATTACGGTCGGCATCGAATACGGCCCGCATGTCACGACCGAGACCCATGTCATTCCGTCGGGAGGTTTGCATATTTTCCGGCTCAACACCGCCGATTTTCCGCATGCAAACCGAATCTCGGTCGATGCGGGCCCGTGCGGCAAAGTGAGCTACGCCATCATGAAACCCGTACAAGGGGCTGTCCGGTTAGCATGGCGCAGCCGATGCGGCTCCCTCGAGCACTACTCGTTCCCGATCGAACTGACAGCGGGCATCGAAGCAACGAGACACGAAGCCTACGGCCCGAACGGCTACACAGCCCGAACGTCCTGCGAACAACGCCGCAAACTGCGCTCGGCACTCGAAACCCGCGAAGTGCTCGAAGCGCTGTCGGAACTGGTCTACACGCCGGAAGTATGGATCGTCGAGGGTGAACGCTACACACCGGTGGAGGTTGTCAGCGACCGTGCCGTCTTCCATCACTATGACACAATGAGCTACATCGAAATCATCATCCGTCCGAAAACCCAATCCCGTCTGCCATGGAACTGACCATCGACCACCACCGTTGCGACCTCGGCGACCGACTGCCGGAGCTCCCGAAGTACGATGCCACCACGCTGGCCGATGTGGATACCTGCCGCGTGGGCCGGTCGCTGAAAGTGACGCTTCCCATAACCGACGCAAACGATGCCGTTGTCTGCTTCGCCCGCGACCCGTACACTGCAGCACGATTCAACGAGACGATCCACACGGCCGAAATCACAGCCGACGGAGCCCTGCTCTTCGCAGGTACGGCACGGCTGCTCTCGACATCGGAGACGGAATACGTCTTCGAACTGCGCGACGGCGGAGCCTATTGGGCGCAACAAGCCGCACTCGCCCAATTCAACACGCTCGCAGTCGACTACCAAGCATCGCTGACCCCCACGACCATCCTCGACAGTTGGACGGACGACACGCCCGTACGTTTCTTTCCGGTGCACCGCGACGAATATCCACGCGCAAGCAATCCCACGGATCTGCTGCCGGTCGAACGGATGCTTTCGGTCGACGATTACCGACCTTTCCTGCACATCGGAACGCTTCTTTCGGCCATTTTCGAAAAAGCGGGATACCGCATCGAAAGCCGGTTCCTGCAATCGGATTTCTTCCGATCGCTCTACATGAGCGGCGCTTACGCATCGCACGACACGACGGCAGCTGCGGCCCGCATGGGATTCTATGCCCGCCGCTTGGCCCCCGTGACGGCACAGGCCAGCCCGACCGGCCGCGTCTATGCCGACCCGACGGCAATCTACAACACAGTAGGCAACATCGTCGAGACGGCCACTCCTCAGACGCTCGATGCCGACGGCCAACCGATTCCGGAACTGGCCAACAACGGCGGATGCTTCCGGATGGAAAACGGCAAAATCGCTTTCGTGCCACCGACAAGTGTCAATGTCGGATTCGAATACTACCTGCGCTACACCACCGACCACCGCATCGAAAGTCGCACACGGCTGAAAGGATTCGACTCGGTCTACCTCGGCCCGGGGTCTGAGATGCGTTTCGCGCTGGCAAACCGCTACGTCGACCGCCGCAACCAGCTGAATCCGAACTATACCTATCGCGTCATCGTCTTCGACCACACAGCGGGCAACCGTTACCGACTGACCTACCACGAGGGCGCATCGGAGGTCACATGGCTCGATTTCGCAACCCGTTCGACCCAAACAACCACCCCGACGACAGGCACGCCCGCCAATCCGGTGCTCTATATCGCCGATGGAGCAAGCTGGGTGCCCTACACAGGCGACTGGGCCCTCTACGACGGCCACATCGGCGAAACAGGGCAGACAACGGTCGAAATCCGTGTCGCAACAGCCTCGGAAACCGTAACACCGACCTCACCGAAATATTTCCAGACGATTTATTTCTTCGGCGCCGAAGCAGGCATGTCGCTGACGCTGCACAAGGAATGTTCGCTACAACCGCTCTTCCGCACAGGGCCCGGATTCGGTTCGAACCTCGATTTCAGCGACGTGGCCCAACTGCGCATCCGTCAGGCGGAACTGCTGCGAGCCGTGGCACACCTGTTCAACCTGCGATTCTACACCGAGGAGGCAACCCGAACCGTCTACATCGAACCGGCCGACGACTTCTACGGAGCCGGGCCCGAGGTCGATTGGACCAACCGCACCGACTTTCTGCAACCCATCGTCCGCAAGGACATCGCGCCCGAAATCCACGAACGACGCACGTGGTGTTACCGCGAGGGCGACGGCCCCGTGAAACGGTTCGAAAGCGCCATGAACGAAGAGTTCGGAGCATGGAGCCACGACGCCGCATCGAAAGCGACGCTCGCAGGCGAGCAAACGCTACGCAATCCGCTGTTCGCCCCGACGCTCAGTTCCTCGGGCCACTATCTGAGCGCCCCCTCGGCGCTGCTGCTCCAACTGGGCGACCGCGACGACCCCACCCAAGACGAGGCGGCCCTCGCACCCCGCATCGTGAGCTATGCGGGCGTCCATCCGCTGCCGGAGGGCGAACGTTGGGGCTATCCGTCGAACGGCACAGGTTATCCGCTGGCAGCGTTCCACTTCGCAGGCGACGACACGACGGCGGGCTTCACGCTCTGCTTCGAAGACCGCGACGGAATCGAAGGACTGAACCGCTTCTATCGCCAACAAGCCGCCCGCGAGGGCTCGTTGGAACGCATCACGCTGACGCTACGCGTCGCCCCCGACGAATATGAAGCCCTTTTCGCACCGAATACGGGCGCAGCGGAAATCCGTTCGGTATTCCGCATTGACACAGGGCAAGGCATCGTCCGCACCACCCTTGCCCGCATCGAATCCTATGACCCCGACGCCCACGCAATGCGCTGTACGTTCGA
Organism: Alistipes sp.; assembly: GCA_003979135.1. GTDB lineage: Bacteria > Bacteroidota > Bacteroidia > Bacteroidales > Rikenellaceae > Alistipes. The sequence goes on from RYWP01000037.1 coordinate 5,917, forward strand.
CCGCTTGTGAAAACGGCGCATAGGCTCCCCACGACCGTAAATATTATGCGCAGGTTTTAATAAAAAATGAAAAAACAGATCGAAAACCGATTCGCCGAGGTGTTGCTCGACACCATCGGCAACCTGCCGCCCCGCGAGGCAATCGAAAAACTGATGACGGCGGGTCTCGTCGACATCCGGGCCTGCGAACGTCAGGCCATCTACAACGAAGTCCGCCGTGCGGAGCGGGCCGGAATCCACCGCTGCGAAGCACTCGAACAAACCGCCGAGCAATTCTGCTGCTCCTACGAAAAGGCGCGTAACGCCTTCTACAAACAGCTTCGGGCCCTCTGATTCCGCCCGCACCGCCGTGTGCGGCTTCCTCGGGGCACCGGCCCCGATTCCCCAATTTTCCTAAAACCAATCATCATGATGAAATCCGAAATCCAAATCGTCGATTCGGCCGAAGCGTGCCATATCGACGTCGAAGGAACCATCGGTGTGCCCGAAGAGTGGCAGTTCGAGGTTCCCGAGGAGCGGGTCGCCACCTACGAAAAATTCCGCGAGGCCCTGCGTCGTATCGCGGAGATCAAGGCACCGGAGGTGATAGTTAACATCCGTTCCACCGGAGGCGACGTCAACGACGCCCTGCTGATCCACGATGCGCTCCGCACGCTCGATGCCCGCATCACGACCCGCTGCTACGGCTACACGGCCTCGGCTGCCACGATTATCGCCCAAGCGGCGACGGAGGGTTGCCGCGAACTGTCGGCCAATGCGCTCTACCTGATTCACAACGCCGTATGCGCCACCGAGGGCAACGCCGCCGACCTCGAAAGCCGCATCGAATTGCTCCGTCAGACCGACGCCCGCATCGCCGACATCTACGCCAACCGTTCGGGCCGTCCCGTCGAGGAGTTCGAGGCGCTTATGGCCGAGAACCACGGCAACGGACGCTGGCTCTCGCCCGATGAAACCATCGCGGCCGGTTTGGCCGACCGCATCGTCGACGCGACGGAACAATCGGTCGAAAACTGCACGGAACACCCCCGCATCCGTGGCTGGAAACGGCTGCTCGCAAACATGGGCCTCGGTCGGAAAGAGACGTTCGACCCGCAGGAGATGCCCGCAGACCGCAACGTACTCCACTTCGACGAAGAGACTCGCGAGGAGTTGCAGCGCCGCTCGCAACTTGCCGCCGCCGAAGCCCGAGCGCAATTCGGTCCGACGACGACCCTGCAACGCGAAGACCCGTCCCACGGCGAAACACTCCGCACGGCCAACGAACGTGCCTACGCCGAAGACGTGAAATGTTTCCAGAACTGAACGTGATCGGCACCGTCCGCCGACCGTGCGGAACGAAACACCCCGAAAAACACCGGCCGAATTCCGGCCATCCTCAACAAATAATCCATTCTTAAAAAACAAAAAACATGAGTTACTTGGAAAATGCCAAACAGTACACCGGCACCGATCTCGAGCAGATCTTCTTCCGTCCCATGCTGACCGGTCCGTCGGCGATCGACTTGGGCGTGCGCGTCCTCTACAACATGCCGACACCCACGACCGTGCAACTGTGGAACGGACAGAACAACATCCTGCACAAATACGACTCGACCGGCTGGAGCGGCGGAAAACATTCGTTGAAAACGCAGAAAATCATCGACATGAAGCGCGTGAAAGCCGAGCTGGGCTTCGCGGCATCCGACTACTTCTCGATGGTTTACGAGAAGATCGTCTCCAGCCCCGAAGTCAACATGGACGACCTCTCGGGCACACAGCTCGAAGCGGCCGAAACCGCCCTCTTCAAACAGACGCTGGCCGAAAACATCCGTGCCACGATGTGGGTCGGCGACAGCGACGCCACGACGGGATTCAACACCTTCGACGGCTTCCTGAAAAGCATCCAGAACGGCCTCGACGACGAAAGCATCTTCAACGCCACCTACACCGAATCCGAACTCGAAAATCCGGCCTCATCGATCAAGATTTTCGACAACCTGTGGCTGCACGCCTCCGGCCAATTGCAGGACGCGAAACCCGAAGGTCAACTCGCCTTCTTCGTCACGTCGGACATCTACCGGCTCTACGAAAAATATCTCGATCAGAAAGGAGTCGAAGCAGCCTACTCGGGCGAAGTCAACGGCCATTCGGGACTGGCTTACCACGGCATTCCGATCATCGACGTCCACTTGGGCGGTTACCTCAACGCCACGTCGTTCGACAAGTCGTTCTGTTTCCTGACCGACCGTCGCAACCTCGTACTGGCGGTCAACACGGCCGACTTCCCGGGCAACGAGGTCCGCATGTGGTACAACCCCGACGAGATGGAGAACCGTCAGCGAGCCGTCTTCATGGCCGGCTGCACGATCCTCGACAACCGGCTCGTCCTCTACGCGACCAAGCAGTCCTAAAATCCCGCACTTGTTGCACCCGCAGCAGCACCCGTCTGCTGCTGCTTTTTTATTAACAGCTGCTTTCCTCTAATAAAAACTCCCATGAACAAACCAAAAACAAGTGCGATCGCCATCACCGACCGAAGCGAATCCTACATGACTCTCGGCACGCAACGGGTCGAAAACGACCGGTTCTGGCGCTGGGGCGATGACAACCTCTTTCCCGAGGCCTTGGCGCAGATGGCCCGCCGCTCGACGACCCACCGCCGCATCATCAACGACAAAGCCGACTACATCTCGGGCAAGGGATTCACCTGCAACGAAGTACAGCAGCCCCGTCTGGCGACCTTCATCCGCGAGGTCAACGGCCAGAACGAAAGCCTGCGTCAGGTGCTCAACAAACTGGCACTCGACAAAGCGCTTTTCGGCAACGCCTTTCTGGAGCTCGTCACCGACACCGGGCACACTTTCTTGTCGCTTTACCATCAGGATGCGTCGCGCTGCCGTGTCGCACGCGATTCGGAGCACGTCCTGCTCCATCACAACTGGGCCGCGTTCCGTCCGTCGGAAGCGCGTTCGCTGCCGCTTTATCCGCATTTCGAAGAACAGCCCGACGGCTCGCTGCGCTCCATCATCCACTACAAGGACTACGAACCTACCTACACCCACTACGGCGTTCCGCCCTACATCGCCGGATTCGGCGTCTCGGCCATCGCCTACAAGACCGACCGTTGGAATATCTCGCGGCTCGACAATTCGTTCCAGCTTTCGGGCGTGATGCTGCTCGATTCGAGCGTCGACAACGAGGCCGAAGCCGAACGCATCGTACGGATGGCCGAGCGCAAATTCGCGGGCAATCCCGGGCAGGTGATGTTCGTCATCCGCGACGGCGGCGATGAGAACGACCATTCGCGTTTCATCCCCATCGCTTCGCAGAACGAGGGCGACTGGCAGGCGCTACACGAACAGGCCACGGGCGACATCGTGGTGGCCCATTCATGGTTCCGCACGCTGAGTGGACTGGACTACGCCTCAGGCTTCAACGCCGAACGCATCCTCCACGAATACGAAATCGCCCTCAACACGGTGATTCTGGCCGAACAGGCCGACCTGCTCGAACCGATCCGTTCGGTGTTGGGCACCGTCATGGGCATCGACGCGGCGTCGTTGCAGGTAGTGAACCGTCCGCCGACCCGCTCGAAACCCATCTACATGCGCGTTTGGGAGGCCCGCAAGGCCGACGGGCTCGACTACGACCCCGACGACGAACGCCAACAGGCTTTCCTGTCGGAAATCACGAAGTACAACATCAAAAGCATCGATTGATTCATGAACACGCTCATTTCACCTACGCAGGTCGTCCAGCTGGCCTTTCCGCCGGACGCCTGCCTGCCGCCCGAGGCCGTGACCGAAGCCGACATCGCGGCCGCCGCGCAACGTTATCTGATACCGGTCATCGGAGCCTCGTTCTACGAGCGGCTGATGACCAAAAACGACCGTTCGTTCATCGACCACTATCTGGCGGCTCCGTTGGCGCTCTTCACCCGTCTGATGATCCAGCCGCGGCTCGACATCCGCACCGGACGGAGCGGCACGACGGCCCCCAAACTCGATGGCACGACCCCTGCGACCGAGGAGGCCCGCCGCGAACAATACCGCTCGTTGCGCACCGAAGCCCGGATGCTGTTGCAACGGGCCGTCGACCGGCTGGAGCTCTATCCGAAGGATTTTCCGGAATACGACCCGAAACAAAACGTACTCAAACGCTGTTCGTTGGATGGAAAGCTGGTACAGATTCCTTAGCGGAACGGCGGTCGGCATCGCCGCCTTTTTCGCGCCTGTTGCACCGTTGATCGGATGTACGATCCTCTTTATCGGCATCGATTTCGTGACGGGTGTCGCCGCCGACCGCGCCATGACCCTGCGTGCGGGCCATCCGTGGTACTTCGAAAGCCACAAGGCTTGGCAGACGGTGGTCAAACTGACGTTGACGCTCACGGCCATCGTCATGGCATGGTTCATCGACCGGTATGTGCTCGACTTCCTGCAACTGAACGCCGCACGGCTTTTCACAGGATTCACCTGCGGCGTGGAATTCTGGTCGTTTCTTGAAAACGCGGCACAGATTTCCGAAGGGCCGTTGTTCCGATGGATGCGCCGTTACGTCCGGCGGCGCATCGTCGGACAGGTCGAAAAATAATCGAATGAGAGAGGGCCCTGAGGAACATTCCTCAGGGCCCCTTTTTATCAGAACGCCCCTGTCAGCATCACCGAGACGACGTTTTTGTCGCCGATAGTCGGGGTCGCATAATTTTCATAGGTATAGTTGAATTGGCAGCGCAGTTGTTCGAACGGTTGCCATACCAGTCCTACCGTATAGTTTGTCTGGCGCGTATCCGAACGGACGTCGCTGTCCGCATAGAAACTCTCGTAGCGGGCCACGGGCACCAAAGTCCGTGTCGCCCGCCAGCCGACCATCGCATACCAGCCGTCGCTGTGCAGATCGTTCCGCGGGGTCGTTTCCGTAGCTGCGATGCCCGTCGTTCCGCCGACCCATTCGCTGCGCACGACTATCGGTCCTCGGTCATAGCAGGCTCCTACGGCATAGCGTTGCCGTTTGAGATAGGCTTTGCCGTATTCGCCCCAGTAGTACGACCCCGAAAGGGTCAGTCCCGCCACCGGTCTGACAGACAGACGGGCTGCAATGTCTTTCGTGCGATTCTCGTCACCCTTGTTGATGCCCGAACCGTTGAATACGCCGAAATCGTAATGCACGAGGTCGTAGCCGTCGCGTTCGCCGAATCCGCCATAGAGAGTCACACCCATGTCGCGGCCCGTCGCAGCGAGCGTTTCGCCTCCGACGACCTCATTGAATCCCATCAGCTTGCGCAAAGCCATCGGATAGTCGATGAACTCGAACTTCAAAGGTGCGTAATCAGTATTTTCAATGGTGAAGGGAATCTTGTATTGTCCGACTTTCACGTTCAGCTGCCGGAAAGGCTTATACTGCACATAGGCATCGACAATCTGCACTTTCGAGGCGAACTCCACCTGCAACCGGTAGTCAATTTTTTTCGCGATGTCGCCATGCAGTGCCAAACGGGCTCGACGCACCGTGAACGACGAGTGATCCGCATCATTCCACTGATAGCGGAGCTGGATATAGCCCGAAACATGCGGCAGACGGGCGACGATCTTGTCCCACGTCGTCTGTCGACGTTCGAGAAGTTCGACTTTGGCCGCGAGTTCCGCCATCGTCGCGGTATCGGCCGGTTGCGGAACGGGGAGCGACGGGGCATCGGTTCGGGTTCGGGCTTGGCCGGAAAGCACCGCCGACAAGCACAGCAGAGTAACGAGCGATTTCATTCTTTTTTATTCTAAGTCGGATTTGTTTCCGGTCATCGGGATTTAGCAAAGTTCGGAAGAAAAACGACCGTTGCAATAGGTAAAAATACTTATAATTCAGGGTATCGGCAGTGAAATCGTCCGGGCATCCTGATAACCGGCCGGATAGCCGCCCCAGTTTTCGGCCTGCCCGTTCGAAAGAATGACATAGCGGCCGATACGCAGCGTATTGTTATTGAGAACCATTGTATTTACCGGCAGATGTTCCCGTTGCACGACGATCACCGAAGTCATCGGAACCGCCGGACGGACGGTCATATCCTCGGAAGCAGCTTCTTCCGGCCCCATCCACTCCGGTCGTTCGGGCCACTCCGACCATCGCGCAGCCAGCGAATCGGGCAGTCGGAAATCCGTACCGAACCCGGATTCCGGCCGGTCCGGTTGCGTCAGCGTAACATCCTGCGGTCGCCGTTCCTGCGTCCGGACGGCCCACGCTCCCAACAGACAGAGAGCCACCACAGCGGTTACCGATAGTATCGTTTTGCGTTTCATGGTCATCGTTACTCAATCAAATGCAGCCCCTACACCGCATGGAGAACCGCTTTTATTAATTAAAAGGCGGTCAACTCGCCACCCACGGTCGTAAGCATTATGCGCAGTCTTTGCTAAAAAACTTCGCGGAGGATACGAACCGATTGGACGGAAGCAACCGCATCGAGATGATAGCCGAAATAGACCAGCATCGCGTTCAGAAACTCGACCCGTTGCATGCGGTTCAGCCCCATCGAGCCGAGTTCACGTACATCGCGGCCCACCATTTCGCCCAGTATGCGGGTGCATTCCTGCGTCATGCAGCCAGTGTGCGTCGGTCGTATAGGAGTATAGAGGCCTTCGTGTATGTCGAACCACGCCCCAGCCTCGTAGTCGTTGCCCGGACAGAATCCCAAGTAGCGGCTCAGATTGGCCAAGAACCACAGATGGAAATCGGCCACTCCATCGGTCATCGCATCGAGCGCCCCGACGCTGTTCCATACGAATCCGAAGAGTGCTTCGTTCGGTTCGCTCTCCCGCACCAAACGATACAAAACCTCTGCCATAAAAAGCGCGATGGTCGATTTTCGGACATCGAACGGCACATTCCGCAGCGGAAATCCGGCCCGCACCTCCTTGAAACGGTGCATCTCCATACGGGTGGACTCCAGTCCTTCGAATTCGACCGGAAAGGCAGGTTGGAACAGCGCCAGCTTCGATCCGCGACCCGTGCGACTGCGGACGCCCTGCACCATGTAGCTGCGCCGTCCGCCGACATCGGTCAACAGATAGACGATCATCGACGAATCGCCGTATTTGAGCGTGTGGAGCACCACTCCCCGCCCCTTATATACTTTCATTTTTTCATCCGAATCATCCGCCACTCCTCGCGCGAACGCACCGCCACGAGACGCAGCCCTCGGTCTTCGGCCGCACGCACCAGCACCGGCACATCCTCCTCCAAAAATCCGCTCATCAGCAGTTCGCCGCCTCGTACGAGCGATTCAGCCACAACGGGCAGCGCCGCCAGCAGGATATTGCGGTTGATATTCGCCACGACGAAATCATAGCTCCGGCCCGCCACTCGTCCGACATCGCCCAGAATCGGTTCGACACACTCCGCCACACCGTTCAGCGCAGCATTTTCGCGGCAGCTCGCCTCGGCCCAATCGTCGATGTCGACCGCATCGACATGCGCCGCACCGCATTTCGCCGCCACAATGGCCAGCACACCCGTTCCGCTGCCCAAATCCAGCCCGCAGCGTCCCGTCACCGGCAGGTCGAGCAGTTCGCGCGCCATCATCCATGTCGTCGCATGGTGGCCCGTAC
>RYWP01000038.1:0-7226 GCA_003979135.1 Alistipes sp.
AGATGTGTATAAGAGACAGGTAGATGGCCCAGTCGTGCGGGATGTCGACCTCCTGCCAGCGGGTCTGTTCGGTGGCTTCGCTGCGGGTGAATTTCCAGCCTTTTTTCAGGTAGGTCTCTGTGCGCTGTGCCGAGACGGTAAGCGGCACTGCGGCCAATGCCAAGATGCAGATGCTTCGTAAGATGTAGCTTTTCATGATGTCCGTTTTTATTATTTTGCTCGCAGGTTGATGCGGCATCCTTTGAGCAGCGGCGAGGTGAAACGTACCGTGATGTCGCCTGCTTCGCCCGTCGTCCGGACATAGGCCAGCAGCCGTCCGTGGTAGGCGCGGTGGCGGTTGTCCGTGTAGTCGGTCATGTCGCTGTTGTTCGCGTTTTCGAGCCCCAGCAGTCGCGCGGGCCCGGTGATTTCGCACGTGATTTCGTTGTCGCCGAGCCGCACGGGACGCCCCTCTGCATCGACCACTTCGACACAAAGATGTACGGTCTCCTTGTCGGCCGACAGCACTTGTTTGTCGGCCTCGACCCGCAGCGCACGGGGCACGTCCGACGAGACGATCGTATAGTCGGACAGCACTTTTCCTTCAGCATCGAGCCCCTCGGCGCGCAGTTCTCCGGCGCGATAGGGAACATCCCAATGGATGATGCCGGTCCGGTCGTCGTAAGGTTTCGTTTCGCCGAACGGCGCTCCGTCGAGCAGCAGACGGGCCTGCGGGGCATTGGTGTAGCAGACCACGCGGATGGTGTCGCCCGCGTCGTAGTTCCAAATGTCCCACGCATCGATGGACAAGGGTTTGTCGTCCGCGGGGTAGGTGCCGATGTAGGTGACGGGGCGGTCGCTCCAAAGCGAGGCGCGGAAGTGGCCGCGGGGCTTGACGAAACCGCCGAAGTCGAGCAGTCCGGAGTAGAATCCGCGCGACGGCCAACTGCGCGATTCGCCGAGGTAGTCGATGCCCGTCCAGATGAACTGGCCGAAGATGAAATTGCGGTCGCATACGGCGCGCCATGCACCGTAGTCCGAGCGGTTCTCGCTGCCGTAGATGATGCGGTGGGGGTAGGTCGCGTGGTCGAGGTCGTAGCGGTTTTCGGTGTAGTTGTAGCCGCAGACGTCGATGGCATCGGGGTAGGAGGTTGCGTTGCTCATCGCCACGCCGGCCATCGCGCCGGTTGTCGGGCGCGAGGTGTCGTGCGACTTGACGACGCGGACGAGCCGTTCGGCGATTTTTCCGATGCGGCGCGCATCGGGTGCGTCGGGATTGTAACCGCGGTAATTCTTTTGGGTGATGCGGATGGAGTCGAGCACCGGATGCGAATAGGGATCGTTCGGATAGTCGACCTCGTTGCCGATCGACCACAGGAAGATACTCGGGTGGTTGCGGTCGCGGCGCACCATGTCGGCCACGTCGCGGTCGATCCACTCCTCGAAGAAGTCGTAGGTGCCGTCGTAGCCCGGGGTGCCGTCGTTCCAGCCCGTGAGCCACTTGCGTTTCGGGAACTCCCATTCGTCCGAGGCTTCGTCCATCACCAGTAGCCCCAATTCGTCGCAGAGGTCGTAGAGAGCGGGCGCCTGCGGGTTATGGCTCATGCGGATAGCATTGACACCGATTGCTTTGAGGTTTTCGAGGCGCCTGCGCCACACTTCGGGCGGCACGGCGGCGCCCAGCGTGCCTGCATCGTGGTGCAGGCAGACGCCTTTGACTTTCATCCATCGGCCATTGAGTGCGAATCCCTTGTCGGCATCGAATTCCAATGTGCGCAGTCCGATGCGGGTGCGGCATCTGTCGATGCGTTTGCCGCCGTCGAGCAGGTCGACCTGCATCGTGTAGAGATAGGGGTCGGTGAGCTCCCAGCGGTGCGGCTTCGGGATGGTCAGCGGTGCGGTGATTTTCGTTTGCGTGGCGGCGACACGCACGCGTTTGCGGGCGACGGGCCGGTTGTCGCGGTCGTAAATGGTGATAGCCAGTTGCAGCGGTCGGTCGGCCGTTGCGGAGTTGTGGGTCGCCGTCGGGGTGGAGGTCTGTTGCGTCGGGCGTTCGATGGTGCTCTCTACTTCGATGCAGGCCGTGCTGGCATCGATGGCGGTCAGCCGGTAGGTCGTGCCCCACTGGGCCAAATGCGTTTCGGGCGCACGGACGAGCCAGACATTGCGATAGATGCCCGAACCGGTGTACCAGCGCGAATCGGCATAGCGGCTGTGGTCGACCCGTACGGCCAGCACGTTGTCGCCTTCGTGCAGATAGGGGGTCAGGTCGTAGCAGAATGAAGCGTAGCCATTGGGACGTTTGCCCAACAGATGGCCGTTCAGATAGACTTCGCTGCGGTTGTAGACCCCCTCGAAATAGAGATAATATTTTTCTTTTCCGGTTCTTTTTCCGTCTCCTCTCCCACCATGATTAGCAAGATGACGGCTATTGATAAGTGTGCGGTACCAGCCGATGCCTCCGGGCAGATAGCCCGTGCAACTCGCCAGCGAGGGCGACAGATCGCCTTCGACCGACCAGTCGTGCGGCAGGTCGAGTTGGCGCCAGCGGCTGTCGTCGAATTCCGGTGACGCGGCATCGGTGGGGTCGGATAAGGTGAATTTCCAGCCGTCGTTGAACGGTTCTGCTTCGCCGAACAGTACGGGCGAGCAGACGGGTGCGGGGTGTTGCGGACTGCGCTCGTCTGCGGCGGTTGCGAAAATCGGCATTGCAAGCAGAGCGGAGAAAAGAATGAATCGTACGGACAAGTTCATGGTGCGTTGGTTTATGGAAAGTGCGAAGCGTTTTCCGCTGGTGCCGTCAGGGGTGGTTCGATAAATAGTTCTTGAGCGGACAATCCGCTTCATGAAGTCCCTCGGCGATACCGGCGGCATTCAGTCGGGCGCCCTCTTTCGAAGTGTGGGTGTGGTCGCGGTTGAAGTAGGCATTCACTTTGCGCAGCCCTTCGTCCAGTCCGATGGCCTCGAGTTTGTCGCCCGTGATGCGGTTCAGATCGATGAAGTAAGCACCTGCCTGCTCGGCGGCCTCGCGTGTCCAGCGACCGAATGAATCGGTGTTGCGTTCGATGCTGCCGTTGTCCCACTTGTTGCGTGGCGTATGGCTCAGCACGATGGGTGTCGCACCTTTTTCGAGGACGTCCATGATGAATTTGCGTAGGTACCAGCCGTAGGTGTAGACGACTTGGTATTTGCCCGTCTTTTCCATTTTGAATACGCGGCTCTCGTAACCCGAACCCGGCAGCTCGGCGCGGGCTTTGCCCGTGTTGATGGCTCCGGCGTCGTTGTGGCCGAACTGAATCAGTACGAAATCGCCCGGACGCAGTGCATTGTAAACCTTGTCCCAGCGGCCTTCGTCGAGGAACGTGCGGGCGCTGCGGCCTGCCATCGCATGGTTTTCGACCGTGATGCGTGCGGGGTCGAACCACTCTGCGAGGACGCTGCCCCAACCCCACATGCCGTCTTCGTCATTGTCGGCATTCTTCACCGTGCTGTCGCCCACAACGAACACGACGGGGCATCCCGCTTTGCGCGAGGCGCCCGTGACGATGTCCGGCTCGATGGGTTTCAGATAGGCGGCCAGTCCGAGCCCTTTGCTGCTGCGAACCCCCTCGGCGAACGATTCGGCATTGACGCGGGCACCGAATTCGCTCGTGTGGATGCGGTCGAGGTAGAACATGTATTTGACTTTCTCCTTGCCGAAGCGTTCGAACTTCGTGGCGGTGATTTCGTTGAGGTCGATGAACGGGATACGTTCCTTTTTGGCGACCTGTTTGGCCCACAGACCGAATGTTTCGTTCACGCGGACGATCTGCGTGCTGTCGGCATCGACCCACGCATTGCGCGGGGTGAGCGAGACCAGAATCGGTCGTCCGCCGCGGGCCTTGACATCGCGGATGAAGCGGCGCATGTATTCGCCGTAGGTGTAGACGGTCTCTTCGACGCCTGTTTCTTGAATGGTGACGTGCAGACTGTCGCGTCCGATGCCCGGAATCGAAGCGCGTGCGCGGCCGCTGTCATAGGGTCCGTTGTCGTTGTGGCCCAGTTCGATGACTACCCAGTCGCCTTTGCGGATGCCTTTCACGACATCGGGCCACAGCCGGTTGTAGAACGTGCGGCTGCTCGTGCCACCCAGTGCGTGGTTCTCGACCGAGATGCGTTCCTCGTCGAAATATTCATGGGCGAAATAACCCCAGCCCCATTGGCCGTTGTTGCCGTTGCCGAGGGTGCCGGTGCGCATCGTCGAGTTGCCGACCAAGAAGAGCACCGGACGGTCGCCCTTGCGCGTCGAACCGGCTTCGGGACGGGCCGTGCGGGCCAGATTGAGACTGTCGAGCGTAAGGTCGACCACTTGGTTGACGTCGGCCATCGGTGCGGCGACTTCGGTTTTCGGGTTGGCCTTGCGGGGCGTGTTCGTGGTGTTTTGCGCTTCGGTCTGCATGCCGCCGAGGCAGGTCAGCAGGCAGGCGAGTGTTGTTTTACGGATGTGTTTCATTCGATTGAGATATCAGTTTCCGTCGGGTTTTTCGATTTCGGTGAAGGGGCTGTCGTTCCAGCGGAATGTGTCGATTGCATCGGGATGCGCAGGGTCGTAGGCCGTGTAATCGTTGCGCAGATGTTGCACGAGCGGCAGATCGAGCTGCTTCATCCCCTTGATGACGCATTTGGCGATCTGGTAGGCGCCGTAGGGATTGAAATGGGTGTTGTCTTCCAGCGTGCGCGTCTGTCCGGGATAGGTCCCGGCAGGGTAGTGGACGAATGCGCGCTTCGACTGTTCGATGCCCAGCGCTTCGTAGAGCGTGCGGGTCATGCCGTTGAGTTCGATGAGCGGGATGTTCTCGCGGGAAGCCATCCAGCGCATCGCTTCGGGATAATCCTCGTGGGTGTTGCGGATGTGGCCTGCCTCGTCGAAGCTGCGGCGGCAGGTCGGCGTCACCAACACGGGGTGGGCGCCACGGGCGCGGGCTTCGTCGACGAATACTTTGAGCGAACTCATGTAGGAATAAAAGGCGCCCTTGCCCGGGCCTTTGAGTTTCTGGTCGTTATGGCCGAACTCGATGAAAATCCAGTCGCCGGGTTTCATCTGTGTGAGGAGTTTTTTCAGTCGTCCCGCCTTGATGAACGTATCGGTGCGTTCGCCTGATTCGGCATAGTTGGCGAAACATACCTCATCCGTGAAGAAACGCGGAATCATCTGTCCCCAGCTGGCCCATGGTTCATTGTCTTGGTCGACGACGGTCGAGTTGCCGCACAGAAAGACCGTCGGACGGTCGTCGACCCGCTCGATGGTGAGGTAGGCCAATTGAGGTGCGGTGCCGTTGAATTCGAGGGTCAGTTTGTCGTCCCAGTTGAGCTTGCGGCGTTCGCGCGGCTTGATGCGCACCGATTCATCGTCGGAGATGCGCGTGTTGCGTTTGTTGATGACAAATGTGCAGATTTTCAGTTCGCCCCGCTTCGTCGGGACGTTTTCGTAGAAAAGGCGGCGTGATTCGCCGCGCAGGGTCGTTTCGCCCGCTGCACGGTGGTTGCCGATGACCGCAGTCACGAGGTAGTTGCCATCGGGTACGTCGACCGAGAAGAAGAATGGTGCTTTGCTGCCCGCCTCGGGCGAGGATTGCAGATCGTAGCCGTAGCCGCGTTCGGGCGTGTAGCGGTCTGCGGCGGTGATGCGCGTATGGCCTTCGCGGACCTTTTTCGTGTTCGTGAAGTCGAACCGAAGCGATTGGGCACCTACGCTCGTGGCGACGAGCAGACAGAGTGCCGACAGAATGTTTCGTTTCATTTGTTGAAAGTTGAATGGTTTCGCTAAATTACGGCTTTTTTGTCGAACGCCGAAACAAACGGCGGAATAAATCGAATGAGCGGCGAAGATTTATTCCGGTGCCGTCGGTCGGGGATTCGGAAAAAATCCGTAACTTTAACCGATCAACCTATTCAACCGAAAACCGATGATGAATCTTTTCAAACGGGCGGCCTGCTGGTGTGCGTTGGTGATGCTGGTCTCCGGTGCGCAGGCCCAGAATCTCGTAAAAGGCGATTACGGCTATCTCTATTGCCACATGAGCGACCGCGGCGAATGGACGGCGTATGCCTTGAGCCGCGACGGACTTCATTTCCACGATTTGATCGGCGGCGATTCGATTTTCAGTCCCGCCCGCGTCGCCCGTATCGAGGGCGGCACGCGCGATGCCTACATCTGCCGCAAGCACGACGGATCGGGTTATCTGATGGTCACGACCGACATGTGCGTGGCCAAGAGCAAGCAATGGTACAACTATGGCATCGACCTGCTGACCAGCGACGACCTCATTCATTGGGAGTCGACGACGTTCGATTTTCGTGAGGGGCCGGCCATCTTCTCCGACCCCGAATCGCCCGATCCGTACGAGAATTATGCGACCGTCGCCCGCGTTTGGGCACCGCAGATTTTCTGGAATCCGGAATACGTGTGGCCTGACGGCCGCAAGGGCGGCTATATGATTTACTACTCGCTGCTGAATCCTGCCGAGGAGGAATACGACCGGATGTATTACTCCTATGCCGACGAATCATTCACGACGCTGACCAAACCGCGGCTGTTGTTCGATTGGGGCTATGCGACCATCGATGCCGACATCAACTATCTCGCAAGCGATGGCCTCTATCACATGATGATTAAGAAGGAGGGCGGACGTCCGGGCATTTTCACGGCAACGGCTCCTGCGCTGCACGGCCCGTGGAACGAACCCGTCGAGGATGATTATGTCGATTTCGAGGGCAACAAAAAATGCGAAGGCGTGTCGGCTTTCCAGCTGACGGGCGATTCGACGTGGTGCGTCGCTTATATCGAGTATTCCTCCCGACCGAAACATTACCGCATCTGCAAGGCCGATGAATATCTGCGCAATTTCCATTCGCCGCGCGACATCGAGGGGGTCGATGCACCTCAGCACGGTTCGTTCCTGCGGCTGACTGAGGAGGAGTACAAACGGTTGCAGGCGTGGTCGGATGCCGAGGAACACAAACATCTTGCGCCGAATGAGAACAATCCGGTTATTTCCGGTCTCTATGCCGATCCCGAAATCCTCTATGCCGAGCAGACGGGCCGCTACTATCTCTATCCTACGACCGATGGCGAAGTCGGATGGAACAACCACGATTTCCGTGTCTATTCGTCAGATGACCTGCGGACATGGACCGACGAAGGGGTGATGTTCGATCTGCGTACGGATTGTTCGTGGGCCGACAGCAAAGGATGGGCTCCCTGCATC
>RYWP01000038.1:7236-13045 GCA_003979135.1 Alistipes sp.
CAAATACGTCGGCAAACGCGGCAAGACTTCCTATAAATATTTCTACTATTTCGTGGCCGAGGGGAAAATCGGCGTGGCTGTGGCCGACCGTCCGACGGGCCCGTTCCGCGATGCGCTGGGGCGGCCCATGCTGACCGAACGGCCCGAAGGGGTGCGAGGCGGACAAGTGATCGACCCTGATGTGTTCTGCGACCCGCAGACAGGCAAATACTATCTCTATTGGGGCAACGGATTCCTCGCTGTGGCGGAGCTCAACGACGATATGGTGTCGCTCAAGGAGGGTACGACCCGCATCCTGATTCCCCGCGAGCGGAAACGCGATTTCCACTACAATGAGGGAACATATGTTTTCTATCGCAACGGTAAATACTATTTCACGTGGTCGGAGAACGACACGCGCAGTCCGAACTACCAAGTACGCTATGCCGTAAGCGATTCGCCGACGGCTCTGACGGGCGGGGTCTCGCGGACGGTGCTGCTCGCCAAAGACGGCTCGAAAGGGATTTGGGGCACGGGGCATCATGCCGTGATTCAGCGGCCCGCTACCGACGACTGGTATATCGTCTATCATCGGTTCGCTCGTCCCGACGCCATCAAACTGGGTTGGGATGCGGGCTACCACCGCGAAATCTGCATCGACCGCTTGGAGTTCAATGACGACGGAACCCTTAAGCCGGTTCATCCGACTTTATAAGACTTGTGGGATGCAGGTGTTTCTATATGCTACCCACGGTCGTAGCACTATGCGCAGCTTTTAATAAAAAATCCTCGGTAACGGGCAGGAACAGGTCGTGGCCTGCATTGTTCAGGTGAGCCGTGTCGTTGCGGCCGCCGTTCTGGAAGTAAAGAGCCCGAAACGCATCGTCTTCGGCTGCGATGTTGCTCTGCCGCGCCGCATCGAATACCGGAATGTCGTAACGCCCGCATACTTCGAGTGTCGCATCGACCACTTGTTCCGAGGCGCTACCTGCGAAATCCTTGCATGTCCAGCGCGTGAAGAAGACGATGCGGGTTGCAGGGTAGCGTTCGCGCAATCCCTCGCACAACACGGCCAATTTTGCCTTGTAGTTGTCGATGCCGATCGAATCGAGCAGCGAAGCATCGTTGTGCCCGCCGATGACGACGATGTAATCGAGCGAATCGCGCATATCTTTGTAACGCTTGTACATCGCGGGCCCGAAGCGTTCGCGGTCGATCGCCACGCAGCTGCCGTTTCGTCCGTAGTTGTAATACTCCATGCCGTGTTTCGCGGCGAACTTCCAGTGCCATGTCCGTTCGACCGGTTCCTTGTGGTTGCGCACGTAGCTGTCGCCTAGCACGCCGATGCGTTTGCCGACGAACGGGTCGTGCGAGGCCGATTCTACGGGGAAGACGTAGAATCGGCGGTCGGGTCGGAAATCGATCATCCACTGGTCGAGCACGACGTGCGGATCGAGTGCGCGGACGGTCAGCGTGTGACGGCCTTTCGTCAGCGTGACGGGCAGCGTCTTGACCGCCTGCCCGCGCAGGACGTTGCGTTTCCACGTGTCGGTACGGCCCTTTTCACGGAATGAGAATACCTGCTCCTCACCGTCGTCGATACGTACGCCGAAGCGGATGTCGCCCTTGTCGTTGGGCTGGGTTGGGATGACTGCCATGCGCAGCACGGCGTTGCCTGCCTCCTCCGAATCGAAGGTATAGACGACTTGTGCACCCTCGGGCAGCACGGTGGCCGCCATACTATGGCCCAGCATCTGTACGGTGTGCACGCCGTCGGATGCCGACGTCCAGTCGCAGGCATTACGGGCGATGCAGCGGTCGGCGGTCAGCGGATGGGCATCGGGCGTGGGAGTGTTGCCGGCCAGACGGTCGATCTCCTCGTCGGTCAGGCCGACGGGAACCGTGGGCGGATAGAAGACGTAGAGGTCGCGCGGGTCGGCACACATCGAACCGCGCCATTTTCCGCCCGCCATCGTCCGATTGTAGTAGTCGGTCAGCGTGCGGATTTCGCGATAGGCGCGCAGGCTCTTGGCCGTGGCGGCGTACATCGCATCGTCACGGTTCCACAGCGAGGCGTCGCATTGCCCCTGCGAACAGGAGCGTGCACGCTGGGCTTCGAGCATTTTGACGCTCATGGCCGCAGCCGTTTCGACGGGGTATTTCACCGCGGCGAAGAACGCGTCGCGCCGAGCGGAATCGACGAATCGTTCGGCCTCGGCAACGCTCCGGCGGATGGCTTCGAACCGCTCCATATAGCGGTCGGCCTCGCTGCCGAACTCCGTGAAACTGAACTCGGTGTCGATGATCTGCGAACGGCCGCGCGGATAACGCGAACGGTCGAGTTCGACTTGTGTCCAGCCCATGTGCTCGGGCTTGCGGATGCCGCACAACCGGTAGAATTCCTGCATCGCAGGCAACAGACGCCGGCCTGCTTCTTCGCCGAACTGCGTGCGGAGCCAACGTCCGAGGTGGGCGTTCAGTCCGTCGGGCCGGATGGCATCGATGTCCCAAGCCATGTCGAGGAACAGCTCCAAATCATAGGCGGCGACTTTCACGTCGTGGACGTTGGCGATCCACACACGGCGTGCGTTATGGTCGTAGGCCTGCCGCATCTCGTGATAGATGAGGCCTGGTTGGGTGGTGGTGAGCCACAGGTAATCGTGCGGTCGGCCCCAGTAACTCAAATGGTAGTAAACGCCCGCGCCGCCGCTGCGCCGTTGTTGCGTGCTGTCGCTCAGACGGGTCAGATAGCCGTAATTGTCGTCGCACCACATCAGTGTCACGTCGTCGGGCACGTCGAGCCCGTTCTCCATGATTTCGAGCACTTCCTTGTAGGGCAGGAAGACCTGCGGAATCTTTGCGGCGGAGCGGCCGAGGTGCTTTTCGAGCAATCGGCGCTGGTCGCCGATGACCCGTTGCAGGGCCTCGGTCTTTTCGTCCAATGTCGAGACCCCCTCCATCGCACCGTCGTGGATGCCCCGCATCCCGATGGTGTAGAGATTTTCGGCATCGCGCACCTCTTTCAGTCGTTCGACCCAGTAAGCCTGCACCGAATCGCGGTTGGTGATGTAGTTGTAGGGGCCGCGGCGGGCGGTGTCCCATTCGCCGACGTTGTTGCGCATCAGCGGTTCGCAATGCGACGTGCCGATGACGATGCCGCAGCTGTCCGCAGCTTCTTTGGCTCCCGGAACGAAATAGAACGGCGTGGTGAATCCATGCATCCCGGGCCAGATGGCGTTGGCGCGCAACCGCAGCAGCAGTTCGAAGATTTTGCGATAGGTTTTCGGTCCGATGCGCCCGGGTTCGGCCGGTTCGAACGTTTGCCAGCTCCACGGTTGCAGCGACCAGTCCTCGTCGTTGAGGAAGATGCCGCGGTAGGCGACCGAGGGACTTTGCAGTGTGCGGAAATCGGCGCTGACGGCGAGCTTCGTGCGGCGTTCGGGGGTCACATCGCCCCACCACACCCACGGCGAGACGTCCGCCATGCGCGAAAGTTCGAGGATGCCGTAGGCTGTGCCGCGGCCATTGCTGCCGACTATTCGAAGCTGTTCGTCGTGGATGTCGATGTGGAATCCGTCGGGTTTCGCGGTCAGTTCATCGACGGGCACGCCTGTTTTTTTCAGCGCATTCCGGACGGCCGCCGAGGCTTTGTTCAATTCAACGATGCGGATCGTGGCTTTCGAAGCTGGTGCGGCAATCGGTTCGAAGCCGGTGACCTGCCGGAGGTCGCTCCGGAACAAGTCGAGCGCCACACCGACGACCGGTGTGGCGTTGCGGGGTGCGGCGTAGGTGATGGTGTGTGAGCCGTCGAACCAGACGAACTCGTCGGCGCGAACGCTGCATGCCGCGAAGAGGAGCAGGAGGAACAGAAAACGTTTCATGCGGTTGGGTTGGTTAATCCATGTGGAAGACTTCGGGCAGGGGAATCGTCACGGGCGAATTGTCGGGGTTGACCTCCATGATGTCGGCCATGTAATCCCACCACTTCTGCACGATGGGGTTGCTGCCCATCTCCTGCGACGATTCGCCGCCGCGGGTCTTCTGGCAGGCGAACAGGATGTTGGTGTCGCGATCCCAGTAAATCGAATAGTCGTAGACGCCGTTTTCGGACAACAGTTTTTTCAATTCGGGCCAGATGGCTGCATGGCGGCGTTCGTACTCCGCTTCGAATCCGGGTTTGAGGAACATCTTGAATGCTTCGCGTTTCATGGTTTTAGATGATTTTGGTTGGTCGATGAATCAGCTAACGGGTAGTTTTCAGTTCGATTTTCGCCGTGCGAAGTCCGTCGGCACTGGCTTCGACCCGTACAGTACCTGCAGTGCGGTCGGAACGCAGGATGCAGAGGGCTGCGCCGTTGTGTAACTGCCGTTGCGGGCCGGCGAAAAGTTCGTCGCTTACGTGGTTGCCGTTATCGACAGCGAGCAGGTAAGCCGCCCCTGCGACGTGGAAAGTCACATTTCCTTGTGCGGTCGGGACGTGTTGCCCGCGGCTATCTACGGCGTAGACCCGTACGTATTGCAAATCCATGCCATCGGCCCGCCACGTTGTACTTTCGGGTACGAGTTTTAGAGCGACGGCCTTGCCCGTGGTGCGGAGCATATGCCGGGCTACTTCGTGCCCGCCGGTGCGGGCAATGGCCGTCAGTCGCCCCGGCTGGTAGGCGATGCTGTCCCAATGCAGCGTGTTGCGCTGGTCGGGTTGATTGACCGGATTCTGGCGGATGCCCAGCGAGCGTCCGTTGAGCGTCAGCTCGACCTCCTCGGCGTTGGTGTAGACCACGACGTTCGGAGTACTGCCTGCCGGCCGGTTCCAGTGTGATGAGATGTTGGCTTTGCCCACCTGTACGTCGTTCCATTCAATGACGTCGCTGTCATCCTGAATGCCGATGCGGACGACGGGTTCCGATTCGAACATGCTCTTGACGAACCATGCCTGCGGATAGGGCTGCAACGTGCGGTCGAAGAAAGAGAAGTGCCATCCCTTCCACGGCCATGCGTTCGATTCACCCCAGTATTCGATCGCGCCCCAGTAGGCCAGACCGACCACCGTGTCGAGGTCCATGCCGTAGAAAGCCGAACCCATGGCTTGGGTGGCCGCTTCGCTCTGGTAGAAAATCAAGTGCGGATGCAATTCCCGATAGCGCGGGAAGAACATGTAGCGGTAATTGTAGCTGGCCACGTCGGTGGCGACAGAAAGTTCGGGCGGAGCTACGGATTCGGGCTTATGGAAATCGGGGTCGTTTTTGGTAAGGGAGCCGCGCAGGGCGGGGAACATTGCCACGGTTGTCTTGCGGGTCGGGTCGTAGCGCTTGACGAGCACGTCCATCATGCGGTAGGTTGTTACGCCCCAGTCGCCGGTCGGATAACCGCTCCACTCCTCCTTGATTTGCAGTTCGTTGCCCAGACTCCACAGAATGACCGACGGGTGGTTGCGGTCTCGCCGGATCCACTCGGGCACCAACTCGGGCCAAAGTTCCCGCCACGAGCGCCGGCCGATCCAATAGTCCTTGTCCCATTTGTCGAACAATTCGTCGACGATCAGGATTCCGTGCTTGTCGGCCAGCCGCAGGAACGACTCGGAATAAGGGTTGTGTGAGGTGCGCACGTGATTGAATCCGAACGCTTTGAGGGTTTCGAACTGCCGTTCGATAGCCCGTTCGTAGGCCGCGGCGCCCACAGCCCCCAGATCATGGTGGTTGGAGATGCCTTTCAGCAGCACTTTTTTGCCGTTGAGTTTCAGTCCATACTCGGGTGAGAATTCGACCGTACGGATGCCGAATTGCGTCTCGGTGCGGTCGCAGATGCGTCCTTCCTTACGCAAGGTCACGAC
>RYWP01000039.1 GCA_003979135.1 Alistipes sp.
CGACCGGTCCGTGTTGTACTTCGGGGTCGATCAGCACGGCTAGCGCAGCCGCCATTCCGATGCCGCAGTCCGCACCGAGGGTCGTACCTTCGGCTTTTACCCATTCGCCGTCGATGTGCGTGCGGATGGCATCATGCTCGAAATCGAACTCCACGTCGGAGTTCTTTTCGCACACCATGTCCATGTGTGCTTGCAAAACGACTGCCGGCCGGTCTTCGAATCCGGCTGTGGCGGGCTTGCGGATGACGACGTTGCCGATGGTGTCTTTCTTGTATTCGAGGTCGTGAGACTTGGCGAAATCGATGAGGAATTCGATGATGCGGCTTTCCTTTTTCGAGGGGCGGGGCACCTGCGTAATGGCGTCGAACTGTTCCCACACGATGCGGGGATTCAGAGAGGTGATTGCTGACATGACGATTCGATTATTTTTTGCAAAAATAGGGATTTTTCCTAACTTTGGCAAAACAACTGCCAAGTCGATGGATTTCAGAATAGGACACGGTTACGACGTGCATGCGTTGGCCGAGGGGTTGCCGTTGGTTTTGGGTGGCGTGCGGATTCCGCATACCGCGGGTTTCGTCGCACATTCCGATGGCGACGTGGCGATTCATGCTGTGTGCGACGCCTTGTTGGGCGCCGCTGCATTGGGCGACATCGGATTGCATTTTCCCGATACGTCGGACGATTTCGCCGGCATCGATTCGCGGATTCTGTTGCAGCGCGTTGCGGCGCTTTTGCGCAAGCAGGGCTATGCTGTCGGTAACGTGGATTGCACCATCCGGATGCAGCAGCCGAAACTGCGCCCTTATGTCGATGCAATGCGGGCGGCGATGGCCGATGCGATGGGAGTGGAGGTCGACCGCGTGTCGGTCAAGGCAACGACGACCGAGCGTCTCGGTTTCGAGGGCCGAGAGGAGGGTGTTTCGGTCTCGGCCGTGGCGTTGATTTATAAAAAGTGAGCGGCTTGCAGTCTTCGACCCGCATCAGAGAGATTGGCATTATAATCGTAAACTCAAATAGATGAAAACAATTCGTATTATCGCATTCATGGGAATGATTTCAGCCGTTGCGGCTTCGTGCGGCCGCGTTTCGACGTCGGAGAACGAGACGCCGTGGATCGTCGACCGGTTCGACGACATCAAGGTCATCCGTTACGAGGTGCCGGGTTTCGACCGTCTGCCG
Source organism: Alistipes sp. (assembly GCA_003979135.1). Classification (GTDB taxonomy): domain Bacteria; phylum Bacteroidota; class Bacteroidia; order Bacteroidales; family Rikenellaceae; genus Alistipes. The sequence continues at coordinate 1,183 of RYWP01000039.1, forward strand.
TTGCAGGAGAAGGAGTTGGTATACTACCTCTCCGAGGCGGCCAAATGCGGTCGCGACATCCTGTTCGACCAAAATTTCAAGTACAATCTCGCAGTCCGTCGGACGCTCGAAACAATTTACGAGCATTACGTGGGCGACCGCTCCGCCGCCGAGTGGACGGCTTTGGAGAAGTACCTGAAAAAGGTGTGGTTCGCCAACGGCATTCATCACCATTATTCCAACGACAAGTTCGTACCCGAGTTCACTGAGGAGTATTTCCGTACGGTCGCTTCGTCCATTCCCGACGAGCGCTTCGGCGAACTGAACGACCTTTTTGAAACGGTTTGCGATGCGATTTTCGCCCCGTCGCTTTACCCGACGCGGCTCAATCAGGCTGCCGGCGAGGACTTGCTTGTCACTTCGTCGAGCAATTATTACGAGGGTGTCACGCAGGCTGAGGCCGAGCGTTTCTACGCTGCTGTGGCTGCCGCCGATGCAGGCAATCCCGAACCGGTTTCCTACGGGCTCAATTCGCAGCTCGTCAAGGATGCGAAAACAGGGCGCATTTATGAACGGACATGGAAACTGGGCGGTATGTATTCTCCCGCCATCGAACGGATCGTCTATTGGTTGAAGAAAGCCGCCGCCGTGGCCGCAGAACCGCAGAAAACCAATATCGAGGCGTTGATTTCCTATTACGAGACGGGCGATTTGAAGGAGTTCGACCGCTACAACATCGGATGGGTGAAGGACACCGTTTCGAACGTCGATTTCGTCAACGGATTCATCGAGGACTACGGCGATCCGATGGGCCGTAAGGCTTCGTGGGAAGCGAACGTCAACTTCATGGACAAGGAGGCATGCCACCGTACCGAGGTTATTTCGGAGAATGCGCAGTGGTTCGAGGACCATTCGCCCGTCGCACCCGAGTACCGCAAGGCGAAAGTCAAGGGCGTTTCGGCCAAGGTCATCACCGTGGCCATGTTGGGCGGCGATTGTTATCCGGCGACGCCCATCGGCATCAACCTGCCCAATGCCGACTGGATCCGCAAGGAGTACGGGTCGAAGTCGGTAACGATCGACAATATTACCTACGCTTACGACAAGGCTGCACAGGGTAATGGCTTCACCGAGGAGTTCGTCCTGCGGGCCGACGACCGCGAGCGGATGGACAAGTACGGCAAATTGGCCGACGACTTGCATACTGACCTGCACGAGTGTCTGGGTCACGGTTCCGGTCAGTTGGCGCAGGGCGTCAAGGGCGGCGAGTTGAAGAGTTACGGTTCGACGTTGGAGGAGGCCCGAGCCGACCTCTTCGGGCTTTACTATCTCGGTGATCCAAAGATGGTCGAGTTGGGGCTGGTTCCGTCGTTCGACGTCGCCAAAGCGGGGTATGCTCGTTATATTATGAACGGCCTGATGACCCAATTGGCGCGCATCGAGCCCGGCAAGCAGGTTGAGGAGTCGCACATGCGCAACCGCAAGCTGATTGCTGAGTGGTGCTACGAACGCGGTGCGGCCGATAAGGTCATCGAGTGGGTCGAGCAGGACGGCAAACGGTATGTCGTTGTCAACGATTTCGAGCGGCTGCGTGCTTTGTTCGGCGAGTTATTGCACGAGGTGCAGCGCATCAAGTCAGAGGGCGATTACGAGGCTGGCAAGGCTTTGGTTGAGCAGTATGCCGTGCAGGTCGACCCTGCGTTGCACGCCGAGGTGCGTGAGCGTTACTATGCACTGGGCATCGAGCCTTACGGCGGGTTCGTCAATCCGGAGTTCGAGCCGGTTGTGGAGGACGGCCGCATCGCTGATGTGAAAATCGTTTATCCGGCTGATTACGTCGCGCAGATGCTCGATTATTCGAAGAATTATTCTTTCCTGCCGAATGTGAATTGATAGTCTGGAATGTTGCAAAACCCCGACCGTCTTCGTTGGTCCGACTTATCGTTGCGGGTTGAATATACGAAAAGCGCTCCCTCTAAGGAGCGCTTTTCGTATATTCAACCGTTTTTCGGTTTACGTATTTCTTCGCGAAAGGCGTTGCGGCCCATCTGTTGGGTTATTCTTGCTCGGTTTTAACAGCGTCGTCGATTGCGAATGTCGAGACGATCACCATTTTTTCGTCTACGTTGTTGGGATTCGAGACGATGACGCCGTATTCGCCCGCAGGCGTTTTGTCGAATGTCAGATAGTAAGAGCTTTCGCCGTATTTTTTCGCTGAGAACGGCAAATAGTCCATTTCATTGGACGACACCGAGAATGTGCCTACCGCCGAGATAACTGCCGAGCGTTGTTTCTTGTTGGCTTTCATACGGAACACCCGTACGATCGACATCGGGTCAGCCTTGTTGTCTTGGGCCCGAACGACCAATGCTACGGGTTCGCCGCTGCGAAACCGTACGCTGGCACTGCCGCCATCGATGATAACTTTGGTTTTGGATTTGCTGGCGGCGAATCCGGCGATGTAGACGCCCGTGCCGGTGCGCATTCGGACGTTGTGTTTTTCGAGTTTTTTCGCCGAGCCGTCGGGGAATACTCCCATGACCTCACCTTCGAAATCGGGTTCGAGGGATTGTGCTGCCACACCCCCCCCCGAAAAAACGGCCATAGCCGCCATCAGGAACAGGAATTTTTTGAACATGGTTTTAATGAGTTAAGTGAGTGATACGTTGATCCGCTGCTATGAAAATCACGGACGAAGCAAATATAAAAATTTTTGTCCGGTTATGCAACAATCGGTTCAGTTTTTCGACCATACAGTTCCGAAATCGGTGGCGGATGAACTGACCGGTCGGATGTGTCCGCGGTGGAGCGGTGGTAGGATTGTTTTTGCGTGGGGAGGGCGGCGGAATGATATCAGATTTCGTCGTCGTTTTTTTCTTCGCGGTTGCCGCCCGGAGGGGTCAGTTCTTCGATCAATCGATCGACGTCGGGACAGGAGACAATGATCCGTTCATCGAAGATGTCTTCGATCTCGACGAAATTCCGCCACACCGAAGCATATAGCCGCACCATCTCGAATCTGCGCAGGTCGAAGAAATAACCGTAGTAGCCGAAGAATCCGCAGCCGCCGAATAGTGGAATCAGCCACTTCATCCGTTTCGGATTGTCGATGCGCCGGACGGCCTTGATGTCTTTGCGTTGAATTTCGGTGATATCGAGCAGGCAGCGGATTTCGACTGCATCTTCTTTGACGACGATTTTACGGGGTATCGAGAGGGTCATCAAGGCGATCAGCGCGACGATGAACGAAGTGAACCAGGCCGAAAAATAACCGCCTTCGTAGAGGTAATATAGCCCGAAGCCAATCAGCGTGAAAACCGCCAGATGGGCGAGCGTCCAGTAGAGCGTCCGCCGGTCGAACCGGTATTTGTAGATGGTTATCATCGGGTGTGTTTTTCGCTTATCGTCCGTGTTGCGGTACTTCCTGTGCGTGCAATTCCGTTGCTGCTGTTTGTTTCTCGTCTTCCTTTGCCGCTCGAACTGCAAGTAGTGCTTCGGCAAGGTCGAAATCGGTCTCCGTCGTGAGTTTGATGTTCCCATCGTCGCCTGCGACCAGCCGGACGGGATGTCCTGCCGCTTCGACGACTGTTGCGTCGTCGGTAAACCGCGGATCATATTCGGCGCCGTAGGCTTTCGTCAGCCAGTCGGCACGGAACACTTGCGGTGTTTGGACGATACGCAACCGGTTGCGGTCGACCGGTTGTGAGCCTGCGTCGCCGACCTTCCGGAACGAATCCACCGGTACGACAGTGGGAATCGCCGCTCCGCTTTCGGCTGCGGCATCGACCACGCAACGAATCATTTCCGGTGTTGCGAATGGTCGTACGGCATCGTGTATGGCCACTAAATCAGGTTTAGTGCAGAGGGCCGCCAGTCCGTTGCGGACCGAGTGGAACCGTTCTTCGCCACCTGCGACGACCTTGTGGGGCGCCACTTCGAAACGGGCGGAAAAATCGTTCCAGAAATCGATGTGTCGGGCCGGTAGCACAACGACGATTTCTGTGCCGTGTATGACCGATGTGAACAGGTCGATGGTTCGGGCCAGCACGGGGCGATTTCCCAACAGTCGGAACTGTTTGGGTAGCGTGCCGCCGCAGCGTGAGCCGCTGCCGCCCGCTACGATGATGACCGCTGTCCGCTGTTCCATGTGCGTTTTTGTTGGTATTCGGAGCCTGTTATCGGGTCGTGGTCTCGGCTTTCTTTGTGCTTTTCGCTGTCTCGGTTTGTGTCGTTGTCTCCGAACCTGCCGGGACAGCACCGAAGCCGATCAACTCCAGCGAATCCAGCCGTGTAATGCGCATGTCGTCCGCTACATCGCCGTTCAACTCGGCCATGATGCGATCACGAACAAAGTCGAATTCCGCACGATGTGCTTTGGCGATGGGTTCGGCTGGTTCCTGCGGAATTTTCAGCGGGTCGATGGGCTTACCGTTTTTCCAGATGCGGAAATCGAGGTGCGGACCTGTCGATGCGCCTGTCGAGCCGACGTAGCCGATCAATTGTCCTTGTACGACGCGCTTGCCGGTGGCGATGCCTTTGGCATAGCGGCTCAGGTGGAGGTAGCCCGTTTGAAGATTTCCTGCATGTTTGATTTTCAGCGTGTTTCCGCCTCCGCCTCCCCAGCCTTTGAAGATGACCGTTCCGTCGGCAACGGCCCGTACGGGCGTGCCTTTCGGCGCGGCGTAGTCAACGCCCGTATGGGGACGATAGACTTTGTAGATGGGATGTTTACGGGCATAGGAGAATCGCGAACTGATGCGTGTGTATTTCAGCGGCGCTTTCAGCAGTTGTTTGCGCAGACTGCGACCGTCGGCTTCCCAGTAGCGTACCTTGCCGCCCTGATGGAACGGAATGGCATAGTAATCCTTGCCGTTCTGCGTGAACCTGGCACCCCAGATGCGTCCGATGCCCACCGACACCGTATCGTCGATGAACCGCTCGTCGTAAATGACCGTGAAGCTATCGCCTTTCTGGATTCCGAAGAAATCGATCGTCCATTGGTAGACATCCTCCATCTCGGCCGCAAGAGCATAGGGCAGGTTCTGTTCCATGATGGCGCCCCAGAGCGATGAGTTGATGACGGCGCTCTTCTTGGTGCGGCGCAGCGTGTAGGGTTTCGTGTCGCGGCGGATAGCGATCGAGTCGTCGATGAAACTGAATACGACATACTCGGTCATGCTTGCTTCATAGACCCAATGGTCGAGGTGGGGCGTATGGAGCGAATCTTCGTGAATGAATGCGGTGTATTTGTGCCCGGGGCGGATGCTGCGCAGCGGGAAGATAGCTTTCGAGGCACGGTCGAGTCTGTCGACGGTTGCCGGCGTGATGCCGAATGTTCCCAGCAGTTTGCTCATCGTTTCGCCCTCGGCAACTTCACCCGTTTCCAAGCGGTAGTCATCGGCTACGATACCGTATACGATGTTTTGCGGAGCGTCGTCCGCTTCGTTTTTAGGAGTGCACGAGGTGCACGCGATGCCCGTCCACAGCAGGGTACAAAGCAGAATGTTCGAACTTTTCATAGTCGGGAACAAAATTACGCAAAAAATCGCGGAAATCGGCAAATTTTCCGTTTTTTTGTCCTTGCGGTCCGGAATTTGTCGCTTTTTGTTTTGATTTTCCGATAATTATGGCTACCTTTGTAAAAATAAGCATATTTATCACGGTATTGTAATTCAAGCGATAACACAGATCCGCCATGTTGAAAATTCTGCTCGCACCGGCCGCCGCGCTGTACAAGTCGGGGGTCAAATTCCGGAACAGCCTGTTCGACAAGGGTTTGCTTAAGAGCGAGCGATTCGATATCCCGATTATCTGCATCGGTAACATCACCGTCGGGGGCACCGGTAAGACCCCGATGGCCGAGCTTGTTATCGACTATATGTCTCAGATGCACAATGTAGCCTTGCTGTCGCGGGGCTACGGCCGTCGTACGAAAGGTTATCACGAGGTTTCCGTCCATTCGCATTACCGTGAGGTGGGCGATGAACCGTTGCAAATCAAGCGTAAATTCCCCGAAGCGGTGGTCGTCGTGTGTGAGAAACGGGCCGAGGGTATCCGGCGGATTCAGTCGGAACACCCCGAAGTCGACCTGATTATCATGGATGACGGTTTTCAGCATCGGTATGTCGAAGCGAAAATCAATATCGTGATGATTGATGCTACGCGCCCCATTCAGTATGATAAGATGTTGCCGCTCGGCAACTTGCGCGATGTGCCCGAATCGTTGCATCGGGCGCATTATTTCGTCGTTACGAAATGCCCTCCGAATATGACGCCGCTCGAACGGCGTTTGTTCCATAAGGTGTTGATCCAGTTCGCTTATCAGCGAATTTATTATACCCGTTTCGAGAGTTTCCGGCCCCAGCCGCTCTATCCGGCCGAAGCATCGCAAGAGGCGTTGCCGCCCGAGCAGAAGGTAATCGCGCTTTCTGGCATCGGCAATCCGAAGCCGTTTCTCGATACGTTGCGCGAACAGTATAAGTTGGTCGAGGCCGTCACGTTGGAAGATCATCATGTCTACCGCGTGGGCGATATGCACCGGTTGGCTGAGTTGTTGGACCGCTATCCCGACGCTGTGATCGTCACGACCGAAAAGGATGCCGTGAAGATGATGCGTCCCGATCGGATTCCGTCGGAGGTGCGCAGCAGGTTATATTATCAGCCGATCAATATTTCGTTCATAGAGAATTCGACAGCGGATTTTCTGCAAAAATTAGAGAAAGATGTTAGAAGAGATTAATCGTGCGGCGGAGTATATCCGCAGTCGCATTGGCGATTTCCGGCCCGAAGTGGGCATCATCCTCGGTACCGGATTGGGTGGTTTTGCCGACAAAATCGACGCGGTGCATTGCATCGACTACAAGGATATTCCCGAATTTCCGCGTTCGACCGTGCAGGGCCATGCCGGTAGGATGATTTTCGGAACGATCGAGGGTCGTCGCGTTGTGGCGATGCAGGGACGGTTTCACTATTACGAGGGATATGCTATGTCGCAGGTCACGTTGCCCGTGCGTGTGATGGCGCAGCTCGGCATCCGTTATCTGTTCGTGTCGAACGCTTCGGGGGGTATCAATCCGACGTTCCGTGTCGGCGATCTGATGGTCATTACCGACCACATCAACCTTCTGCCCAATCCGTTGATCGGACCGAATATTGAGGAATTGGGGCCTCGTTTTCCGGATATGCACAACTGTTACGATAAGGATTTGATTGCGCTTGCGACGAAAATCGCCGAGGAGGAGCAAATCAAATTGCAGTACGGTGTCTACGTCGGCGGTACGGGCCCGACGTTCGAGACGCAGGCTGAATATCGTTATTTCAAGGTTATCGGCGGAGATGCGGCCGGTATGTCGACTGTGCCCGAGGTGATCGTTGCGCGACACATGTCGATTCCCGTGTTCGGTGTCTCGGTCATCACCAACTGCGGTTTGTCGGACGAGGTGGGCGACCACGAAGACGTGCAGTTGCAGGGGCGCAAGGCTGGCGTGCGGATGGAGACGTTGTTCCGCCGGATGCTCGGGAATCTTAAATAACGAAGACTATGGTAAACAAAGTGATATTGGTCGGCAATGTAGGGCTCGACCCCGAGGTTCGTTCGCTCGAAAACGGAACGAAAGTGGCGCGCGTGCGTTTGGCGACAACCGAGCGGATGTTCGACCGGCAGGCCAACGAGACGAAAGAGCATACCGAGTGGCATACGATTACGTTGTGGCGCGGTTTGGCCGATGTGGTCGATCGTTACGTGCGCAAGGGTTCGCAGATTTACGTCGAGGGACGTCTGCGTACGCGCGAATGGACGGACAAGGATGGTAACAAACGTTATACGACCGAAATTCTCGCTGATACGATGAATCTGTTGGGACGTCGCGGCGACAACAATGCCGTTCCGGATGGCGGTTACGGCCAGCAGCAGGGAGGCGGTCAGTACGGCCAGTCCTCGAATGGCGGTTCGAATTACGGTGGTGTTCCGCAAGGGGCTTATGGCGCTCCTGCGCAGGGTGGCTATCAATCACCTCGTCCGACTACTCCGCAGACTGCGGCTTCATCGACATCTTCGGCACAGCCGTATTCTCAGCAGCCCGTACAAACACCCGCCGCTCCTTCGGCTCCGGCCGAAGATCCCGATGACCTGCCGTTCTGACGCTTCGGCAGGTTTCGAATGAAAAAGCGGGTATCCGACACAATCGTGCAGATACCCGCTTTTTTGCATGCCTTGTTGTTTCGGATGAGGTGTCACGCTCTGCCGTGTCGCCTCATCGCTCCGTCTTGTCGTATTTAATGCAGTCGATACCGACACGGCGCAATAATGCCAACCCTTCTTCCGACCGGTAGTCCTCCGAGTAGACAACCCGTTTGATGCCGGCTTGGATAATCAGTTTCGAGCATTCGATGCAGGGCGCTGCCGTAATGTAAAGTGTCGAGCCGTCGCAGTTGTTCGCCGACTTCGCCACTTTCGTGATGGCATTGGCTTCGGCATGAAGCACATAAGGTTTCGTGTGCCCGCTTTCATCTTCGCAAATATTTTCGAATCCCGACGGCGTGCCATTGTAGCCGTCCGAGATAATCATCTTATCCTTGACGATCAGCGCTCCGACTTTGCGTCGCACGCAGTAGGAGTTTTCGGCCCAGATGCGTGCCATGCGCAGATAACGCAGATCTAATTGACGTTGTTTTTCTTCGTTGTAGCCCATGCGTCAAAGCCCTTTGCCGTGACAGTTCTTGTACTTCTTGCCTGAGCCGCATGGACAGGGGTCGTTGCGGCCGATTTTCTTGTCCGCTTGGATGGGCATCGTCTTTTGGCGGTCTTGTTGACCCGCTTGTGCCGCTGCCTGCATCCGGGACGCCTGCAACTTGTTGACATCGACTTTTGCGCGTTCGCGTTGTTGTTGGCGTTGCGCTGCGGCGCCTTGCTCGTCGTGTACGGGTACATATGCCCGATTCAAGATGGAAAGTACCTCGCGGTTGACCTTGATGAGCATTTTCGAGAAGAGTCCGAACGATTCGAATTTGTAGATCAGCAACGGGTCTTTCTGCTCGTAGGTGGCGTTCTGCACGCTTTGGCGCAGATCGTCCATTTCGCGCAGGTGTTCGCGCCAAGCATCGTCTATCGAGGTGAACATTACCACTTTGGAGAATACGCGGAAAATTTCGGCGCCGTCCGTCTCCTTGCATTTCAGCATGTTGACCGGAACGTTGTAGCCCAAATGGCCGTCCGTTACCGGAATGTAGATATTCGAATCCAGCTGGTCTTTTCGGTCTTCATAGACACGTTCCATCACGGGGCGTACCGTGTCTGCCACTGTTTTGGCCCGACGGGCATAAAGCGCTTTGAGGTCTTTGACGATCCATTCGACCAGTTCAGCGGGTTTCGCTCCGTCGTAGGCTGTCGCATCGAATGTCGGTTCAACGGCCACTTCACGAATCAGTTCGAATCGGAAATCTTCGTAGTCGATGCCGCGATTGCTTCCCACGAAATTGTCCGCGTAGTCGTACATGATATTGTTGAGGTCGATTTCGATACGTTCGCCGTAGAGTGCATGGCGGCGGCGCGTGTAGATTACTTCGCGTTGCGAGTTCATCACATCGTCGTATTCCAGTAGGCGTTTGCGGATGCCGAAGTTGTTCTCCTCGACCTTTTTCTGCGCACGTTCGATGGCACGGGTCATCATGCCTGCTTGAATTACTTCGCCCTCTTTCAGTCCCATGCGGTCCATCATCGTGGCGATGCGGCCCGAGCCGAACAGACGCATCAGGTTGTCTTCCAGCGAGACGAAGAATTGCGATGAACCCGGGTCGCCCTGACGTCCCGCACGGCCGCGCAACTGACGGTCGACGCGGCGGCTTTCGTGGCGTTCCGTGCCGATGATGGCCAGACCGCCCGCTTCGCGGACTTCGGGCGTCAGCTTGATGTCGGTGCCGCGGCCCGCCATGTTCGTGGCGATGGTCACTTGGCCCGAGCGGCCCGCTTCGGCCACAATTTGGGCTTCCAGCTGGTGTTGCTTGGCATTCAGCACGTTGTGTTTGATGCCGCGCAGTTTCAGCATGCGGCTCAGCAATTCCGAAATCTCCACCGACGTCGTACCCACCAGCACCGGTCGGCCCTCGCCGACCAGCCGCACGATTTCTTCAATGACGGCGTTGTATTTTTCGCGCTTCGTCTTGTAGATCAGGTCCTGACGGTCGTCGCGGATGACCGGACGGTTGGTCGGGATGACCACGACATCCAGTTTGTAGATGCTCCAGAACTCCGATGCTTCCGTTTCGGCCGTACCGGTCATGCCGCCCAGTTTGTGGTACATGCGGAAGTAGTTCTGCAACGTGATGGTCGCAAAAGTCTGCGTCGCCGCTTCGACCTTGACGTGTTCTTTCGCCTCGATGGCTTGGTGCAGACCGTCCGAGTAGCGGCGGCCTTCGAGAATACGGCCCGTCTGTTCGTCGACGATCTTCACCTTGTTGTCCATCACGACGTATTCGATGTCCTTTTCGAACATCGCGTAGGCTTTCAGCAGCTGGATGACCGTGTGCACCCGTTCCGACTTAACGGCGTATTCGTTGACGATTTCGTCGCGTTTCTGCGCGCGTTCTTCGGCCGACAGTCCGCTTTTTTCCAGCTCGGCGACCTCTGCGCCGATGTCCGGCAGTACGAAAAATCCGTCTTCGTTGAAATATTTCGACAGCGCTTCGTGGCCCTTGTCGGTGAGTTCCACCGAATTGAGCTTTTCGTCGATGACGAAATAGAGATCTTCCGTGATTTCGGGCATCCGTCGGTTGTTGTCCTGCATATAGACATTTTCGGTCTTCTGCATCAGCGCTTTGACACCCGTTTCTGACAGATATTTGATTAAAGGCTTGTATTTCGGCAGACCCTTGTGGGTACGGTAGAGTTTCACACCGCCCTCGTCGGTCTTGTCGGCCGTGATGAGTTGGCGCGCTTCGGCCAGCAGCGAAGTCACGAGGTTCTTTTGCAGATTGTAGAGGTGTTCGATCGCTGGACGGTATTCTTCGAACAACTGGTCATCGCCTTTCGGCACGGGGCCCGAGATGATGAGCGGCGTACGGGCATCGTCGATCAGCACCGAGTCAACCTCATCGACGATGGCGTAGTAATGCTGGTCGCGCTGCACAAGGTCGCTCGTGAGCGTGGCCATGTTGTCGCGCAGATAGTCGAAACCGAACTCATTGTTTGTGCCGAACGTGATGTCGCTCTGATAGGCCTTGCGGCGTTCCTCAGAGTTTGGCTCGGTCTTGTCGATGCAGTCCACCGTCAGCCCGTGGAACTGGTAGAGCGGCCCCATCCATTCGGAGTCGCGCTTTGCGAGGTAGTCGTTGACGGTAACCACATGGACGCCTTCGCCTGTCAGGGCGTTGAGGAAAACCGGAAGCGTGGCGACGAGGGTCTTTCCCTCACCGGTCGCCATCTCGGCTATGTTGTTGCTGGCCTTGTCGCCCTGCATGATTCCGTGGAGCACCATGCCGCCTATGAGCTGCACGTCGTAGTGGACCATGTCCCATTTCATCATATTGCCGCCGGCCACCCATTCGTTTTTGTAGACGGCCTTGTCCCCGTCGATTGTTACGAAGTCTTTTCCTGCGGCAGCGAGTTCGCGGTCAGCCTCTGAAGCTGTAACCTCGATCGTGTCGTTGCTTGCGAAGCGGCGGGCGGTCTCTTTCACCACAGCGAACACTTCCGGAAGCACCTCGTCGAGCTTGCGGGCATACATCTTGAAGCATTCCTCGCGCAGCTCGTCTATTTCCTTCCATAGCGGCTCACGCTTGTCGTAGTCGAGAGTCTCGATTTCCTGGCGAAGCTCGGCCATAC
>RYWP01000040.1 GCA_003979135.1 Alistipes sp.
GCCCGAGATATGCGGCAAGTCGATGAAATGCTGGAAAAATCGGTCGTGCGACTGATCGGAGCCGTGGATTCCGAACGATTCGGAGCCCACCTCGCAACCGTGTGTGCGGCACAAGGAGCGACGATCAAACGAATCGATGCAGCGAATCCGGTGGCGGTCGAACAGGTTGCATCGGGCCCCGTCGAAGCGGAACAATGGCGGATAGAGGGCCCATTTGAAGCCTATTCTCTGCTACGAGAGCTACTGCCGTGGGCGCGGGAGGAAGGTGCCATCGTTATTCTCTCACGGTCGGCACGGCCGGTACGGACGGCACTGTTCGATTTGGATGCGACGCTGACGACCTGCGAATTTCTCGATGCGCTGGCAGACGAACTCAGCATCGGCGACCGGACGCGTGAACTGACCCGAGCAGCAATGGCGGGCGAAACGGATTTCGCAGAAAGCTACCGCACCCGACTGAAGCTATTTGCCGGCACGCCGCTCACCCGAATCGATGCAGTAATCGCCCGACTGCAACTCACAGACGGAGCAAAAAAAATGTTCGAAACGTTGTGTCAACATGCAATACCGACAGCAATCGTGACGGGCGGCGATGCCCATGTGGGCCGAGCCATCCAACGACGCCTCGGCACGGATGCGCTCTATGCAACGGAGTTGGAAGAGGTAGACGGGAAACTGACGGGGCAAATCACGGGCAAACTGCTCGATGAAACAGCCAAAGTACGGGCCCTCGATGATTTCTGCATAAAAAACGGCTGTCGGCCTGCGGAATGCGCCGCAGTCGGTGACGGAGCCAATGACCTACGAATGCTGGCAACGGCTGGGCATGCCGTTCTCTATTCGGCCATGCCCGAAAATCCCTCGCGCGGACAATCTATCGACAGGATACTCGATTTTTTGGAACTCGCCGGACAGAAATAAGAGAACGTGTGTATCCGTGAGCGTTCCGCGACTGCAGTCGGTTACTCCACAGAGAATAAACCGCGCTCGTTGGCCCCGCGGGTCGATAAGCTGACGGCCGCCTTGTGTTTCGGATCATGGTGCTCGGCCCACGCATCGTACAACGGATAAAGCTGGGCGGGATGGCTATTGTACCAACTGTAACCGTTCCGGCGCTCCGCCCCGATTTCTTCCAGACGCCGCCGCGGCTGCCCGTCGCGGTCGCAGACATAGGGCGCACAATGCTCCAAATCGTAGAAACGCCCCCAAATCGGCTTGGCATCGACATCGGCAACAAGCCGCGTATTGCCGTCGCGTACGACCCGCCAACCGGTAATTTTATAGGTATCGAACCACTTCATGGCCCCATGTACAGCCCGTTTCACCCGAGCATCGGGATGCGGCAACTCCATTAACAGCCGAACGATGGCGGCACTTTCCTGCGAGCAGAACGACGGCAATTCGTAAGAACGTGCAGATGCAGGCGCAAACGTTTCGCGGTCGTGCTGCTGACACCATATTGTAGGCTCACCGTCAACGAAAATCTGTGTTCGAAGGATACAATCGACACCCTTGTCGAAAGCGCGCAAGATGCGTTTGCGCAACGACTTGTCGATCAAATCGCCACTGTCGTAAGGCGTATTACCGTCAGCTACGTCACGAAGCAACGTCATGGTATTCACCATCGCATCATCGTTGTAAGTGATATGAATCTGATAATCGCGCATTTCGGGCCAAAACTGCGGCCATCCGCCGCTGGCATACTGCCCGCTCAAAAGATACTCGACGCCTTGCCGGAAAGCATCGCGGAACCGCATGTCGCCCGTAACGCGGTAAAGCCGCGCGAGAAAGGAGAGCTGCATGGTGGTGGCACCATTGTCGGTGGTCGAATCATCGCGGCGGGATTTCTCGGCCAAGACACCCTGCAAATCGGCATCAGTCAACGGCGCAGCCATATCGATGTTCTTAGGCCAACCGCCTGTGCAACGCTGGAATGCCAGCACTTGCTCACCGATGCGAAGCGCCTGCTCCGTAGCGAAAAAAGCCTCGTCGGTCTGCCGAAGCCAATGGTTCTTACGCTGGGCCGACGCCGACGGAACGGTCGATACGACACAAAAAAACAGCGCCCCGATGAACAGAAGCCGCTGTCCGAAAATCGCAGTTTTCATGGTAGTAGTCAATAAACAGGTTTGGTGGAGGTGGCGGGAGTCGAACCCGCGTCCAAACAGGGAACCCGAAGGCTTTCTACACGCTTAGTCGCCGTTTCATCCTTCTATCCGCGTCTGGCAGGCGACGACCGAACGCGAATCCCAGTTCCTTGAATTTCGCACACCGACCGGAACCTTCCGATGTGCTATCTCCGAATGAATGATACCCCGTATGAAAGACCGTTAAGGAGCGGAACCGTCTCTCGGGATACTCGTCGTCCGACCGCCTCGGGCCGGTCGATTAAGCCAATTTTCCCTGAAAATTAGGCAGCGAGTGCATAGCTGTTATTGCCATTTGATTGTCGAGCGTCGGTATTTACGAGCCGCCGCACAGCGCTCGGCGTGCTTACAATCGAACTCTGCCTGCTGTCAAAACCGGGCACCCCCGAAAATCGACCTACGATGCAAAGTCGCATTGCGAACGCAGCAAAGATAATACAATTTTTTTGTTTCCGGATATTTTTCGTACCTTTGGCTTTATCTTAGCACTCCGTATCGGAAAACCCACGAACCGAACATGGAAGAAGAATACGTAGTCAAACTCAAAAACGTCTCCATCTATCACGCCGATGATCCGTTCGGCAGTTGCTCCCCTTCCAAACTCATCAAACGGGGCGAGTTGGTCCTTTCGGATGTCAATCTGAAAGTTGCAGCGGGTGAGTTCGTCTATCTGCTGGGACGCGTCGGCAGCGGCAAAAGCACGCTGCTGAAAACCCTCTATGCCGAAATGCCTCTGCTCGCGGGCCAAGGCATCGTAGCGGGATTCGACCTACGGAAACTGCGGCGCAAGGACATCCCCTATCTGCGGAGGCGCATCGGGATCGTATTCCAAGACTACCAACTGCTGACCGACCGCAACGTATTCATGAACCTCTACTACGTCATGCGGGCCACGGGCTGGAAAAGCGAGACGCAAATCCGCGAACGCATCGACAGAGTGCTCGGGCTGGTCGATCTCGGAGCAAAGACCTATAAAATGCCGTTCGAGTTGTCGGGCGGCGAACAGCAGCGCTTAGTCATTGCCCGCGCGCTGCTCAACGATCCGAAAGTGCTGCTGGCCGACGAACCGACAGGCAATCTCGATCCGGTGACGGCCGAAGAGATCATCCAGCTATTCCGCAAAATCGCAGCACGCGGATGCGCCGTTGTGATGTCGACGCACAACACGGCCCTGCTCGAAAACCATCCGACCCGCTCGATTCTCTTCTCGCAAGGCCGGATTCAGGAAATCAATCTCGAAGAGAAACTGTCATAAAAGGACCGAAAAACCGACAGCTCCGTATTGCACAATCCGGAAAAAACATCTATTTTTGTACATTATTTTGAATGATACGAAATGAGTACCGAACAAGAACAAATCAAGAAACAGGAAGAGGAATATTCCGCATCGAATATCCAAGTGCTCGAAGGATTGGAGGCCGTACGCAAGCGTCCCGCCATGTACATCGGCGACATCGGCGAAAAAGGTCTCCATCATTTGGTCTATGAGGTGGTCGACAACTCCATCGACGAAGCGCTCGCAGGCTACTGCACCGATATCGATGTGACGATCAATGAAAATAACTCCATTACAGTCAAGGACAACGGCCGAGGCATCCCGACCGGATTCCACGAAAAAGAGGGCAAGTCGGCGCTTGAAGTCGTTTTGACGGTTCTCCATGCCGGCGGTAAATTCGACAAGGGCAGTTACAAGGTCTCGGGCGGTCTGCACGGCGTGGGCGTATCGTGCGTAAACGCGCTGTCGACCGAACTGATTGCCGAAATCCATCGCGACGGCAAAATCTTCCGTCAGACGTACAGTAAGGGCAAGCCGACCTCTCAGGTCGAAGTCATCGGCGAATGCACCGACCGCGGTACGATCGTCACGTTCAAACCCGACGGTGAAATCTTCACCCATACGACCGAATACAAATACGACATACTGGCCAACCGTCTGCGTGAACTGGCATTCCTGAACAAAGGTATCCATCTGAATCTCTACGATAAACGCACGGACGACGAAGGCAAGACCCGCGAAGACCATTTCTATTCGGAAGAGGGTCTGAAAGAATTCGTGACCTATCTGGATGCGACGCGCGGCACGCCGATTATCGATCAGATCATCTATCTCGACACAGAAAAGAACGGCGTACCGGTCGAAGTGGCCATGCAATACAACGACTCGTTCTCCGAGAACGTCCACTCGTATGTCAATAACATCAACACCATCGAGGGCGGTACGCACCTGACGGGCTTCCGCCGTGCGCTGACCCGCACGCTCAAGAAATACGCCGAGGACTCGGGCATGCTCGCGAAGCTGAAATTCGACATCAGCGGCGATGACTTCCGCGAAGGTCTCACGGCAGTCGTTTCGGTGAAGGTCGCTGAACCGCAATTCGAAGGTCAGACCAAAACCAAGCTGGGAAACGACGAAGTTTCGGCCGCCGTCGACCAAGCGATGACAGCGGCGCTGGGACACTATCTGGAAGAAAATCCGAAAGATGCCAAAGCGATCGTACAGAAGGTCGTACTGGCAGCGACGGCACGCCATGCCGCCCGCAAAGCCCGCGAAGCCGTACAACGCAAGACGCCGCTATCGGGATCCGGGCTGCCGGGCAAGCTGGCAGACTGCTCGAGCCGAGACCGCTCGATCGCCGAAATTTTCTTCGTCGAGGGTGACTCGGCAGGTGGTACGGCCAAATCGGGACGCGACCGCAACTTCCAAGCCATCATGCCACTGCGCGGTAAGATTCTGAACATCGAAAAGGCGCAGGAGCATAAAATGTGGGAAAACGAGGAGATCAAGAATATGTTCATCGCATTGGGTGTCACCATCGGTACGGAAGAGGACAGCAAGGCGCTGAATCTCGAAAAGCTGCGCTATGACAAAATCATCATCATGACCGATGCCGATGTCGACGGCAGCCACATCGCGACGCTGATGCTGACGTTCTTCTTCCGCAAGATGAAGGAACTGATCGAAAACGGACATGTCTACATCGCCACCCCGCCTCTCTATCTGGTAAAGAAAGGCAAACAGGAACGCTACTGCTGGACGGAAAAGGAACGCGATGCAGTGACGGAAGAATTCGGCAAAGGGGCCCACGTACAACGCTACAAAGGTCTCGGCGAGATGAACGCCCACCAATTGTGGGACACGACCATGAATCCCGATACACGCATTCTGCGCCATGTGACCATCGAGAATGCTGCCGAAGCCGACCGCATCTTCTCGATGCTGATGGGCGACGACGTGCCGCCCCGCCGCGAATTCATCGAACAGAACGCCCACTACGCCAACATCGACGCATAGGCGGAACGGATGAAAACGAGAGCCGATGGATAGGTTTGTCGATCGGCTCTTGTCCGCTCAACGACCGATGCCCGAACAGAAAAGAGAATCAAGATGAAAGTAACCGTTATCGGAGTGGCCGGCGGTACGGGCTCCGGAAAATCGACGCTCGTCAAACGTCTGCGGGAAGCATTCAAGGCAGAGGATGTCGTGACGCTCTGCCACGACTACTACTACAAGGCACATCCCGAACTGACCTATGAAGAACGCACGAAACTCAACTACGACCACCCGCAGGCATTCGACACGCAGATGATGGTGGAACATATCAAGGCGCTGAAAGAGAACGTACCGATCGAACATCCGGTCTATTCGTTCGTCGAGCACACGCGCATGGAGGAGACGGTATGCGTCAAACCGTCGAAAGTAATCATCGTCGACGGCATCTTGATTTTCGAGAACAAGGAGTTGCGCGACATGATGGACATCAAGGTCTACGTCGATACGGATGCCGACCTGCGGCTGGCCCGCCGCATCCTGCGCGATGTCTGCGACCGCGGCCGCACGATGCAATCGGTCATCGAACAATACACGACGACCGTGAAACCGATGCACGAAGAGTTCGTCGAACCGTCGAAAAAATATGCCGACGTTATCATTCCCGAAGGCGGATTCAACTCCGTAGCCGTAGAGATGCTGATTCAGAACATCCGGTCGCTCATCGAACACGAAGAGTGATCGGAATCGGTATCGACAGCCTTTCGAAAATGAGCATGTTCATAACCATATGGCTCAGTCTCACAGGCATCTACTACCTCTGCGCAGCAGTTCTACGAATTGCGGTCAGGTTGCCCATGACAGCGGTTTTCATACTCGCATTGCCTGCGATGCCTTTCATCGTTGCATACCGCAATCGGAAAGAACACCCCATTCAGGCGAAAACTATCTGCTGGGGCTGGAACTTGATCTATATAGTACTTATCGCATCCTGCTTTATCGGTTAGCTTCGGCTGCCCGCTGATTCGTTTCTTGCATGAAAAAGCTACGACCAAAAATTGCGTAAAAATTGCATCGACGATTGATTCATTGATCTCTTCCCGCATGGATTTCAAACTCGTATCGAACTACGCCCCTATGGGCGACCAGCCGGAGGCTATCGGAGAACTCGTCGGCGCTATCCGTCGCGGCTCAAAACACAATACGTTGTTGGGCGTAACGGGCTCCGGCAAGACATTCACGGTAGCGAACGTCATTGCCGATCTGAACCGTCCGACTCTCGTGCTGAGTCACAACAAAACACTTGCAGCACAACTCTACGGCGAATTCCGCAACTTCTTTCCGGAAAACGCCGTCGAATATTTCGTCTCGTACTACGACTACTACCAACCGGAAGCCTATCTACCCTCGACCGATACCTACATCGAAAAAGACCTTTCGATCAATGCCGATATCGAAAAGATGCGTCTAAGCGCTGTGGCGACCCTGCTTTCGGGAAGGCGCGACGTCATCGTCGTATCGAGCGTCTCCTGTCTTTACGGTGCCGGCAATCCGGCGGATTTCCATGCCACGGCCATCCGCATCAAGGTGGGACAAGTCATCAGTTACAAACATTTCCTCTATCAACTTATCGAGGCGCTCTACACGCGCACGGAACGGGAACTGGAACCGGCAACGTTCCGCGTGAACGGCGATACGGTCGATATCATGGCTGCGTTCGGAGAGTTCGGAAACCAATGCTTCCGCGTGATGTTCTTCGACAACGAAATCGAAGCCATCCAGACCATCGACCCGGCAACGGGCCAACGCATCCACACGCTGGATGAACTGACCCTATACCCCACGAGCCTATTCGTGACGACCAAGGCGCGCATCAACGCAGCCGTGCAACAAATCTATCTCGACCTCGGCAAGCAAATCGATTTTTTCGAACGTGAAGGCCGCATGATGGAAGCGCAACGCGTCAAACAACGCGTCGAATACGACCTCGAAATGATCAAGGAACTGGGCTATTGCCCGGGTATCGAAAACTATTCGCGCTACTTCGATGGACGGGCCGCCGGAACACGTCCGTTCTGTCTGATCGACTATTTTCCGAAAGACTATCTGCTGGTTGTAGACGAAAGCCACGTGACGCTGCCACAAGTGCACGCCATGTACGGCGGAGACCGCGCCCGCAAAGAGAATCTGGTCGAATACGGATTTCGACTGCCGGCGGCGAAAGACAACCGTCCGCTGACTTTCGCGGAGTTCGAGCAGTTGCAGGGTCCATCCGTCTATGTGAGCGCCACGCCGGCCGATTGGGAACTAATGAAAAGCGAAGGGGTTGTGGTTGAGCAACTGATTCGACCGACGGGCTTGGTCGACCCTCCTTTGGAAGTGCGTGTGACGCTGAACCAAATCGACGACCTTATCGAGGAGATCGACAAACGGGTGAAAAACGACGACAAGATACTGGTGACGACCATCACCAAACGTATGGCCGAAGAGTTGTCGAAGTATTTCGACCGGGTGGGCGTCCGGAACCGCTACATCCACTCGGACGTGGACACGCTGGAACGCATACAGATACTGGAAGATCTGCGGGCAGGAATGTTCGACGTGCTGATCGGCGTAAACCTGCTACGCGAAGGACTCGACCTACCGGAGGTGGCGCTGGTCGCCATTTTGGATGCGGACAAGGAGGGATTCCTACGCAACGTACGCTCCATCACCCAGATAGCAGGACGTGCAGCCCGCCATTCGCAAGGCAACGTTATCCTCTATGCAGATACCTGCACGGAATCGATGCGCTATGCCATCGAACAAAGCAACCGCCGCCGCGAAAAGCAGGTTCGCTATAACATGGAACATGAAATGCTGCCACAACGTGCGCAAAAGAGCGGCACAGGCCAAAGCATGCTGCTGACGAATCGCACAACGGGCACAGCGGAACAGACTACGGTGCTCTACCCGATGGGAGAAGAGCACAACTCGCTGAAAGCGGCAGACATCACGAAAACCTACATCGCAAGCGAAAATCTGGACGATTTGATTGCACGCGCCCGCGAAGAGATGGAACGGGCAGCCAAAGCACTGGACTTCCTTGCCGCGGCGCGCTATCGCGACCGGATGTATGAACTGCAAAAAATCAAAAACGAAAACCGCCGGTAAATCATAGCGACAGCCGATCGGCATGGGAAATGATTTCGCCGATAAACACACCTTGAACCTCGGCAGAAAGATAGGAAGCGGCCGACGAAAGCAGTAGCCCAAAACGATTGCCGGAACAAATGGGCCTGCCTTCGGAATCGAATCCATCCAATCCGAAGCAACAAGGGAATCGGGTCCCAAACAAAAAGGGGACTGCTTTTCGCAGTCCCCTTTTCATATCCATAAACAAGCAACTATTCGTCTTTCAACTGATTGTGCAAGGCGTTGTATTTCTCATACTTGGCCATCACACCCTCCTCGTCGCGCAGACGGAAGCAAAGCTGTTTCAGATTATAGACCGTATCCTTGTCGTTCGGCTTCAATTCGAGCGCCTTTTCGAGCACAGGAAGCGCCTCCATATAGATGGCGTTGACCTCTTTCAGACCAGCGTCATAAGCAGCCTGATTGTTGAACTGCTGTTCGTTGAATTTCTGGTTCGCATCATCGCCCTTGAAGATGTAGAACAGGCCCAAATAATAATAGCCCTCGAACAAATCGGGTTTCAACTCGGTCACCTTGCGGAACGAGGCGATACTCTCGTCGAAGTCCTTCAACGCGTAGAAGATACGGCCGCGACCGAACCACAAGTCGATATTCGACGGATCGGCAGCAATCGCATTGTCGATCAACGTAACGAGGTCAGCAGGATCGCCTACATTCTTCTCACTCGTATAGAGCTGCATCAACCCCTGAAGAATCAGATCGTTCGTCGGATACTTCGTAACACCGGCCAACAACGTGTCTTTCGCTTTCAAAAGCATATCAGGATTCTCCTCGCGCTGTCCGTAGTAGCAATGGAACAGATAATAATAGATACGGCCCTCGGAATCATTGTAATCGGCAGCGAGCGCACGACTCAGATAGTCCGCACCCTGCTTGAACGATTCGGGATGCTCGGAACCATCGATCGTCATCGAAACACCGGCATTGTAGAGCAACATGGGTTCGGGCTCATTGTAAGCAGGATGCAACTCCATATCATATGCTTGTGCGAAAGCCGCACCGGCATCGGTGAAATTATGAGTCGTATAACTTACATCACCGAGCTGTTTGCAATAATTAACCAACTGCGTCAAACCCTCTTTCACTTTCGAAGCGGTCTTCGGATCGAGTTCGTATGCCTTGCTGTATGCCTCGAAGGCCTTGGCGATACCGTCCTCGACCACTTTGGTTGTCTCTTTCCAAGCGACCAACTTGCCGTCTTGGAAGTAGACCGTAAAGTAAGGATAAACCCACGTTTCATAGGTCGTATTGCCGATAGTCTCCGAACCTTGCGACTTGGGAGCACCGACCGTGAGTGTCACCATAGTCGGCTCCATATTGCCGAAAAGATTCTTGGTCGGCTCGACCGCAGCCTCATAAAAAGCCTTACCACGGTTGATCCACGTGGCAGCCTTCATCGATTTTTTCGCGTCGGCGATGTCAGCGTCGCTCTTCTCGATTTTCGAGAGAATCGCACTTTTGTTCACCTTTTGGGCCTGAACCGCCGGAACTGCGAGCAACAGCGCGGCGAAGACCGACAAAATCGTTTTTTTCATAATCAATCAGTATTAAGGTTTTTATTATTCATTCGTCTCTGCTCCGGATTCCGACGAAGCATTCTCCGCGATTTCAGCAACTTCCTCCTCCTCGACGTGAGGCACGGCCATCACGGAAGCGATAGCATCGTTCTCACGCAGGTTGATGATACGCACGCCCTGCGTAGCGCGACCCGCCACGCGAATCTGCGACACGGCCGTACGGATGGTCAGCCCCGAACGATTGATAATCATCAAGTCGTTGTCGTCCGTAACCGCCTGAATCGATATCAACTTACCGGTTTTTTCGGTTACGTTGATGGTTTTGACACCCTTACCGCCTCGGTTCGTAATACGGTATTCGTCCAAGTCGGTCCGTTTTCCGTAACCGTTCTCGCTCAATACCAATACGTCCTGCTTCGAATCGGGCTCTACGCAAATCATGCCGACCACCTCGTCATCATCATCGATAGAGATACCGCGTACACCGGCGCCGACACGCCCGATTGGCCGCACGGTCGATTCGTTGAAACGGATAGCCTTGCCGGCCTTTGCTGCAATCAACACCTCGGCATTACCGCTGGTCAATTTAGCCTCCAACAACTGGTCGCCCTCACGGATGACGATGGCGTTGACACCGTTCTGACGCGGACGCGAATAGGCTTCGAGTTTCGTCTTCTTGATGGTGCCGTCCTTGGTGCACATGATGATGTAATTGTTGTTGACGTACTCGGCATCGTCCAACCGCTTGACATTGATGTAAGCACGCACCTTATCGTCGGGCTCGATCTGAATGACGTTCTGGATGGCACGGCCTTTCGAAGCACGGGTGCCCTCCGGAATCTCGTAGACTTTGAGCCAATAGCAACGTCCTTTCTCGGTGAAGAAAAGCATCGTATTGTGCATTGAAGCAACGTAGATGTGCTCGATGAAGTCCTCGTCGCGCGTGGCACTGCCCTTGACCCCGACACCGCCGCGATTCTGTGTGCGGTACTCGGTCAAAGGCGTACGCTTGATGTACCCCAAATGTGAAATAGTGATTACGACGTCTTCGTCGGCATAGAAATCCTCGGGGTTGAACTCCTCCGAAGCATAGACGATTTCCGAACGACGTTCGTCGCCGTACTTCGCCTTCATTTCCAACAACTCTTCTTTGATAATCTGCATCTGAAGCGTTCCGCTCTCCAAGACCTCCTGCAAATGAGCGATCAATTTCAGCAATTCGTCGCGCTCGGCAATCAACTTGCCGTGCTCCAGACCTGTCAACGCGCGCAGGCGCATCTCGATGATAGCCGAAGCCTGTATATCGCTCAACGAGAACCGCTCGATCATGGTCTGTTTGGCGAGGTCGGGCGTCTGCGACGACCGGATGATGCGGACGATTTCATCGATGTTGTCCTGTGCAATCAACAGACCCTGTACGATATGGAGACGTTCCTCGGCTTTACGCTTATCGAAGCGTGCACGACGCACAATGACATCGTGGCGGTGGTCGACGAAATGCTTTATCAAATCGCGCATCGACAACAACTGCGGCCGGCCATTGACCAACGCGATGTTATTGACGGCGAACGACGACTGCAACTGCGTGTTCTTGAACAACGTATTGAGCACGACACTGGCAACGGCATCGTGCTTCAGAATCACGATGATACGCAAACCGTTACGGTCTGACTCGTCGTTGACATACGAAATGCCCTCGAGCTTCTTGTCGTTGACCATCTCGGCGATCTTCTTGATCATCTCGGCCTTGTTCACCATGTAGGGAATCTCCGTGATGACGATGCACTCGCGACCGCTCGGCGTATGCTCGATTTCGGTCTTAGCGCGCATAACGACACGGCCGCGGCCCGTCAACATCGCCTCCTTGACCCCCTCGTAACCGTAGATGATACCCCCTGTCGGGAAGTCGGGACCCTTGACGTACTGCAACAACTCCTCACCCGTAATCTCGGGATTGTCCACATAAGCGCAACAAGCGTCGACCACCTCGCTGAGATTGTGCGGCGCCATGTTGGTCGCCATGCCGACGGCGATACCGCTCGCACCGTTGATAATCAACAACGGAATTTTGGTCGGCAACACCGTAGGCTCGGGAATCGTATCGTCGAAGTTCAACGTCCAATCGATAGTCTCCTTGTCGATGTCAGCCATCACCTCATCGGTGATTTTCTTCATGCGGGCCTCGGTGTAACGCATCGCCGCCGGCGAGTCGCCGTCCATCGAGCCGAAGTTGCCCTGCCCGTCGACCAACGGATAACGCATGGCCCAATCCTGCGCCAAACGCACCATTGCGTCGTAAACCGACGTATCGCCGTGAGGGTGGAACTTACCGAGTACGTCGCCGACGATACGGGCCGACTTACGGGTAGGTTTGTCGGAATAAAGGTTGAGCTCAGCGCTCATATCGTAAAGGATACGAC
>RYWP01000041.1 GCA_003979135.1 Alistipes sp.
TGTTTAATTGTTAAACTTATATAAACCGTCCACAATTTTTAGTGGACACACATGTGTTTTAATATAAACCATAATACTAATGCGATAATGATAGCTCCCCAAATATGGATATAAGGAATATTGTATGTCGATGTTTGCAAGTAGTTTGGATATATCCAAAGCGGAAATAAAGAAACGCCCACAATGTAAATAGTTCCCCAGCATAGTACTTTCCAACTATCTCTGAAGAAAAGACGTTGTGAAACTATAAGCCATATCGCATATGTGAAGAGGATAAATATAGCCGGTAGCCAAAACTCAATATAATGAAAATTAAGTTCTTTAATTTCACTATATATGCATGCTCGGTATATTATTAGTTCTGCGATGATTATACATATGATAAATAATTTGGTTCTCCAAATACTTTTATATT
Source organism: Alistipes sp. (assembly GCA_003979135.1). Classification (GTDB taxonomy): domain Bacteria; phylum Bacteroidota; class Bacteroidia; order Bacteroidales; family Rikenellaceae; genus Alistipes. The sequence goes on from RYWP01000041.1 coordinate 416, forward strand.
CTCTTAATAGAGATGGTAGTTCTTTGATCTCTCCAATCCAAGACATAGATGAAAAATTTAGGATAATAGTTGATTACATTTCTTTTAGTCTTTCCAACAATTCCCCGACAGTAATCGCTCCCTCCATCTGCTGTTTGTCGAAGACCATGAAATAGCGATATTGTTCACCGGCTTTGTTCGCCCAAGTAGTTCCGAGTTCCACCTTGTTGCGGCTATCGGAATTATCCAATTGATCGCCCTTGGTTTCGAGGAGAACCGTCATGCCGCTTTTGAGCCGCACGATGAAGTCGGGATAGTGGTTGATATAACCGCTTATGCCGAATCCCACGCCCCGTTCGGGGTTCCGATGCCAGAACAAGACGTTTTCGAGGGCCGCTACGGCATTTATGACCTTATACTCCCAATCGTTCATGTCGCCCTCTTCGGTGTACAACCCCTTCGACAACCCTTTTGAGATGGTACGCAAAGTCATCGTTTCAGGCAGTTTGTAGCGCGGTTCGCATTTGATCTGTCCCGTGTCGAGCCATTTTTTGAATACCTCTTTCTGATGTTTGCCCAGCAGTTCGCCGATCTTGTTGCGTATGGCTGCCGTAGTTTGAGGTTCGTATGTATATAAATCGGCAATCTGCCCGGAATCGAAATCCTTGATTGCGTCCTTGATATAGCGGGCGATTTGCGGTTCGGCGATTTCGTCGAACCGGATGTTTTTGGCAATCGCTGCCGCCAGCTGCTCTTTCTTCGCTTCGGGCGGCAAAGAGATGAAATGTTCCTTAATTACTGCCAGCTGTTTGCTTGACAGATTGAATCGTTCGGGGCGGTATTCGTCGTTGCCGACTTTCGCCAGATCGACTCGCACGGCCTCGACATCCGCCCGTGTGAAGTCGATGTTGTGGTCTTGTTTGTCCAGATCGAAACCTTCGTTCAGCATCGATTTCTCCAACTGGACATATGCTCCTTCCTCCTCGAATATCGAGCCTTGATTTACGCGCTTGACGAATATCGGAAGAACGATTTTCGCCGCTTCCTCTCTGAAAAATTCCTTTATCGGATATTGGTCTACCATATCTTTCAGGTCATTGGGTATGCCGTCGTCGTGTTTGGCGGCAACTTCCATTTGTTTGTCGTAGTTCTCGCTCTCCTGCCGTGCAAAAGTTTCCAGTTCAGAGGTTGTTCGGGGCATCGGATTGCTGATGGCTTCCTTAATCGCTTCGGAGTCTATTTCCGGTAAATCGTCCGTCTCTCCAGCTGTCGGGACAGCGGGTTCTTTCGGCTGTTCTTCGGGATTGTCGAATAGCCCGATTGAGTTGTTCGGTTGCGGCTGTGCTTCGGCTGGGACAACTTCGGCCACCCGATAGTCTTTCTTACTGAATCCGGCACGGTTCAGGCTGTCGATGATGTTCTCGATTGTCGCGCGAAAATCGTCCGACGAGGTAAAGACATAGGAGAGGTTCAGCAAATCGTCCCGGTGCTTGGTCGTATAAGGTAGTCGCAGCACACGGCCGAGAATCTGCTCGACATCCACGCGTGATGACTTGTTGGCCAGCGACGCAAGAATATAGGCGAACGGGCAATCCCACCCCTCTTTCAACGCATTGACCGTAATGATATAGCGCACCGGGCAGTCGCGGGACAACAAGTCGGTATTTTTGATTTCATCTTTGTTTGCCGTCTTGATTTTGATCTGCTCTTCGGGAATCCCGATATCGGTCAGTTGCTTCTTTATCTTGTCGAATGTAATGTTGTCGTCGGCCGTTTTCGGTTGGGCCTGAAGCAGCACGATGGGGCGGATGTAGCGTCCGCCGTCGGCTTCCAGCGCAATGGCTTTCTGCTCCAAGCTGCGTTGCAGGTTGATGGCGCTCGTTATGACGTCGGAGGTCGAACGGTGGTTGTAGACGATGACCGGCAGCTTCACCATGTTGGCCCGTTTGAGTTTCATGGCATCCACGAAACTGATGATGTTGCTCTTCTTGCGGGGTGTCGCCGTCAGGTCGAGGATGAAACACGGGTTGATCGCTTTGAGCATATCCACACGCAGCGCCGCCTCGAAGTTGTGGCTTTCGTCGATGATGACGACCGGATTCAGATACGACAGCACCTGAATCAATCCCGTCTCGTCAGACCCCTCCACACGCTTGGTCATCGTGTCGTATAGTTTGGCATACTCCGCCAGATTCTCGTTTTCGCGGTAGACACGCCGCCCGTCCTTGTTGTTAGCTGCGAACGACTGCACGCTCAATACGAAAATTGTCAGCTGTTCGCGAATTTCAGTCGGACTGATGCCATGCCCGAACAACGCCGACTCCTTGTCGACCACGCGCACCGCATTTCCGAAATGACTGTCGATCTTCTGGCGGTAGGGGTGCGACGGGTCGTTGAGATTTTTTGTAGGTCTGTTTCAGAATCGTGTCGGAGGGTACGAACCACGCTACGACTTTCGGCTTCTCCGTCGGCTGCTTCTCGAAAATCGTCCGTAACGCATTACAGGCGATAAAGGTCTTGCCGCCAGCTGTCGGAACCTTTACCGTCACGTGGGGCACGCTCGTCACGCTATTGTCGTAAGGACGCAAGTAGGCGTGGTCGAGCGATGCCAGCGACACGCCTTTGGCGCTCCAAAAATTATTGAATGCCACGTCCAGCCGTTCGTCCTTCTCCAATTGTTCGAGAAAGCGTTCGAGGTCGGCGATTACTTCGCGTTGATATTGTTTGAGTTCCATAGTCTAAAATCGTTTGATGTCGCGCGGGATTTTCTTGAAGATGATGTTTTTCGCCGCCATGTCCTCTTTCGACAGCGTGCAGACATCGGCGTAGATGACATACTGCTCGGCCCGTTCCGTTACTATATGCAGCGTATCCACTCCGAGCGTCGTCAGACGGTCGCGTTCATAGAAGAAATAGTAACCCGTGGCGTTATGGGTGTCCAACAGGTATTTCGACACTTCGGTGCGCTTGCGCTCCAAATGCCGTTTGGTCTCGGTGTAGTAGATGTATTCGCGAATCTTCTCCTCACCGATGTTTTCGTTAAGGTTTTTCTCGTCGTCGAACATCGGTTCTCCCAATTCGTAGTAATCGAACGCCCCGCCCGTACCGACTGTTGCGTTCTTACCTTCGCCATAACCACGCATGACCCGACGCACCCGCTCGGCTGTGATGCTTTCGGCATAATCCTCCATCTCCACAAGGATAAATTTGCGGTTGCCATCGTCCTTTTTGTTCAGATTCAGCACCGCATGGGCCGTCGTTCCCGAACCGGCAAAGGAGTCGAGGATAATATCGTCAGTGCCGCACACGAAATTAATAAGATATGAAATCAATGTCGCTGGTTTTGGAAAATCGAATACTTTTTTGCCGAATATAGTTGTTAGAATAGTGGATGCAACTTCATTCGTATCGACCCCAAAACTGCGGTTAATCATATTCCACGGTACTTCGGGTTCATAGGCGGCTTTTTCATAAGATGGCGAAAATGCTTTGGTTCTAATAGAAATACGGGTTCCATTTGCAATCTCTTTATCTAAATTCGATTGCGACCATTTGAATTTACCTAATAAACGAATAGGTGTCGTAAAAATCCCATTTTTTACTTCAACATCATCCAATAATGTAATATCATAGCTATCTGTTCCATATGAGCCAGCCGTATAGATTCCATCTGCAAGACCAGTATCTACCAAATTTTCAGGGAAAATCAACTCTTTAAGAGCGTTGGTTTGGTTCATTAATCCATTACTGCTTTTGCTTTCTTTTTCAAGACCTTGGAATTTAATATCGTTTCGATTTCTTTGATAGCATACAATGTACTCGATTGACTTTTTTGTTTTATAAGATAGGTTGGCGGGTGTTTCTGTTTTGACCCAAGAGAATATGTCGATAAAGTTATTTACTCCGAAAATTTCATCGCACAGCAGTTTCATATTTGCGAGTTCATTGTCGTCAATCGAAATAAAAATAGCCCCATCCTCCGCCAATAACTTGTGTAGCAATTTCAGGCGCGGATACATCATGCAGAGCCACTTGTCATGACGGCTCAAATCCTCGCCCTGCTTGCCTACGACCTCGCCCAGCCACTTCTTGATTTTCGGGTCGTTCACATTGTCGTTGTAAACCCACTTTTCGTTGCCCGTATTGTACGGCGGATCGATATAGATGCACTTCACGCGACCTTCATACTCCGGCAGCAGCGATTTCAGGGCCTCCAAATTATCGCCGTGTATAATCTTGTTGCCGCTGTTCGTCGGCGTTCGGTCGCCGTCATTCTCCGCCCGAAATCCGTACTTGTGTTCCAGTACCCGATACAGCACCTCGTGATGATGATTCACAACCTTATCTTTTCCTATCCAAGTCAGTGTAGGCATATATTCTTTACTATTTATTACCGATCAACTCCTTCGGGTCTACCTGAAGAATTTTTGCTATTTCGAATAGCAGTTCCAGATTCGGCTGACGCCGATTGCATGCATAGGCATTTACCATGCTGAAGCTCTTGCCGAGTTTTTCGGCCAGCCAAGTCTGTTTAATGCCTTTTTCTTCAAGTACTTGTTTTATTCTGTTCATATATCCATCGTTCGATATAAAACATATTTCGCATAAAGATATGTAATTTTTAGCTATAATAAAAAAGAGGGAAATCATTACTTCCCTCTGATTCTGTCGGCTTCTTCATCGAGTTTTCGAGCTTGCTCTATTTTTAATCTTGTCTGCTCCTCAAGAGCTATTCTTTGTCGAATTGCTTGTTCGTATTCCTCCACGTCTTTTTTCATCTGACGGATCTTGCTGTTATCTCGGTTCAGTTCGAATAGTTCTTCCAGTTCGGCAATGCGTTCGGGCGTCGCTTCGCCTTTCATTTTGAGGTAGCGGTATTTCAGGTCATTGTCGATGCGGTCGTAGTTCGGTTTCGCAGTCCAATACAGCATTGTACACAGCAGGACGATTGCCGTCATCATGCCTATCATCGTCCAGAATACTCCTTTCGATTCGATGGCAAGCGATATTTTGTGCTGCACGATTCTCGGCGGCAATTCGGCGGGGATTTCAATTCCTTCGACAGATGCTTGTAGGCGATCTATCCCAGCTTTGGTCTTTATATTGCTTTGCTCGATGCTTTCTAAGCGTCCGGCAAGCTGGGCTATCGCTTCTCTGCTATGTTTGTGTTCCGAGTGTATGAGTTGCGGCAAATCCGTATCGGCCGGTTGATTATTCTTCGCCGACAGTTCGGTTTTGATGGTTTTAACCATCGTCTCCTTGAAATCTTCGTACATTTCGTAAGACATCATATTATCTTCTTTCATAGTTGCTTGTTTTAGGGTTATAATTTCATTTTGGGCTGGTTCACTTTTCGGTCTCGCAATTTGCGTTTCCGCTCCATTGCTGCTACCGCTATTGTCTCAGCGACACTATTGAGCAGTGCCGTAATGCGGGCGATATGTTCTTCTGGACTTTCGCCGGGTTTGCGTTGGAGTTGAGCTGCCGACAATCCAATAGGCGAATCGTTGGGCGGTAGCGGCAATGCCCCGATATTACCGCCGAAGTTTATCGAATCGGCATCCACCTGCCCCTTATTCCCGCTTCCGCCTGTATTGCCGAATAGGTCGGTGTATGCCGACCTATAATTTCCTATGGCCGTATGGAATCCCGTTGCAAGCATCGCCCGATACTGGGTTTGTTGCTGTGCCTGCGTAAAGTGTCGATTCAACTTTGAATAACTGAATTGTCGGTCTATCTTCGAGCCTGAAAACTCGAAGCCATTCTTGCTGAACAATACTCCTTGCTTTTGATTGGTCGAACCGCAATACTTGTAGCGCATACTAATACCTCGCTCTTTCAGCCGATGCTCTAAATTATTCCAACTGCCGCAATCCGGCAAACTCGTTTTAATTGCGTCATATATTTCGTATTTGGTTTTGTCGGTTTCCCGCAGGCGTTCCCTGCGTACCGATTCTTTGCCCGGCGCAAGATACAGCCCGTATTTCTCGGTCAATGCCCGACAGACTTTCGCATTGCGGATTTTAATGTTCTTATCCGAAATGGTTTGCCCGTCATTCCCTACCCGATTATAGACCAGATGGCAGTGCGGATGCGGCTGGTCGAGATGACGCACCAGCAGGTATTGCGTATCGGTAATTCCCATGCGCTGCATATACTCTTGGGCAATCTGTGTCATCAACGCATCGGTCATGCGCGGCGCATCTTTCGATGAAAACGAAAGGGAGATATGCCCAACAGCATTTCTCAAACGCGGATTCAGTAATGTTTGGTCTTTGAAGTCTTGTACCATCTCCCGAACATTCGGCGGGGTTACGCCCTCGGCTGCTAATATTCGCGATTGTTCTTTCATTACATAGCCGACCGTTCCGGCGAATGACGACCCTGCGATGATTTTACCGATCATCGCGAAGATTCCTTAACAAGCCCTCAATACTTGCCACAATAGTCGCATGACGGGACACTATACCCGTAAATCCTTTTGCATGGGCAAGACGGGTTAGTTGGTTCAGGTTGCGGGCCATGCCTTTGAGTTGGGACATGAAGTCGAGATGTTCGCGGCGCAGACGTTCGCGAACACGACCGGCGGCAATCAGCTGGCGGAGGACTTCCGTACGCGGCCGTCCGGCAGCACGGGCCAATGCTTGCAAGCGTAGTTTATGCTCCGTGTCGAGACGGAGGGTGATGCGATATTCCTGTTTTCGGGCCTTGCCCAGCGGCGGCCGTCCGCCCGTATGTTTGGCGTGTTTCATGGATTCGATATTTAGAGGTTAGACCATCGGGATGAGAGCTGCAAGGCGAGTTTTTGGCTGACAAAAACACAAACTTGCCTTACTACATTTTCATACCCCACTTGCGTTTGGTAGCAAAATGCGGTCGAGACTGTTGCCGATGCTGTTTCGCATGCCAATATTCGTTCAAATCCTTATGCTCCCGATAAAGATGCGACTGGTCAATGACGGTGCTATTCGGGCATAGCCGTTTCAAATCGGCCGTGGCTTTACGCCCCGCGTCGTCGTTATCGAAGAACGCATGAATCGTTGCATGCCGGTCAAGAAACGGAATCGCTTTCGGAAGACGGACGACTGAGTTCAGCACCGCAACGTCGATGTGCGGCCATTCGTCCGGCTTCATCGAAAGATAGGAGAGGAAATCCATAAATCCCTCGAATGCGACGACGGTATCGGAATGGTTGTCGATTGTCGTAATGTGTTTTGGGGATACACAGCCTTTGAAGCGTTCCGAACGCAACTCCCAGCCGCCGGCATCGTTGCGGAATCCGACAGCGAAATAGTTGCGTCCGCTAACGGCGTAATGTACTTCCCGACAGCAGGCCGATGCGATTATCGGATCGATTCCCCGCGAGGAAAGATAGCCAACCAGCGCCGGATAACGGAGCGGGATATCGGAAAGCAAGCGGAGCGTGGGAACGGTCGGCGGAACCGACGACGACACGGGAACGGCTATCGGGCTTCTCTCACCGCTGCCGAGGAACCGGACGGTTTGCGCAAAATCGCACCGTTCCAATCGCATCACGAGGTCGATAATCGAACCGCCCGCACCCAGCCCGAAATCATACCATAAGTTCTGCACGTAGTCCACCTTGAAACTTGGCGTATGTTCTTTGCGCAATGGTGAACGATAAAGGCCATATCGCGGATTGTCTTTGGTCGGGCGCAAACCCCGTTCGGCAAGGTAGGCCCTAATCGAAATACGTTTGATAGCTTGAATCGTTTTCATAACAATATCTATGTTCAGTGAAAAGAGAAATATTTATTCTTTCACTGAATTATTTAATGGGAACGATTCGATTCAGGGCTGCTTCGACATCGCTGTCGCGAAACAGAACACGCCCGCCGATTTTGTGGGCGCAGATTTTACCGCGATTCACCCAGTCGGTGAGCGTCACGAGCGAGATGCGCAAACGACGGGCGGTTTCGTGCCGCGTGAGATACTTCGTGTCGGTTTTCGGTTGTACGGGACGCAGCTGTTGCAGCTCGTCGCGCAGGGACTCCCGAATCATCTCCGAGAGTTGGTCGGCAGTCATGCCATTCAGATAGATTTCCTTTGCCATGGTTCATTCGGTTTGATGCCGCAAAGAAAATCATTTATCAAACTTATCCGAAATAAGTAATTGTGTTACAGAATAGTGACACTTGGATGACATAAGCGGACATAAGCGGACAGCCGGCTGACGATCCCGGATTTTCCCCTGTACGGATTGCGTCGAATTGCTTCTTCTTCTCATTTTGGCCGCAGTGTGTAAAGTGATTGTTTCGACAAAATAAAAGAGGGCGGACTCGATTAAAGCCGCCCTCCGAAACAAACCTATTTTCCGTGTTTTATCTTAATTTTTCCAATACTTTGCGCACCGCGTCCGCCGAATAACTTCTTTCGCCATTCGAAAACGCGCACACGGTACATTCTTCCAGCCAGCCGTTCGCAATCCACCGGTCGAGCGTCGGACGCGCAACACCCAAAGCCTCGGCCAAACCCTTCTTGCAGAACAGCCTGCTGCCCAAATGTGTCGTGAGAAACATTTCGTTTCGATGCGCTGCCAGCCAATAATCGAAATGACGGATAACCCGCGCAATATTTCGGATTGTCGGTTCGTAATCCTCGTATGCCCACACGCGCAAACTTGCCGGGTCGAAGTCTGCAAACTCCGGTCGGGAGCGTAGTTCCTCGACCAGCGTGTCGAAGCACGCCAGTTCGGAAGCTTTGATTTCTATTTTGCGACGACGAGGCATTATCTATATTTTTTAGGGGGGGGTATATTTTCTCTCTACCTAAACATTTTTACACGCTTTTAACCGACTAATACACAGCATATAAACGAAACGTAAAAAGAAATAAGCATGTAAAAAAGCGTGTAAAAGCGTGTAAAAATTAAACAATAAACCAATCAGAATTCGGGCCTTGCGATTCGTTTCTTATCTTGCCCTGCCTCTTTAATTTTGCCAAAAGATTCGTAATCTTATCTTTTTTCTGTCTGTCATTAAGCAGGTCGGAAAGGAGATTCCATAGTAGCTTGTCTATTTCTTTGCGCGACAATGATTTGTGATCGCGCAATGCCGTTATCAAAAACTCTTCGCAACTCTTATTTCCGAGTCCTTTATGCTCCGAATACTCTATTTTTTGTCCTACTTTTTGGGCGATATGTTTCGCAATATAGACTTTGGGCTTGCGGCCTTCAATCAAATGTTTGCTTCTCAATCGGACGATCTCGTCATCGGATAACGGTTTCCCCAGCTGCACGCGGTTCAGCAATTCGATATCGAGCAGATTCAAATCGGTATTTCCCGCCAGAATATTGGCGTAGTTCATATCGAGAATTTTACCCGTTATGGTAACTTCGACGCGATTGCTGGCCAAATTGTAATCCGGCAGAGGGAACAGTCTCTGTCTTTGGTAGTTGTACATCTTACGGATGCCGCTGCCGATCGTATCGACCATTTTCAAACCGACCATGGCCGCTACCAAAAATTGATTTCTGTATCGCTCCTCGGGAGCATCGCTGATAAGCACCCGTTCGATATTGCCCGGAATGAACGAGCCTTTGTTCGAGAACACCAGTTTGTCGTCGTATTCCACCACGTTGATCTGACCGCCAAGCGTATAATCCTGATGGGCGATGGCGTTGTTCAATGCCTCGCGGATGACATACGGTTCATAGGTGTCGATCTCTTCGGGGAAGAGCGTCTTGTGCTCCGGATTGATGTAGCGGTATTTCAGATTACGAATCTTGTCGTATATTCTGTCGACGGCCAAAATGAACGGGCAGGAGGCAATCATGTAATCGCGCTCGATATTGTCCTGTCCGCGCAGAATCCATTTGATTTTGGCGACTGCCGGAGAGATCAGATGCTCGCTTTCCTCTTTGCCGAGCAATACGATGGCCGTATTGGTGATCTTGCCCCGAATCGTGATTTTCGCCTTGTTCAGAAAAGTCGTGTCGTCCCACGATGCAATCTCGTCGGCCTTGTCCTTATGGGCGTTCGTGTATAGCTCTCTTGCCTTGCTAATAGCCGCCGAATCCAAGTCTTCCAATGAAGCGTCTTCGATTATTTCCGCACTCCAATCTTTCAATTTGGCTTGATTTCTTATTCTCTCGATTTTGTCCATACTCAACGCCTGCAAGGATTCTCCGTCACGGCCGTAATAATGGCCCTGATAATCGATCGGAATACCTTGCGGGGCGGGCGGTATTTCGAACATCACAACTCTTTTGCCGTTCTTGTACCGCAATTCATGTATCTCGACGAACGTATGCCGACCCGTAGTCTGATCGGCAATCTTTTTCTTCATTGCATCGAGCGCCGGACGGCTATTCTTATATTGGCTTCCGACAACATCGTGCGTGCGGTTCTCCACGCCGAAAACCAGCCATGCGCGCGACATGCCTTTCAGATTGGCTTCGTTGCTCAATGCCGAGAAGTATTGTCCCAAATCTCTGTCGTCAAAATTGCGTTCGGCTCTCTTAAACTCTACCACCTCCGTTTCCGCAGGTAGATTCAGTAATGAATCGAGTATGTTTGTCAGTTCCTCAACCGTCATATATTTCTAATTTTCTGTAAAGCTACAATTTATTCGCGAATAATAGGAGCAGCAACCGGTCCATGCCGGAATTTGTTTGACATTTTGTTACCGCGGTAAATTTTACGGCGGTAGCATTTCGAATTACCTGCCGCTGAAATACGGATGATTCATCAACTCCATTGCGGTCTGCTCCTCCGTAATCTTGATGTACTTCATGAACTCCTTTTCAGTCTTGTGACCCGTGATTTTCATGATGGCGATGGTCGGAATGCCCGCCAGATACATGTTCGTTGCTCCGCTGCGGCGTGCCGTGTGGGTCTTTACCAAGTCGCATTTATCGACCAGATGCGTCTTCTTTTCCCCGTTTTCGACGTATGACACTTCGATTTTCTCCGTGATACCTGCCTCGCGGGCAACCTCCTTGATGAATTTGTTTACTTTCTGCTCGTAGGATTTCGGCAGCCGGTTTTCGTACTTGTCCAGTATCGCCTGCAATTCGGGCCGAATGGGGATGACGACGTGATTGCCTGTTTTCTGCTGCTTGAGGTCGATTACCCGCTGCCCGCTTTCCAACGTGCGGATATTGCCCTCGTTGATAGTCGAGTAGTCGCTGAATCGCTGTGCCGTATAGCAACCGACCAAGAATATATCACGGGCAATATCCTTGTGCTTATTGTGTGACAAATCAAGGTCGGCAATAGCTCGAATCTCCGATTCGGTCAGATAGATATTCTCGACATCGGCGGTCAGTACACGGAATTTGCGGCTCTCAATCAAGCCATTGTCGTGCAGCCCCTCTTCGCGCGCAGCTCGCATGATGATTTTCAGCTCCTTGACGTGTCGGCCGATGGTATTGATCGAGTAATCCTTCGCTGTAAACCACGCCACGAAATCGTCGTAGAATTTCAGGTTGATATCGCCGAAATCGAATCGCTTCCGCTTCGCCTTGCAGAACTCGTCGAACTGAACGATGAAACCCTTGTAGTTCTTGATCGTCGATGCTCCGTAGCGCAGTTTGTGGATATTGAGCCTTGTGCCGGCCTCCATTTCGCGCGTATAACGGGCCATGTAGTCGGTCAGCGATTCTCTGCTACGTATGCCGCGGCCGCCGGATGCGCTGCGCGGATGGTGGAAGCTGTAAACAATCTTTTCCAGCTTCGTTTTCGTCATCGCATGTTCCGGGTCTTTCGCCATTTCGCCGAGGATGAAACTGCGCAGCTCCGACAGATTCTTCATCAATTCCCGCCCCTGCTGCTCGGTGAAATCATCCGTAAAGGCATAGCGGCTTTTAACAGCTTGTCGCTTACTATCCCACGCATCAGTCAAAACCAAATACTGACTGTCAACGTAGAATTGGTTTCCACGCCCGACCGTAAACAGTATTTGAACCTTGACCAGCTTGTTTTTCTGCGTCGAGCGAATGCGATAACAAAAGGTTGCCATAATCATCGATATTATCCGTTGCAAATGTAGCTATTTTTGTAATACATTTGTCATACATCAACGAAATTTTCTAAAATTTCCAGACCTCGCAATTAATAAAATATTCACATAATATACTGA
>RYWP01000042.1 GCA_003979135.1 Alistipes sp.
GCTCGAAATAAAAGAGCAGCTGCGGGCAATGTGTGAAAATCCGAATCGCACGTTGCTGGATATGCAGGGGGCATTCGCTATGAAATTCAAAACGGATAAACAAGGATATAAATGCTGTTTGCCTTATTCCTATGATGATAGTTATATAAATTGGGTATTCTATCCTCAAATCAAATCTTATAACACATATCAAGCAGACAAGCAAGCGCGGATTGCCGAAATAAGAGAGGACGTCAAAAAGAAATCGTTCGTGTCCGAATCCGAAAAGACGCAAAAAATCGAAGAACGTACAGCACAATACGAACGTCAGCTCAAAGATGTTTTTTTGCAAGCAGCCTTGCGGTATATCGAGACGATGGATTTTACCGCGACCCAGGCGCGAGTCAATGCAATGGATGCGGTTAAGATGTCGTCCCATGAGGTTATAGGATGGGCAACAATGGAATATCGGATTAACGAAGATTTGACGATTAATGTGTTGACGAACTTCGGGTATGGAACATCTTCATATTTTTTTGTAAATGTATGTTACAAAGGTATTGAACTCCTGCCATACGCGCAAACGGTGAACTATTACTATGCAAATATGCAGGATATCATTGCTCATACTCGCTCTTATCGGGCTGCCCGTGACAGTTGGCAGATTGCTCTGGATTTTGTGGCCGGATTGAGCGATCAAACATGTGTAGGCCTTGAGCGCTTCGCTTATGAGTGGATACGCAACGAAATTACAGAAATGATAACAGGATTAAAGAATATCAAACAGGATTCAAAAAAGATACTGGCGGAGATTGCCAACAACAGACGTGTAGATTTAGGCAATCTGGTATCAGTACGTAGCATGTCGGATCAGGAGGTTGCACAATTCAAAGTCTATCCCCAAGAACTTGCACTGTTATTCAAGGTTGAGAAAATTTCCAATGCTTTGTCTCTCTTGAAAATGCTCGAACAGGCGGCTGCGATTTACCCCGATGCCCCACGGGCAATACAAACCATTAAAGAGTTAAATCAATCAATTGTTCCGGAAATCCCTCAGGCCGTTGAAGGCATCAATCGCCAAATTGGTTCTTTGCAGGAGAAACTCAAACCAAAAGATATTGAGCTTGCTAACGCGCGTGCACAGAAAAAGGAATTAGACGAACAGGCCAACGCGGTTTATATGGAATTATTGAAACAAAATCCCGCACTCAAACGGGATATGTTTGAAACGGACTATAGCAAACAACATCCTGAACTCACGAAATTGGAAAATAAAATCGAACAATTAGCCAGTGAATTGCAAAGGTTGAAAACAAAAATTTATGACAGACAGAACTTTATAGACTGCTTGCAAAAATGCTACACCAACATCGCCGATGCTGGTTTACTGGCTGCATAGACAATGAAAACAAACCCATAAAAAAACAATAATGAAAAAACTTGTTATTTTGATTGCCATTGCAATCATCGGAGGGCTTCAGATCGGCTTTGCCCAGAAAAAGCAATCGTCCACCTACAACTTCGAACGGGCAAAAGAACTCGTTCAACAGAAAGGTAATCCCGAAGAAATTCTGGAACTGCTCGGCAAGCAGCTGAAAGAGACTCCGAAATATGCAGATGCGTTGTTCTTGCGTGCAGGAATTTACGTCATGCAGAAGAAATTCGGCCGCGCCCTTGCTGATGTCAATCGGGCAATAGCCTGTTACAACAAGAAAAATGCAAATTATTCGAAAAGCCGTTTGTACAGTTTTCGGGCACACGTCTATGCCGAATATTTGGATGAACCCAACAAGGCATTGGCCGATTATAATACGGCTTATGAGCTGGTAGATAAGGATAACCTGGAGGAGCGGAACTCATTGTTATTCGACCGGGCACAGATCCATTACGATAAAAAGGACTATAAAGCCGCCGATGCCAACTACCGGCAGATGTTGAAAAACAACGAGGCCGACCAGGCTGCCATGATCGGTATCATCCGCAATAGGATCGCACGCGAAGAGTATGACGAAGCCTTGAAGTTAGCCGATATATGCGAAAAATACAATGCCGATTACGAGGAGACTTATCGCTTCCGGATGCAGATTTACGACAAGTTGAGCGAAACGGACAAGGCGATCGATGATGCCGTAATCTATTTCGACAAATCGGATCATCCGAAACATTATCTGCTGAAATCGATTATGGGCAAGCATTTGAGTTACGCGCTTGCCAAAGTACAAGCGCAGATCCGAAAGGACAACAATTATTCGTGGAAGCAGTTGCGCATCCATATCTACAAGTGGGGGTGTGATTATGCCAATGCCATTCGTTGTTATGACCAGCTAGAACAGGAGTATGGCGCATCCGCCACGATTTATTACAACCGAAGCGAATGTTACAACGAAATCGGCGATACCGATCGGGCCGTTGCGGATATTACGCGAGCGATTGAAATGAACGATGGCGAGGATTACTATGATGTCGTCACACGTGGCGGTTATTATCGCGAGGGCGGTCGATACGCGGAAGCCATTGCCGACTTTACGCGCGGTATCGAACTCGCCCCGACCACGGCCTATCCGTATTACCAGCGGGGCTGGTGCTACGAGTTGTCGGGCGACGACGATAAGGCAATGGAAGACTATAATGCAGGTATTGATGTAGACAAGACCTATCCGTATATTTTCTTGATGCGCGGCGAATTGTATCGTAAACGAGGCGATACGGAGCGGGCAAATGCCGACTTTGAGGAGATTATTAAACAGGATACGGTCGCAGAATCTGGCAGCTGCCGCCAATATGCACTGCATTTCCTCGGCAGAGATGAAGAGGCACTCGAATGGATGGAACGGATAATAGCAGACGAACCGACAAGAAACGGAGGTTACTACGACAAATCATGTCTGCTTGCGCGTATGGGATACCTAAGGGAATCGGTCGATGCACTGCGCAAAGCCCTTGAACTCGGCTACCGCAGTTTTGCCCATATCGAGCACGACGATGACATGGATCCGCTTCGCGAGATGCCGGAGTTTCAGACCCTGATCGAGGAGTACAAGGCAAAGCCCATAAACATCACAGAGAAGGGCGCGTCAGCCGACAAGGTCGAAACGATCTCGGAAATTCAGATACGCAAGATGTACAGCGGTGTATACGAGGTGCCTTGTACAATCAACGATCTGCCGCTGAAATTCATCTTCGACACGGAAGCAAGCACCGTGACGATTTCATCGGTAGAAGCATCGTTCATGCTTAAAAACGGTTACCTGAAAGAGGCGGACATCAAAGGCAAGGAGTATTGCAGTACGGCGACGGGCGAAATCCACGAAGGGACGAAGATCCGATTGCGGGAGATCAAAATCGGAGATTCCGTACTGCGCAATGTCGAAGCCTCGGTAACACATAACCAACAAGCTCCTCTTCTGCTCGGGCAATCGGTGCTGGAGCGCTTCGGGACCATTACGATCGATAATATCAATTCGAGGTTGATCATCAAACAGAAATAGCCATGAACCGTAAAAATCAAGTCAAAATTTGCGAAAATTGCACGCATTGCAAGCAGGATATCAATCGTGGTATCATATGCGGGCTGACCAATGAATACGCAACATTCGAAGCGGGTGCCCGGAGTTCGACGCAAACGATTCCTATATCGCAAAACGGCGCGCCTGGAAAAACAAGGAGGCAGACAACGGCCCCAATCATATTAGGGATCTTCCCGTAGTCTTCTTTACCTATCTGTTTTGCCTCATAAGCTCGTTAGTAGGAGATGATAATCCGAACGTCACATGGGTGTTACTTGCCGTTAGTGTGGTAATAATAGGCATTTCGTTGTGCATATTTTTTCACGCGCGAGGCCGTAATATATGGCGCGACCGCAGCAAACTGAATCGGAACAAAATAAAAGAGATTCTTCGTGTCGAGGGCTACTGTCCGCAGATCGGAGAGAATGGCGCGATAACATTCAAAATAGAAGGAGAAACCTATAAAACAGCTTGTTATGAGCAGATGCATGTGCCTGTATTTCAGTTGATGCATGGATTCTGTTATGAAGAAGACATAGACATAGCTCGCGCTGCGGCTCTTAAAGTAATGGACGATATAGTTATGGCCAAAATCACGGTTAAACAATATCCGGAGCAAGAGCAAGGTCTTTGGATTTTCATATCGGTTGAGGTTGCGACCGACTCGGCTGAAGAGATAGGGAAACATTTTGCGGACTATGTAACTATTGTCAGTATTGCAAAGGATTGGTTTATACAATTGCTTGATGAATACCACGAACAGCACCAGGAAACACCTATGCCCGTACTTTGGCGTAATGAATTCTATTTCCCTGAATACTACTGGATTCCTCAGATGGCCGAGGCGGTCTGCAAAGGAGAATTGGCTGTCGACGTACTATCGGATGAAGCGTGGTTGCGACAACAGATCTTTTCGAGAGTTCCAGCCGAAACCGCCCAAGAATGGAGCACGTTTCATATCGAACGCATCAATAAGTATGGCGACTACAAGTTCTATGTTTATGGATTCCCTGAACCTCGAAGTATTCCCGAAGCCAAGTATGGCGCTATCCTGCTGAATACGCAAACCAAGGTATTCGACTACTATACGCTGGAGTTTTCCTACAACGGCAAATGGGTGTTGGGCCGTATGCAAGGCATGCAACACATAAATTACGGGGAATTGGAAGCGCAGCCCGATGTCGACGCCTTTGCCGATTGGATATTCAGTAACGACAAGACTCCGCAAGCAATTACAGACTGCGAGAAAGGCGAAACAAAAAATATCAATTGACCGTATCATAAATTTCATACACTCCGGCTCCATTTCATACATTGGCAGCCGGATTATTTGGCCTTCATCCGAAAGTTCCCTAATTTTGTTTACGATAACAGAACCGATGACGAAACAATTGATCATATCCACATCGAACGACCTGGTGCGCATCGCACCCGACCGCATCGTCTATATCTCCTCCGACGGCAACTACTCCACGCTCGTGCAGGCCGACGGCGAGATGCGCATGCTGTCGTTTCAGTTGGGACAGATCGAGAAGATGATCGCCTCGCAGCTCGGCAGCGACGGAAACAGCTTCATTCGCATCGGCAAGAGTTTGATCATTAACCGCTCATATATCTATTATATCAACGTGCCGAAGCAGAAACTCGTGCTTTCGGATGTAACGACGTTCAGTCATACGGTTACGGCATCGCGCGAGGCGTTGAAGCAACTGAAGGAGCTTTTGGAGAAGGAGGCCAAATAACATGAAAGACGAAAAAGAGATACGGGACGACGAAATCCGCATCATTGGCAACGATACGCCCCCTCCGCAGCCGCCTGTCCGGCGGTTGTGGGGCTGGATCGCGTTCGGCCTTGCGACAGTCGTTCTTGTGATCGTATTGGTGCTTGCGATATGGAATGTCCGAGAAGTTGCACAACCGGATGCCGAAACCTATTTCGAGCCGCAGCCTGCACCGGCGGCCACCGAGGTCCGAGCTCCGCAGCAATTGGGACAAGCAGTCGATTCGCTTGCCGACGGATTCACCGAGGTTCGCGACACGACGATCAACGACATCCCGCTGCGCATCTATATTCCGCACAATGCCGAAATGACGCTGCACGTCGGGCGGCTCGACAAGCGCGACACGACGATCGTCTATGCCGCGCAGGCGGCCGACATCCGGCGCGACAACCGCAAAATCGTCGGCGCCTTCGTGCTGCGGGGCGAACCGCTGGCATGGGGGCTGTCGAAAAAGGGTTATTGCGCCGTAATCGACGGCCGAATCACCGTTGGCGTCGCGGCCAATTCTCCGCTCTTCGAAGAGGCGACCGAACGCGGAGGCTACTTTTTCCGCCAATATGCGCTGGTGGACAACGGCCGGTTGGTCGAGAACGAGCCGAAGAACAAGTCGATCCGCCGCTCGCTCTGCGACCGGGGCGGCGAAATCATGATGATCGAAACGCTCTCTGCAGAATCGTTCCACGACTTCGCGCAAGCATTGGTCGACCTCGGCGCAGACCATGCGATCTATTTGGTCGGCAGCACCTCCTATGGCTGGGCGGTGGACGGTGAGGGCGCGCAGCACGAGTTTGGTGTCGAAAACTCGCACCTGCCGAGATATACGAGTTATATTGTTTGGAGAAGAAAATAGCGATGGACACAAAGAAAATAAAGATTCGGCGCGAGAATGGCGAGGAGGTCGAAGCGCAGGCCCCCGTCATCGTATCGGCCAGCCGCGCGACGGACATTCCGGCTTTCTATGCTGACTGGTTTCTGCTCCGCTTGAAAGTTGGCTACTCCGCGTGGACCAATCCGTTTAATGGTGTCCGCAGTTATATCGCGTATGACCGCACGCGGTTGATCGTATTTTGGTCGAAGAACCCCGAGCCGCTGTTGAAAAACGGCGGCTGTCTGGATTATCTCGCGCAAAAAGGCATCCATACGTACATCCAATACACACTGAACGATTACGTTGCGGAGAAGTTGGAGCGAGGCGTGCCGGCGTTACAGGGTCGGGTAGACACCTTCAAGCGGTTGGTCGATCGGCTGGGTTTCGGCAAAGTGATCTGGCGTTTTGACCCCATGATGCTGACCGACGCGATCGGAACCGACGAGATTCTGGAAAAAGTCAGACGGATCGGCAACCAACTGAAGGGCTACACCGAAAAACTAGTCTTCAGTTATGCCGATATTCGGGCTTATCGCAAGGTGCAATCCAATCTCACGAAAAACGAAATTCGGTTCCGGGAGTTCGAAGAGGCGGATATGCTCGCCATCGCGCGCGGATTGTCGGAACTGAACCGTTCGTGGGGTTATACGCTCGCCACTTGCGGCGAAAAGATCGATCTCGAACCATTCGGCATCGTCCATAACAAATGCGTGGACGACGATCTGATGATCAAATACTTCTCGGACGACGAGGCGCTGATGGATTTCCTTGGAGTCGAGATCGTCAAGGGGGACTTGTTCAATCCGGGCGGCAAGATCGTCAAACATCGTAACAACAAGGACAAGGGGCAGCGGCAATTCTGCGGCTGCATCATCAGCAAGGACATCGGTGAGTACAACACCTGCCCGCACCTGTGCGAATACTGCTATGCCAATGCCAGCAAGGAGACCGCCCTCCGCAACTGGCAGCAGCACAGGGAAAACCCTAATTCAGAAACCATTTTAGGAAAATAACAAGTAATAAAACAATGCCTCCCAAAGATTCGATCATTATCGAGCGATCGACCAATTATGCATTTGCCTTATCCAATTCGAACACACCGGTATCGTTCGCTGCTATTCGCAATATCTCGGCGCAGTTTTATAGATGGCTGTCGCAAAAACTTCAAACAAGCTTGTATAATGATATTTCGAGAGGGGTTTGCGCATTGGATTCCGAACCTTGCCTAAACGCTTATATGTTCGCATTGGGAAAGATGCACAATGCCAAATTAAGAAGGGCCTACGATCATCTTTCGCCGGAGTTTCTGCAGCACGAAACGATCGACATCGTGGATTACGGATGCGGACAGGGCATGGGCTGCATCTGTTATGCCGACTTTTTGCGTGAAAATGGGCTGTCGCAGCGGGTGCGCCGCGTCGTGTTGATCGAACCGTCTCGATTGGCATTGGCGCGGGCGGCGCTGCATGTGTCGCTTATGTTCCCAAATGCAGAGTTGCGAACCGTTTGCAAGGGTTTCGATGACTTGTTGCCCGAGGATTTATGTTCCGATACCGACACACCGACCCTGCATATCTTGTCGAATGTACTCGATATTGGCGACAGATTTTATAGCCTCGACCGGTTCTCTGACTTGGTTGCCGGCATCTTGAAGGGAGATAACGAGTTTGTCTGCGTTGGGCCGCTTTTTGGAAATGACAATGATCTTAAAATCAATCGTTTCCTTACTCGTGTAAATATCGAATCCTATTTCAATGTCCAGTATACAGCAGGAGAATTTGTTACTGACAAGGATTGGACATGTGTTATATATTGCGGAAAATCAGAGAAATATAGTGCTGAATATTATGATTATCTAAAAAAAGCAAACAATGGTGATACTAAAGCTATGGTTGATTTGGCTGTACTATTTATTTATGGTAATGGCGTGAAAAAATCTGACAAAAAAGCTATGTATTGGTTTAGAAAAGCAGCAGATCTGGGATATCGCTTAGCAGAGTACAATATGGGAGTAGCTTATGAGCAGG
The DNA here is from genome assembly GCA_003979135.1 of Alistipes sp. Lineage (GTDB taxonomy): Bacteria > Bacteroidota > Bacteroidia > Bacteroidales > Rikenellaceae > Alistipes. The sequence continues at coordinate 8,162 of RYWP01000042.1, forward strand.
GATTGTTAGGTGTGTCAATAGATATAGATGAAGCTATTAAATGGTATACTAAAGCAGCAGATAAAGGAGAACATCGGTCTCAGGTCAATTTAGCTTATTTATATTTAGGTAACAATGGAGGCGAACTAAATTTTCATCTCGCTGTTAAATATATATGTATGTATGCTCCCAAAGCGGATTTTACAGCATATAGCCATTTGTCTGAATTAAAAACAAAAATTGAAAATTGGTTAATGGAGCATAATATTTGTGGAAAAGTATTCCTAAAACAAAGTTTTGCTCATAAAGCAGCTATAGAGTTTATGAAAAGTACCGATGTCTCATATTGCGAAAATATTTTAACTCTATGTGATATTCTTTTATTGCCTGAACGAGACTATGAAATAGATAACAAAAGATTAAGCGAGTGTCGAACCCGTGGATTTGATACTCGAATAGACTTCCGGGAAATCCCTTGCTATGTTATAGAAAGTTCAAAAGGTATACTTGCAAGATTCGGTTTTTTAATTCCTGAAGATGACATCTTTCGTGTTACATACAAATAGTATTGTATATAATTTCTAAATAAACCCAAGATGGAACTGCCTACCGCGCAGTTCCATCTTTTCCCTCCTCCTCCAAAAGTCAGTTCTTCCTGTATCATTCTCTATCATTATTAAAGCGATAAATACCTCTTTCGAGGACCTCGATATGTTCTTGTATCGGTAGGATGTAATTATCAGCAGGTGAACAATATCGAGTTACACGAAGACCGAATAACAACAAATAAAGAACTAATCAAAGTTTTTTTAACTTCTTCATAATTCTTTAAATTTAATGTTAATTCACCAGTGTTGCCACTGGCTACATCTTTTGTTTTTAGGTGTATTCAACACCAATCTTCTGCAAAATACATATTTTACACAAATTTGGACTTGTTTTGTCGCGTTTTAATCATTTTCGTATCAATCAAGGAGTATGATAATATCTCGTCCTTCCACAAAGACCTTATTGAAATTAAATTGAATGGCAAATGGGGAATCATTAACTCGAAAGGTGAGATCGTTGTGCCAGCCAAATATGATAAGACCATCTTATAAGGCAGTAACTCTCTCGGGGGTGTCTTCACCAAATTTCATCTTCGCGCCCATTTCATACACCCCCGCTCCGATTTCGTACAGCCGCAGGAAAAACGCGTGGTTGTACGATTTCTTTTTGTCAGTTTTGTACTTGCAAACGTATATCGATAACACAAAAACAAGTATAAAACTGATGAAAACGACTTTGCTCAAACTTTGGCTCGCCGGCCTTGTGCTGGCCGGTGCGGCGGCCTGCTCGCCGGAGACGATGACCGACGACGAGGCAGCGAAATGGATCGCCGGCTATGCACCAGAACGTATCGGCACCAGTTCTCCGATCCGCATCTGCTTGACCGACAGCGTGCGGTATCTTTATCCCGCTACGCCGCTCGACAATGTTCTGCGATTCTCCCCCCGCGTAAAGGGCGAATTGAGTCTGACGGAGCGGCGCGTGCTCGAATTCGTCCCGCAGGTGGGCGCATTGAAACCCGGACGGGAATACACCTGCCGCGTGCAGATGGCGGAACTCACCGGAATAGATTCACTTCGGGACTTCGCCTTTTCGTTCTTCGTCGCGGAGCGGAAAACGCAGCTGCAAGTTACGAGTGTTCGGGTCGATCCGGCCGACGTCCGGTATATGCAGGCGGAGGGCACGCTCTCGTTCAGCGAGCCGGTGGAGGCCGCGCAGGTCGATGCCGGGCTGCTGCATTGCGACGTTGAGGGGCATCCGGCCCGGGCGGCGATCGAACCGACCGGCGACCCGACCCTTTTCCGCTTCACCCTCTCGCAGCTGAAGCGTGCAGACGGGGAGATGCAGGTGCACGTCTCGTTCCAGGCCGACAAACTGAATTTCGACCTTCCCGAGCCGCAAAAAATCGCGATCCCCGGAATCCGGGAGTTCAAACTGCTCACGGCCGAACGCCGCGATGCGGCGCAGCCCTATATCGAGCTGGAGTTCAGCGCCCCGCTCTCCGCCGAGCAGGAGTTGGACGGGCTGATCGAGATCGACCGCATCGACCGGGTGCGGATCGAGCGCAAAGGCACGAACGTGAAGGTGTTCTACGAATCGAACGGGCTGACCGAGTTGGTGCTCCGCATCTCCGACCTCGTGCGCAATCGCGACGGACAATCGCTCGACTGCGAGGTGGAGCGGCATTTCGAGCAAGAGGTGATTCCGCCCGCCGTCGAAATCCCGATTCACGGCACGATTCTGCCCGACGGGCGCAACCTCGTGCTGCCGTTTCGGGCTGTCAACCTCGCCGCCGTGGATGTCGAGGTGGTGAAAATCTATACCGATAATATCATGTCCTTCCTGCAGGAGAACGAGCTGGACGAATCCTGCCGCTTGCGCCGTTTCGGCCGGTTGATTTACCGACAGACGGTGCGTCTCGACAAAGCTCCTTCAGTGGATCTGCACCGGTGGCAGAACTTCTCCGTCGACTTGAAGAACCTTTTCCGGCAGGAGCGCGGTGCGGTTTACAACATCCACCTCTCGTTCCGCAAGGCCTATTCGCTCTACGACCGAACGCAGGCCGCCGATTTCGAATCGGCCGGAGGGGTTACGACGGAAGACCGCAACGTGTGGGACGAAGACAACACCTATATCTATCGCCGGGCTCCCGACTACAAGGGACGTGATTATGATTGGGATGAACGCGATGACCCGTCGAAAGCGAGCTACTACATGCAGTCGGACCGTATGCCCGAATACAATCTGGCGGCCTCGAATCTCGGCCTGATCGTCAAGCGGGCCGATGGCGAGCAGCTGTGGACTTCGGTGTCGGACATCATGACCGCCGCACCGCTTGCCGGCGTGCGTGTGACGGCTTACAACTACCAGTTGCAGGAGATAGGGCACGGCACGACGGACGGCAGCGGATTCGCCGATTTCAAGGTCGTCAACAAGCCTTTCATCGTAACGGCATCCAACGGCGTCTCGACCAGTTATCTGAAAGTGACAAGCGGACACGAGCAGTCGCTCGGTAATTTCGATGTCGGAGGCAAAAAGAATCCGCAGGGCATCAAAGGTTTCGTCTACGGCGAACGCGGTGTCTGGCGCCAGGGCGACGAAGTCCACTTGACACTGATTGTCGAAGACCGCCAGAAGGCACTGCCCGCCAACCACCCCGTCACGATGGAACTTTACACCCCCGAAGAACAACTCTACGAGCGTCAGACGCTGACCCGAAGCACCGACGGATTCTACGTTTTTCCTATCCGGACTTCGGAGGATGCGCCCACAGGCCGTTGGAACGCCCGTTTCAAGATCGGCGGCAAGATCATCGACTTCCCGGTCAAGATCGAGACGATTAAGCCCAACCGTATCAAAATCGGCATTGAGACCGATGAGACGCTGCAAGCACCGGGTTCTGCCTCCTGCTCGCTTGAAGCGCACTGGCTGACCGGCCCGATTGCCGGCAACCTGCCGGCGGTGTTGGAAATGGTGCTGTACAGCAATCCCAATCCGTTCAAGGAATATAGCGACTATACTTTCTCGAATCCGTTGAACACCTTTTCGTCGGAGCATATCGAGTTGAGTAAAGGTATGCTCGACTCGCTGGGACGCATGACCAAACAGATAGAGCTGGACGATAAGGAGGATGCCCCCGGCATGTTGCAGGCCAACATCATTGCGCGGGTCCGTGAGGCCGGCGGCGACGAGAGTTTTACCGCCCGCAGCGTGCGCTACTCCCCCTATCGGTCGTATGTGGGTATTCGCTTGGGCGAAACGGCGTTCGAGACCGACAGCGACCTGAACTTCCCCGTCGTGTGTGTCGACGCCGAAGGCAAGTTGCAGGCAAAGCGAAGCCTCGAATACAAAATTTACAAACTCAACTGGCGCTGGTGGTGGGAAGGGTCGCCCAATGACCTCAGCCGTTATGTGCAAAGCACCTCCGCCGAGGTCGTCGCCTCGGGCAGATTGGAGACCGCAGAGGGCAGGGCGCAGATTCCGTTCCGCGTCAACTATCCGAGTTGGGGCAAATACCTGATTTTCGTGCACGACACGCAGAGCGGCCACGCCACAGGTGGCGTTGTTTTCGTCGACTGGCCCGAATGGAGAGGACATGCCGGGAAAGAGGAGGCCAAGGCCAGTTCGATGCTCTCCTTTGCCCTCGACAAGCGCAATTACGAGGCGGGTGAAACGGCTACGGTCTACCTTCCGAAATCCGAAGGCGGACGGGTGCTGCTCTCGATTGAGAATGCCTCGAAAGTAATCTCCCGCCGCTGGGTCAGCAC
>RYWP01000043.1 GCA_003979135.1 Alistipes sp.
AGATGTGTATAAGAGACAGTCGCACGAATGCCGAACAATAGCAACGGGTCGACAAGCCCCGGTTAAAGATACCGGACCGGAGCTGCCGGGACACACTACCGATCCGTAGAGCTACTCAGACACAGAGGAACCTACATGCTTAGCACCTTCGACGGAGCTTAGGGAGGGTCTTGTCCTGCATGTCGCAAGCATCCCTGCCAAACACAGCACACCCCGAACTTTGGTTCGGAGTGTGCTGCTATCATCTGTGGGGTGCCGGACCGGCTCACTTGGTCACGATCTCGCGGAAAGTCATGAAAATCAACTTGAGATCGTACCAGAACGAATGGCGGGCGACATACTCCAGGTTGATGCGCAACTTGTCCGGCATGATGACCTCGACATAATACCGGTCGGGATCATCGGCCTGCGCCAACAACTCGTTCTCGTTGCGATAACGGATCGATGCCAGATCGGTGATGCCGGGACGCACATCCAACACGTGAAGCTGCTCGGGCGTATAGAGATCGACATACTTGCGCACCTCCGGCCGCGGCCCCACGAGGCTCATGTGGCCCCAGAACACGTTGACGAGCTGCGGCAGTTCGTCGAGCTTGTATTTGCGGATGAAGTAACCCGAACGGGTCACGCGCGGATCGCGGCCGCCGACCGTGATGAGCCCCTTTTTGTCGGCGCCGACCACCATCGACCGGAACTTCAGCAACCCGAAATCCTTGTTATGGCGCCCTACCCTCGTCTGACGATAGAACACCGGACCGCGCGAATCGAACTTGATCCAGAGCGCAACGATCGCGAACACAGGGCTCAACACGAGGAGTCCCGCTCCGCTTGCCAAGATGTCGAAAATCCGTTTCACGGGCGCCTATTCGGAGATGATCTCCACGAAGTTGGAGATGACGTATTCCACATCCTCATCGCTCAGACGCGTGTGCAACGGCAGCGTAACCTCGTTGCGATACTGGTCGTAGGCGTTGGGAAAATCCGCGATGTCGAAGCCCAAAGCCTTGTAGGCGGTCATCATGGGCAGCGGCTTATAGTGGACGTTGCAGGCGATGCCGCGCTCGGCCATCCGCTCGATGACCGCATTGCGCTGAGCGACGTCGCGGCCGAGCAGTCGCACAAGATAGAGGTGGCCGCTCGAAGCGTGATTCGGGCCATAATGGTTCAGAACCTGCACGTTACAGCCCTCCAAAGCCCGGTCGTAGGTCTCGATGATCTGCCGGCGCCGGCGCAGCAGCTCCGGATAACGGTCGAGCTGCACCAAACCGAGCGCTGCCATGATGTCGGTCATGTTGCACTTGAAGTTGGGCGCGATGATGTCGTATTCCCAGGCACCGAGCTTCGTTTTGGCCAGCGCATCCTTGTTCTGACCGTGAAGCGACAGCAGCTGCAACTCCTTGTAGATGCGTTCGTCGTCGATCCCCTCGACAGGCAGCCATGTCAGTGCACCGCCCTCGGCCGTAGTGAGGTTCTTGACGGCGTGGAACGAAAAAGAGGTGAAATCGGCGATCGCACCGCACGGCCGTCCGCCGCGCTCGGCCCCGAAAGCATGGGCCGCATCGGCCAGAACGACGATACGGCCGAAAGCCTGCTGTATGTCGTTGGCAGGACGGAAAAGAGGACGTTTGCTCTCGACGACGGCGAAAATCCGGTCGTAATCGCACACCACGCCGCCCAGGTCGACCGGAATGATGACCTTCGTACGCTCGGTGACGGCATCCGCCAAACGATCGTAGTTCATTTCGAACGAACCGGGCGCCGTGTCGACCATTACGATCCGGGCACCGACGTGGTGCACGACGCTGGCCGTCGCTGTGTAGGTGTAAGCCGGGACGATGACCTCGTCACCGGGACCGACGCCCAACACCCGCAGGGCCAGCTCCATGCAGGCAGTCGCCGAATTGAGACACACGGCCCGCGAAGTGCCGCACCGGGCGGCGATCTGCTTTTCGAACTCTTTGGTGCGGGGGCCGGTGGTGATCCAGCCCGAACGCAATGCTTCGCCGACCTCGGCGATCTCCGCCTCCGTAATGTCCGGCGGCGAGAAAGGAATATTCCGTAGTTTCATCTTTCTTTCGAAATTTATCTACATGTTTTGTAAATGATATTCAACACCCGCGACGGCATCAACTTGGCCGCAGCATACAGAAGGGCCCAAACATCCTCTTTCCATCCGAATCCGAGCATCCGTTTGACCCGACGACGGAGCGTCAGAATGCTCCTGGCATGCTTCCATCCCCGGCGACGTTTGAAAAAGTTCTCGTCCAGACGGAACCGGAAAAGGAACTCGGGAACGTTGGCGAACCGACATCCGTTTTTGAATCCGGCGGCCCACATCATCATGTCTTCTCCGAAATAAGTATCCTCGGGATACAAACCCGCCTTATCGAAATAGGTACGTCGGAACATGACGGTAGGATGAATCATGCAATCGCGCTTGCGGAACAATTCGAAGCACGCATCGTGCGTGGCAGGCATCCGCTTGTGAAAATAGTCGTTGCCGGCGGCGTCCATCTCAACGGCCCATGTACCCAGGCATTCGGTCTCGGGATGCTCGTCCAGATAAGCGACTTGCTTTGCGAATCGCTCCGGCAATGAAACGTCGTCGGCATCCATGCGGGCGATGTAGGAATAGCCCTTGGGCAACACCAACTGCAACAACTCGTTCAGCGAACAAGCAAGTCCCAGATTCCGGTCCCGTTTCACGACATGCAGGCGATCGTCGGGCAGACTGCCGACATATTCGTCGACCTCCTTTTTGACGGGCCCATCATAAATAAGGTAGAAATCGAACCGGTCGTAAGACTGATTCAGAATACTCTCCACGGCCTCCCTGACGAACTCCGGCCGGTCGTTGGCGTACAACGACATGATGACTGCCAAATTACGCATCTTAATACCGATATTTAGAGTTGATCAATTCCGTAATAGCATCCAAATGCCGTTGGCAGCTTCCGTTGTCCTGCCAAAAATGACACACTTCCTTCAATCGTTTCTGCCTGGGAGTAACGGACTTCTGCCCGATACCGGAGAGCTGGGCCATGAAATCCTCCATATTCTGCGGAGAAGGAGTACATTCGAGAATTGAAAAATCCATATTCACCTTGCGTGTCGACACATACTCCTCCTTGTCATAAGGAAGCAAAATGATCGGTCGGTCCAGCAACAGAAAATCGAAGATAATGCCCGAGTAATCCGATATCAACGCATCGAAATTGTTCACAACAGACATGACATCGGGAATCCGGTCTTCGTTCAGCAAGAGAATTCGGCGGCAAGACCTGTATTTTTCGATATGGTTGCAATCCAACTGGTGGGTCCGCAAACAAAGGATGATCCTCTGCTCCTCCAAAAACTCCTGAAACCGGTCCAAGGAAAAATCGGGGAACGGAAAGAAACGCGTCGGAGAAGTTGCACGCCACGTCGGAGCATACAGAACCAGCCGATCGTTGGATGATACGTCAAACGGCAACCCGTAGATACGGTGCAGAAAACCGATCTTATCCTGAGGATTCCAAAGCTGATCGTTCCAAGCCTGTCCCAAGATTTTCACCTTCCCGACGGGAACAGCGAAACTCCGGGACATGATCTGCTGAAAAAGTTCGGATGTTGCAGAAACAAGATCGTATCGTGAGTAGATGAAGCGAATCAACAGGTTTTGGATGAAATTGTTCTCGCCGTTCATCAAACCGATACCCTTGAAAGGAAGCCCATGCCATAAATTGACTACGACCCGTCGAAAATCGACATACGGGATCCGAATCGGCAGACCGCCCGAGGTGATCCAGGTGAAAGCGGTGAAAATAATCGCAAGATGCGAAAACCTCTTGGTTGTGATGAAATAAGGTCCGACCGTCTTGTTGAGCTCCGCTCTCAAGACATCGTTATTGATGATAAAATAGACTTTGTACTGAGGTGCGTTCGCCAAAAAATACTCGAACAGATATTTTGAATTGAAATTGTACTTCAAGCTATCGTATCCGGAAAAAACGACGGTATTTTTTGACCGCGCGGCAAACTCGTACCGAAGATAGGCGAATAGGATTCGCAAATAATTCAGCATATATCTAACGATTTAGAATATCCTTATATTGAGCAATGGAGATACGTCCGATATCGACGGAGGCATTCTCTTCATAAAGAGCTCTTGCCGCTCTTCGGAATCGGGACGGATCGGAACTGTACTCCCTGATGGCAGTGAGAAGTCCTCGCGCAATATCCTCTTTGTCCAAGACGACAGCCCAGCCTGCGCCCCGCGTTTCGATCATCCGCCCCATATTGGTACCATAACTGACCAGACAGGGCGTACCGACGGACAAAGCCTCCGTTATGCTCAAAGGCATGGCCTCGGAACGCGAAGTCAACAGATAGATGTCGCTCTGCTGCAAAATATCCATCTTCTCCGTACCGAAGACCGGACCATGGTACTCCACCGAAGCGAGATTCAGTTCCTTCAATGCTTCGATCAAACGCAATACGTCTTTCTCTCCCGGCGGAATATTATCCACATTGATCTCTTTGCTGTTTCCATAACCGTAGATGTCGATACGGACATTGCCGGCAAGAACATCCCGGACCGAATGCAAGGCATCGAGGAGCATATCCAGCCCTTTGTAATAAAAGTCGATCTTCGACAAATAGACGATACGAATTGGATCCGTCCCCCCTCCATTCAGACGAGGAGGGTAATCCCCAATGCTGATCGGATTGGGAACGACGATATAAGGGTGGTCCGGATAAGCCGAATTGCGCTGTTCATCATCCGAAGTAAAGCATAATGCCGCCGCCTTGGCGACGAATCGGTTCAGAAAAATCGCAGCGAAAAGACCTTTCTTCAAACGGCCTCGCCGCAATGCCGCGCGCGACAACCCTCCATGGCTGACTATCACATAGGGTATACCTTGGGCTATCGCATAGAAAAAATAAGGGATAAACCGCAAATTATACACCGAATGGAAAACCAGCAGATCGGCATCGCGCAAAAATCGCAGCGGCGTTTCGGATCTGTATATCACAGGAAACGGATAACGACCGTTCGTATCCTTTTTCTTTCCGACGAGCAACAGAAAATTCCGGATGCTGTCATCCGCAGCCGTCTGCCGCCGCATCAACTCCGGAATGACCGTATTCATGCCACCGCCCAAAGCGGTCGCATCTATATCGGATATGTGGACAATTTTCATACGTGTGCTTTTTTGAAAGGATACTTCACCCTCAACAATATGTCCGCGAAGATCAGAAGGACGAAAATCATATAGAAATTACGCAACAGACTGCTGCGGGAAATATAGATACAATTCGTTATGACATAGAAAGAGATCACCAGCAGAACCCTGCTCCGGGAGACGTTGCGTTCGAACCAGCCGATTGCATAGCCCAAAACAATCGGAACGATCGTCAAACCGCCCAACCCCAGGTCATACAATTCAGCTATGAAACTCGATCCGAGACCGTGTCCGTTCGCAAAACCTTCGGGTGAAATATGATACGCAACAGCATTGCCCAGCAGATTGCTCGGATTGTCCGGCAAATACCCTCCTTCGTTAATATTGATCAAAGGAGCGAAAACATACGGCACATCGGAATGCAAATCGAAATATTGCATCAAAGGCAGAATGTAGAAATTGGTAGACTGCGCGTAAAGGAAATAGCCCAAAAGCGAACGCTCGTCGCTCATAACGAAAACACCCGACTGCCGGACATACTGGACCAACAACAAAAGCAGAACACCCGCCACGCCCAAGATAGACATCAGCAGAAGTTTCGGCGACTTACGGGTATAGAATCTATAGTAAAACCACAGAACGAACAGAAAAGAAAGAATGACCCGATTTCTTACTCCCACGAAGAAGAACAGAGAAATAACCAACAAATAGATTTTGGAGTATTTTTTGAACCGGTCCACATCGGGCAGCGAAGCAATAAACAGAAAATAACCGAACTCGAAAAAGACTCGGGACACCGAAATGACAATGGGAATCGACAAAGCAGAAGTGTAATAGGCATAATACCCCTGGGAAAGAATGAATTTGATTTCCAGGTAGTATTTCAAGAGGGTGAGTGGCAGCGACAACAAAAATATTCCCCTGCCCCACTCCTCTAATTTAGGAGAATGCTGCATTCGACACTCCGAACAAGAAGTCCGCCTGCGAGGTCCGGAACACAGCACGCCGATGAAAATACTATTAAGAATAAGCGCATTCGCACATAATGTATTCTTAATCACCGTATCGGAAAAGACGAAATCCACCTGCATCAATTTCCGCTCCGCTATGGTATCGAATGCCACGAACAGCACTGAAACCTGGAACATGAAATAGCCGAACAAAAACAAATTGAACGCCGAAGTCAAGCTATATCGGCGAATGCTCACCAAACAAATATATAGAAAAGTAAACAGGAGGTAGCATTCCAAAGCCGAACATGAAAAAAGGTGTTCATCGACTACGTTCAGAACATGAACCAGCAATGAACCGAGCAAAAAAATCCCCTGCACAGCCAACAGAAAGCGGCTATTGGTCGACGATATTGATTTTACAGGTACTTCCATGAATAAAACAACCGCAATGCAAACTCACATATCTTGTGCAACAGAAAGAACAAAGCGATTACGATAATCGATTGCTTCATGTTGAGCACGCCGATCAGCAATGGGAACACGAACAAAGATGCGTAAATCGAACTTTTGACCAGAGAACTCCCCAACGAATACGAAACCATAACGTTTTCACCGATAAAAATGGAAAGATTGGCAAAAACGGAGGAAAACAAGATGATACTCAAAGCCAAGCATATTTCCGTTGTTAGCGGGAACGAATAATACAGCAACACATATTTCTGTAACAATACCAACACAAGGAACAGCGAAACACTGAAAACAAAAACGCCCCCGAATATTCGCCGCATCTGCGACGGAGACGACCGAACCGACACATGCCCCAATATGATCGAATTCAATATCTGAACGGGAATAACAAGCACCGACAGGATTTTGAACGAAATATCGAGCAACGCCGCCGTAGAAAGAGATATGAACGTAGCCGACAACAAATTGTACAATTTGTCCGACAGCAATAAATTCAACCGACTTGTAAAAAACGGAGACGATTGGACGAATACATTCTGTATGGCCACGAAACTATTGGTCGGATAACAATGAAGATGGTACTTGCGGAAGACATACCCGAGAATATACAGATTGCTGAGAAAATATGAAATCACAAGCAGGCAAACATACCGAATGCTATCGCTGCTGCCCTTGACCAGAAGGAAAGTAAACAGCAACAGAAACAAGAATCTGACAACGGATATGCGAGGCAGGATCTTTACGTCATGGAATGCAACCAGCACATGGCTTACGGAAAAGACTTCGGCCAAACACAAAATCAAGAAAACCTCAGTATACAGCCTGATGGCTGCATCCTCGACAAAAACGGTCAAAATCAGAAAAACGACGACCCCGAAAAAGATGAACAACACCGACCGGAGCCAGAAGATTCTTGACACCAATATGGAGATTCCGGCCCCTTTGCGGAACCTGACATATTCGGGCACCTTTTGCAACATCAACAGATCGGTCCCGTAATTGATGATGGCTACGCCGATACAGGCGATAGACTGGGCCACTATGATTTTACCATATTCGATATTTCCGATCTTCGACAACAAATAAGGGACAATAACAATACTGATCAAACTGTCCAGCCCCCGGTTTGTTATAAGCGACAGAAAGTCTCTTACGATACTATGATTCAACTTCACCATACCGAATCCTGCACACCTACAACGCGGCACTCGACGAAAAATCCATTCTGCTTCGCGCGCGAACAGCCGCATTCAATCGCTCCATGAAGTCGTAAGCAGTGCGGCTGTCGATCGGAACGGGATTGTTTTTCAGTCTGTTCAAATTGATATTGGACACGATCACCTCCGGATCGAACGACTCATCCGAAATTCGGGGAGCCAGACCGAGCGCATAAACATAATTCCGGAAACAAACTTCCGGCTCGTCGTCAAGACCCAATATATTCTGCAACGAACGGATATGCCCGTTCCGGATATTGTAACCCGCTATATAGGGAAACAGCAAAGCCACCGCATGTCCATGCGGATACCCGTAATAAGAGGTGAACGGATAGGAAAACGCATGCGGAGCGGTCGTCTTTGTGATATTGATAGCTCGGCCGGCCCAATATGCCCCCTCGGAAACCTTATCGCGGACTTCGGGCGTAGGGGCACTGACTGCAACCGGCAGATTCGGCCACAATAAAGTTATCGCCCGACGGGCAAAACATTCCGATTCTTCGGTTGCATTTACATTCCAAAATGCCTCGATGGCCTGGGCGAGCGCATCGAAACCGGTGCAGGCCGTCAGATAAGGCGGATTGTCGTAGGTAAAAGGCGGATACACGATCACCTTATCCGGTAAAATACTGTCATGTTCCACCGAATACTTCACCTTGTTGCGATATAACACAGCGAATCGGGTTGCTTCGCTTCCGGTTCCGGCAGTTGTCGGAAGAACGATCAAAGGAAGCAATTCACCATCTTTTCTGTAATTTCCGGTATCGATCTCACCTACATAAGCATGGAAGAAACGCAAAAGTTTGGCCATATCCAATACGCTGCCGCCACCGACAGCAACGACAGCCGAAATAGGAAAAGCGCCGAACAAAGAGAGACCTCGCTGCAAATCGGGCTCCCTGGGATTTTCTTCGAAATCGAAAAATTCGGACACAGAAATACCCAATGCCTTGAAAATCGCATCAAAATGCCGCTTTGCACCGCAGGCTTCATACGATCTCTTTCCTCGCACCAAAAGAATATGCCTGCCGGCATATTGTTCCAATGCCGGCAGCAACTCATCGATGGACGCACTACCCCTGTATGCAATCTGCGCCATATCAACCATTGCTATTTCAGAAACTCCATCAACGCTTTCTTATTTTCAACGGGAGCGACCGTCGGACGCCCCAAATCGGCACGAGCACCTTTGCAAACCTTCACTTCGAGCAATACGGGACCTTCCGCTGCCCGCAGTTCCGCCAACGCGGATTCCAGACTTCCGGCATCCGCAACCGATTTGACGGTCCTATAACCGCAAGCCGTTGCTATCTGCAGAAGATCCATTCGCAAAGCCACGGTAGGCTGTCCACCGACCGAGTCATGCGCCCCGTTATTGAACACGACGTGGATATAATTAGCCGGTTTATTATCTCCGATGATGGCCATGGACCCCATATGCATCAGTACGGCCCCGTCACCGTCAAAACAGAAAACCTTCTTATCCGGCTTCCGGAGTGCTATACCCAAAGCGATCTGCGAGGCATGCCCCATGGAACCGACCGTAAGAAAATCGCGATGATGACCTTGGTTCCGAGCTTCCCGGAACTCGAACAGCTCCCGAGAAATCATGCCGGTAGTCGAAACCGCTGCATCCTCCGGCGCCATGGAGGCAGCCACGATTCGGATGGCCTCCTCTCTGTTCAACGACAAACAGACATCGTCTTTTTTCTGCAGCGAGTAATTCTCGAACGTTCCTTTACGGATAACCAACGCAAACGGCTCGCCGGTACGATCCATATAAACTTTGGCTTCCTCGATCTGTCGGGAAGCCTCGTCTGCATCCTGCGACAATACCGCATGCTCGATTCCCATGGTTTCCAACAGCGGAAGCGTCACCTTGCCCTGCTTGACATGCTGCGGCTCGTCCTTGACTCCAGGCTCTCCCCGCCATCCGATCAACAACAGCATGGGAACATTATACACTTCCTTGTCGGAAAGCGACAACAATGGATTCACAGCATTACCCAAACCGGAATTTTGCATATATACCACCGGAATCCGCCCTGTAGCCAAATGATGACCGACAGCCAATCCTACGGCTGCACCCTCGTTGGCAGGTATGATATTATCGCTCGTTGAGGAGGTATCCGTAATATATGCACACATCGCTTTCAACAACGAATCGGGCACACCGGTAAAAAAATCCATCTGCAACGAACGCAGCTTCTCTACAAAGAATTCAGGACTAATCATTTTTCAGTAAAACTACTTTGTACCGGGAATCAGTTCGAGAATCTCTTTGACCGGCATACATAACGAATTGGCCTCATAGGAACGACCATGGGCGAGAATGGATTTTGCCGTATCGACCATGGCGGGATAAGCGCTCCGCAACATGTGGTTGGCATAAATAACCACATTAACGCCCCACTCGGCCAATTCCTCTTCGGCGATATGATTGTACGTCGTCGGTACGACCACTATGGGAACCGATGAATTGACTTTGCGCAATGCCGTGCAGAACTCCTTTATGTCCGCTCCCGACTTGTCTTTGCTATGAATCATGATGCCGTCCGCACCGGCTTCGATATAAGCAAGCGCCCGCTCCATTGCATCCGCCAGGTCTTTGCCTGCGATAAAACTCTCGATACGTGCAATGATCATGAAATCATCCGTAATCTGAGCGTGTTTGCCGGCTCTTATCTTGTTGCAGAAACCTTCGATCGAATCCTGCGTCTGAACGGCATCCGTACCGAAAAGAGAATTCTTTTTCAGACCTATTTTATCTTCGATGATAACAGCAGAAATGCCCAGGCGCTCCAATGTACGTACCGTGAAAACGAAGTGCTCGATCTTGCCACCCGTATCACCATCGAAAATAACCGGTTTGGTCGTACATTCAAGCGTATCGTTAAGATCGTGCAGGCGCGTAGTCAGATCGACGGCCTCGATGTCGGGTTTTCCTTTGGATACCGAATCCGTCAGACTGCTCGACCACATTCCGTCGAACTCCCGCTTGATGCCGTTGACCTCCACGTTCGTATGTTCGATGATCAAACCCGTCAGTCCGCAATGCGATTCGCAGATACGCACGATTTTTTTCGCCGATATCAAACGTTTCAGACGTTTCAGACGAATATCGGGCGTCGTACCGATCTCCTTGAGTTTCTCGTTCAGCTGCGTAGACGATATGCCTTTCGTATAAGGCACGTCGATCACTTTTCCGCCCCATTTCGCAAGCACGTCGATTACTCGCTGACGAGTCTCTTTCTGAACACCTTCTTTCCAATCGTCGCCATGCACTACATAATCGGGCTTGAGTTTCTCCAGATTCGGCACATAGTCCAACGTAGTCTGAGGAATCACCTCCGACACACCTTTCAGATTCTGCACAACCAATGCGCGTTGTTCATAATTCAGATACGGAAGTCGTTTGTAGCTGGCGATAGCGGCATCTGTCAACACCCCCACAATCACGCGGCCGTACTTACAGGCCTCGGAAATGATATTCAAATGCCCGGGATGAATAATGTCGGCACTCATACCGACGTCAACGGTTTTTTCCATAATGCTTTTCTGTTCTTGCTTGCTCTTCAATTTCTTGCAGCTTTTCACACCTCGGCAAAGTCCGAATTAGTGCGGACTGGACTCGGCTTAAGAAAAGGTGCTGTTCATGGCGACCGGACTATTGTTGGAAACCTGTGTCATAACCGGCCGAGGACCGAGACCGACAGACAATCAAGCCGTCTCCTCAGCGTTTTTAATCTCCTGATCGTATTGTTCGAAAGCAGAGTTCTCGGACTTGTACTCGGGAACGGTGCGCTTCATCAGACGGACCATTTCGGGAATATTG
>RYWP01000044.1 GCA_003979135.1 Alistipes sp.
AGTCAGAAGACCTGCTTGATGAGCAATGTGATTCAGCGACCACGGGTAATTGGCGCTCGATCAAAATGAAACAAGGTTCATCATACAGATACCTCACATTTCTTTTTGATAACTTGTCCGCACCCGTTCGTTGCGAATCCATCGCAAGGAACGATTTGACGTGTGCGTACCTTTTGTTTAACTTTTTAATAAACAAGGTTATGAAAAAGAATTTCAGATTGATGGCGATGGCCGTTGCAGCAATGGCCGCCGTGACGTTCTCCGCTTGCAATGCGGATGACGATTTTTTCGCAGAACCTCTGCATGACGAAGCGGCTCCCGACACCCGAGCCAATGTGGAAAGTGAATGGGTTACAGTGACTTTCGATGATGTATCCTCCAATCAGCTTGCCGGTCCGACTTCCTATGGTGCCAATCTATACGATGGCTACACTGGATCGAATCCGACCCGTTTCACCACCTACACCGACCGAGCAGCTCGGCTTTTCAACATCGTATACGGATTGAATGAAGACGGTTACGGAGGCACGTATAATTATTGGAACGGAGGTATTGCCGTTTCGAACTGGAATATCCGCTCCAACGTCGACGGTCATTCGGGCGATTGGTGGTATTCCTACCAAAACCAATGCAGCGTTTACAATACGGCGTCCGTAGATAATGCCAATGAAAATGCCGGACACAGCGGATCGAACTTCGGCGTGGTTTACGGATATACCGACACTTACTCGGGATTCATCGCTTGTGCGCAGATGTCGCTGGCAAACAATGCGGAACGCAAGTTCGACCGAATGTATGTCTGCAACTCTTCTTACGCATACGGCGTAATCGTCAATGGCAACAGCTTCACGCAGGGCAGCTTACCGAGCAAGAACGGTTGGTTCAAGCTGGTGGTTCGCGGTTATAAGACCGGAGCTACGGCTCCTGTGGCGACGGACGAAATCTATCTTGCGGACTATCGGAACGAAAGCAATGTTTGTCTTACCGAGTGGACGTTATTCGATCTGACGAACATCAAAAAACAGGCCGTAAATCGTATCGAGTTCGATTTCGTGGGTTCGGATTCAGGAGCCTACGGGTTGAACACGCCGGCTTATGTCTGCATTGACGACGTTCGTATTTCTAGAAACTAATTAAATAACCGGAGATGGCTCGTCTCCATTTCCACTTGTTTGATCCATGACAAAGCGTATATTTTATTTTTTATTCGCACTCCTATTGACCTCATGTATGGGGTATGGTCCCATCGACGAGGAAACGTTTTATATAGACGGCAATTTCGGTGACGGAAGCGAGGTTACAGGCAAGGGGTTGTTCATTACCAACGAGGGGAACTTCATGTACGGCAATGCGTCGTTATCCTACTACGATCCCGAAACGAAACGGGTGGAGAACGAGGTATTCGCCCGTGCCAATGCCCAGAAATTAGGCGACGTGGCGCAGTCGATGACCATGCACGGCGGTCTGGGCTGGATTGTAGTGAACAACTCGGGCGTCATCTTCGCCATCGACCCCAATACGTTCAAGGAGGTGGGACGTATTACGGGTTTTACCTCGCCGAGATACATTCATTTCCTATCGGACGAAAAAGCCTATGTGACGCAGATATGGGATCCGCGCATCTATATCGTCAATCCCAAGACCTACCAGATTACAGGGTACGTCGAGACAGACATGGACTACGAATCGGGTTCTACGGAGCAGATGGTGCAATACGGCAAATACGTCTTTACAAATTGCTGGTCGTACCAGAACCGTATTCTGAAAATCGACACTGAAACTGATGAGGTTGTCGATGAACTGGTCGTGGGTATCCAACCCACCTCGCTGGTAATGGATTGCAACAATAAGATGTGGACGATTACCGACGGCGGTTACGAAGGATCGCCCTACGGGCACGAGGCGCCGTCGCTCTATCGCATCGACGCCGAGACGTTCAAAATCGAAAAGCAGTTCAAGTTCAAGTTCGGCGACTGGCCCTCGGAGGTGCAGCTGAACGGAACGAAAGACAAGGTCTACTGGCTCAACAATTCGGTTTGGTGCATGGGTGTGACAGCCGATCGTGTGCCGGTAAAACCGTTTCTCGAATATCATAACACACTTTACTACGGATTGACTATCAACCCCGTAAACGGCGACGTCTATATCGCCGATGCCATCGACTACGTGCAGAACGGCGTGGTGCTGCGCTATTCGGCCGAGGGCGAGTTGCTCGACACTTTTACCGTCGGCATCATTCCGGGAGCTTTTTGCTGGAGATAAAAATCATCGGATTATGAAAAAACTTTACACTCTCTTTTTGATTACGGTCTTTCTTGCGGGATGCAACAAGGACGGGCAGGTCGAAATCGACCAGCCAATGACGCCGCAAATCACGCTCGACAGCGAGGATGGAATCTATACGGTAAAAGTCGGCCGCGAACTGACCATCGCCCCAACGGTGCAGTATGCAGAAAACGCCCTTTTCTCGTGGACGTTGGACGGGAAACTGCTCTCCACGGAACCGACATTGACCCATACATGGAGCGAAGCGGCCGAAGTGTACGTAATGTTCACGGTGCAGAACGAAAACGGCAAGGCCGAAGAGGAGTTGAAAGTGGTGGTGTTGGAGATGGCTCCACCGGTCATTTCGCTGGCTCTGCCGTCAAAAGGGTTGAAGGTACTGCAAAACACGGACTACATCTTTACACCCGATATTCAGAACTCCGATTTGGAGGAGTTTCGATGCGAATGGCTGCGCGAGGGCGAGGTCGTGTCCGAAAGCGTAACCTATACGTTCAACGAGGCGGAGCTTGGCACCTATACGGTTGTTTGCCACGCTTCGAATATCGACGGCGAGACGACGAAAGAGATTACGCTCGAAGTCGTGGACGAACTCCCTTACGAAGTTTTCTTCCACACACAATCCATCTTCCGGACATCGACGGACCGCTATGTTTATATCGGCACGCCGATCTTCCTCGAACCGCAGCTCTCCTATTTCGACAATCCGCAGTTTGTATGGAGCGTGGACGGCGAGACGGTTCCCGATGCCGTAGCGCGCATGTTCCGGTACACACCGACTGAAGCGGGAGAGCATATCGTCCGGGTTACGGTAAGCGAAGCGAAGCAGCAGGCCAAACAACTTACCCGCAACATTATCCGTGCCGAAACGGCGTTCACGGCCGAGGTAAAGGTTACCTGCGTCGATGCTGCGCAAGAGGACCGCTACCGTCCGGCCACGGGAGACAGTTCTCCGCTGTGGAACAAGGTATGGGAATATACACCTGCTCCGGGACAGTTCGTCGGCGAGATGAAGACGGGCGGGTTCGACGGCACGGAGACGACGCAGGAGGCAGCTGTAGCTTATGCCGAGGGGCGTCTGAAAGAGAAGATATGGGTGTCGCTTGGTGCTTTCGGCGGCTACATCGTCGTAGGCTTCGACCATAGTATCCCCAAACGGGCGACGGCAGAGGGCGAATACGACTTCACGATTCAGGGCAACGCTTTCGACGGATCGTCGGAACCGGGTATCGTTTGGGTTATGCAGGACATCAATAAAAACGGCGAGCCCGATGACGAGTGGTACGAACTGCGCGGCAGCGACACGGATAAGGAGGGGACTATTCAGAATTACGCTGTCACTTATTATCGTCCCGCCGGCAAACAGATGGACGTGCAGTGGACCGATTCGGAGGGCAAATCGGGGTGCATCGATTACCTGATTACTTACCATCAGCAGGATTATTACTATCCTGCTTGGATCAAATCGGATACCTACACTCTTTACGGAACCCGTCTGGCTCCGAACAATGTGCAGGACCCGACCACTGGATACTGGGATAATCAATCCTATGGCTGGGGGTATGTCGACAATTTCAGCGAAACAGACAACCTCGGCGGCGACGTGGTAGACGGCAGCGGCCAGACCAATGGCTTCCGCATCGCCAATGCCATGTATCGTGACGGCACGCCGGTCGATCTCCAATACGTGGACTTCATCAAGGTTCAGACGGGCGTGCAGGTCAAGAGCGGCTGGCTCGGAGAGGTCTCGACGGAGGTATTCTCTTTCTCGGATTTGTCCGTTGCGACCGATAACGAAAACAATAAATAACCAGAAACTATATAAAATTATGAATTTGAAAAAAATGCTATTGTTGGTCACCGTCGGTTTTCTGATGTTGGCCGGTTGCAGCGATGACGATCCGATCAATCCGATTCCTGAAGATGCGGACGACAACTTCATCACATCGGTGGTGCTGACCGTCGGCGAAACCTCCTATGCTGCGGCGATCGAAGGGAACGACATTACCGTAACGGTTCCCTACAACGTATCGCTCGACGGAGCTGCGGCCGAATTCAAGTACACGCCGTCGGCGACGATCATGCCCGATCCGGCCGAAATCACCGATTGGAATACCGAACGTCAGTTCCGCGTGACCTCCTACAACGGTCGGACGAACGACTACAAATACCTCGTCGTAAAAGACGATATCCGCGAAGAGGGCGATGTCGTGCTTAAAACCGATGCCGAGGTCAAGGCATTCGCCGACAAAGGCGTGACGATCATCAAGGGCAACCTTATCGTCGGCGAGGCGAGCGGAGACAACTCCGTGACAAACATCGAGGCGCTTTCGGCACTCACGCAGGTCGAAGGCGACATCGTCATCAACGACACCTATAAGGGCACGACACTGGACGGTCTGGAAAATGTTGTGAAGATTGGCGGCCTGCACATCGGCTCGACCGAGGCGGCGTCTACCGCTCCCGAACTCTACTATGTGAGCCTCCGATCGCTCGAAGAGATTGCGGGCGACATAACGATATGCAACGACAAATTGCAGTGGTTCGAAGCCGAGAAACTGACGGCAATCGGCGGTTCGCTGGTCATGCGCTCGGCGGCGCTTACGTCGGTAACGACGCCCGCTTTGGCGACAGTCGGCAGCGATTTCGAGTTGCAGGGCTCGAACGAGGAGAAGGCAGGCGGCGATATGACTATTGTCGAGATGAAAGCACTTGCATCTGTCGGCGGTAAAATCAACATCAAGAACTTTGCGAAACTCAACGCCGTGAAATTCGAAGCGCTGACTTCGGCCGGAGCTGTGCTGTTGCCGACGATTCCATACGAGTTCGAGACGATTTCGTTGCCCGTGCTTTCCGAGGTGGGCGGCGACATTCAGCTTATCGCCAACACCGACGCCACCTCTATCGGCGGCATGGCGATGAATACGGGCGTCAAGACCATCGACATGAACTCTCTGTCGGAAGTGGACGGCACGATCGTCCTCTCTGCGTTCGCAGAACTTCGCGAGATACCTTCTCTGAACGGAATCAAGGTAAAAGGCATCGAGCTTGTCAACTTAAGTAAAGTGCCCGATCCGCTGAATCTTTCCCAAACGACTTTCTCGGGCGGTGGCCGGCTCCTGCTTACCAACATGAATCTTATTACAACGCTTACGTTGCCTGTGCAGGCGGATGTAACGCTCGAACTGCGGTACAACAAACTGTTGGGCAAGGTTGATGGCGTCGAAGAGCTTGCAGGACTCGTTTATGTACCCGGAATGGACTGCTCGTTCTCTTCGCTGAAGAGTGTCCGGGGCGATGTTTCGTTCAGTAACGGTCCTCAAACGACGATCTCTACGCCCCAGCTCGAAAAGGTCGGCGGCAACCTGTTGAACGATGTCGAAAAGATCGGTTATCCGAAACTTATCGAAGTAGGTGGTTATCTGGCCGTAAGCGACAACGTCAGCGACGATAGCGGAACGGCGTGCGACTTCCGCGTCCTGCGCAAGATTGGCGGCCAACTTTACTTCGACAGTACCAATATTTACGCAGCTATCGATATGCCTGAATTGGAGGAGATCGGTACGGCCGCCGATCCGGCATACTACAAGGCGGGGGCGAACGATAAGTATTACAAGGAAGCCCTGTACGGCTCCTGCGCGCTTACAAGCTACGATGGTCTGCATCTTCCTAAACTGCGGAAGATCGGCGGCGCCGGCTTTACCCTCGACCTCGGGCTGGGCGGCGGCATGTCGTATTTGGAAGAGCTGTCACTGCCTTTACTCGAAGAGGTGGATGGGATTTTCCAGATCCACCAAAACGGTCCGGGAATGACACCGGCCGCCCCTCTGGAACGAATCGCACTTCCTGTCATCGCAAAGATCGGATCCGTACATATCGAAGGGTGTTCGGTTACGGATTTCAGTGCCTTTGCACCTGTTGTCGGACAATTATCGGACGAAACATGGTTCGTCCACGAGGATTGTTCCTATAGTCCGACATGGCAGGACATGAAGAACGGAAAATACAAGAAAGAATAACCATTTCGAAAACCGTCTGCGACCTTTACGGGCCGTAGGCGGTTTTACTTTCCTTATGAAGAAACTGACGGCATTCCTATTCGCCTTGCTTCTCGGATTCTCCGGCTTCGCGCAGGAAAAGTCGAAGAGCGACGGGCAACCGCCCGCAAGATCGGGCAAAGGCTGGTGGAACGACAATCCGTCGTTCGTCCAGCCGATTCCGGAGGTTTACGTTACGGCGCGGCGGCCGATGAAAGAAATCGGTATGCAGCAGACCAAACTCGATTCGACGGTGCTGAAAGAGAATATCGCCCTTTCGATGGCCGACGTGCTGACGTTCAATACCTCGATCTTCGTCAAGCAGTACGGTCGCGCCTCGCTCTCGACCGTAGCGTTCCGCGGTACGTCGCCCTCGCATACGCAGGTAACATGGAACGGCATGCGCATCAACTCGCCGATGCTCGGCATGACCGACTTTTCGATGATTCCCTCCTACTTCATCGACGACGCCTCGCTGCTCCACGGCACCTCGTCGGTCAACGAAACGGGCGGCGGACTGGGCGGCGCGGTGAAACTGGCGACGCGGCCGGCCGCAGCCGAGGGTTTCGGACTGCAATACATCCAGGGGATCGGGTCGTTCCGCACGTTCGACGAATTCCTGCGGCTCACCTACGGCAACGCACGCTGGCAGTTCTCGACCCGTGCGGTCTATTCATCTTCCGACAACGATTTCAAGTACAGGAACTACAACAAGAAGATGAATATCTATGACGATGACCACCAAATCGTCGGCACCTACTATCCTACCGAACGCAACAAATGCGGTGCGTTCCGTGATTTTCACATCTTGCAGGAGGTGTACTACAATACCGGCCGCGGCGACCGCTTCGGATTGCAGGCGTGGTTCCTCGACTCGAAGCGCGGCGTGCCGATGCTGTCGGTCGATCACCGCTCGGACGACGAATACGTGAACGAGCAGACGGAGCAGACCTTTCGCGGCATTCTGTCGTGGGACCGGCTGCGCGGCAACTACAAAGTAGGCTTGCGCGCCGGCTATATCCATACGGGACAGGGCTACGATTTCTCGAAGGACAAAGGCAACGGCACGATGGCGGAGATGATCCGCTCGCGCAGCAAGATAAACACGTTGTACGGACAGGCTGAGGGTGAATACTACATCGGCAAGAAATGGCTCTTCATGGCGAATGTCTCGGTGCACCAGCATTTCGTGGAGAGCCGCGACAAGAATGTCCTCGAACTCAATTCGCAGTCGTTGGCGCAGGGAAATAACAAGAAAGTGGTCGTGGGATATGATAAGGGGCGCGTTGAAGTATCGGCCTATGCCTCGGCCAAGTGGATGCCGACCGACCGGTTGGGAGTGTCGGTGGCCTTGCGCGAAGAGATGTACGGCGAGGAGTGGTCGCCCGTCATTCCGGCCTTTTTCGCCGACTATGTGGTCTCGAAACGCGGCAGCATCGTAGTCAAAGCCTCCGTATCGCGCAACTATCGCTTTCCGACGCTTAACGACCTCTACTTCCTGCCGGGCGGCAATCCCGATCTGAAAAAGGAGCAGGGGTTCACCTACGACGCCGGATTTTCGTTCGCCGTGGGTAAGGAGGGCATCTATTCGCTCAACGGTTCGGCGACGTGGTTCGACTCGTATATCGACGACTGGATCGTGTGGCTGCCGACGTTCAAGGGTTTCTGGACGCCGAAGAACGTCAAGGAGGTACACGCGTACGGCGTCGAACTGAAAGCCGATGCGACGGTGCGGCTCTCGAAGAACTGGCAGTTGGGCGCAGACGTCTCGTTTTCGTGGACACCCTCGATCAACAACGGTGACCCAGTGGACTGGGCCGACAAGGCGATCGGCAAACAGTTGGTCTATATCCCCGAATACTCCGCTTCGGCGACAGGCCGATTGTCGTACCGATCGTGGCGTCTCGTTTACAAGTGGTGCTATTACAGCGAGCGTTTCACTACCTCGGACAACGACATGAAAAGCAAGATCTCGCGCGTATTGCCCTACTACATGAGCGACGTATCGCTGGAAAAACTCTTTTCGCTGCATTGGTCGGATTTCTCGGTCAAGGTAGCCGTAAAGAACCTTTTCAACGAAGAGTACGAATCGGTGCTCTCGCGTCCCATGCCGCGCATGAATTTCGAGGTATTCCTCGATATACGGCCCAAATGGGGTAAAAAGAGATAGAGATAACGGCAGCGTCCCTTTTCATCGCGGAAACCTTTGCAAACCTTCTTCGTAAAAGATTATTCGCTGCGGTGTTTTGTATGGACGAAAGCCGAAAGACTGATTAGAGATTAGTTGCAGAGTGTTATTTGCCATAACGACTTAATCGGATTTTCGCCCATGCTATCGAGGGGAAACGGACGAACAGCCCCGTTTCCCCCTTTTTTGAACCGAATGAAAACGAATAAAAGAACTATGAAACGATGGATTCAGTTGGCGGTAGTCGCTCTGTGCGCGATAGTCGTCGCGGCCTGTGGTCGCAAGAGCGTTTCGCTCGAAGATTTTGACAAGCCGGTCTACATGCTCGAATACGCTTCGGGATTCGACATTCAGGGGGCCGACAGCAAACAAAGCGTACTGCTCACCGTCACGAATCCGTGGCAGGGCGCGGACGGCATCGCCGTGCAGTTATTCATCGCCCGCGACGGCGAAACCGCTCCCGAGGGCTTCGACGGACAGGTGCTTGAAGGCGATGCCGAACGTATCGTGGCGATGTCCTCGACCCATATCGCCATGCTCGACGCCATAGGCGAGGTCGACCGCGTGGTCGGCGTATCGGGCATCGACTACATCTCCAATCCCGACATTCAGGCGCGCCGCGACCGCATCGGCGACGTGGGCTACGAAGGGAATATCAACTATGAATTGCTGTTGTCGCTCGATCCCGACCTCGTGCTGCTCTACGGCGTGAACGGTGCCAGCGGCATGGAGCCGAAGCTCCGCGAGTTGGGCATCCCGTTCCTCTACGTCGGCGACTACCTCGAAGAGTCGCCGTTGGGCAAAGCCGAGTGGCTGGTAGTACTCTCGGAGGTCGTCGGCAAACGTGCGGAGGGTGAAAAGGTCTTCGCGGAAATCCCCGTCCGCTATAATGCACTGAAACAGCGGGTGGCGGAGAACACCCTCGACGCGCCGTCGGTGATGCTCAACATGCCCTACGGCGATTCGTGGTTCATGCCCTCGACCGAAAGCTATGCCGTGCGGCTGATTAAGGATGCGGGCGGCGATTACATCTACAAGAAGAACATGGGCAACGCCTCGACGCCTATCGACATGGAGGAAGCCTATCTGCTCGCGTCGGCTGCCGATATGTGGCTGAACGTGGGTATGGCGAACACGCTTGGCGAAGTGAAAGCCGCCTGCCCGAAGTTCGTCGATACGCGCTGCTTCCTGAACGGCGATGTCTATAACAACAACGCCTGCACCAACGCCGCCGGAGGCAACGACTACTTCGAATCAGCAGTCGTGCATCCCGACCTCTTGCTGCGCGATCTGGTGAAGATATTCCACCCCGAACTGGTGGAGGAACCGTTCGTCTATTACAAACGGCTGAAATAGATGCGTTCGCGTTCCGCCATGCTTTTTGTCACTTTGTCCGTGCTTACGGTCGGCCTTTTCCTGCTGGATCTGGTCGTCGGTGCGGTGCGCATTCCCCTCGGCGACGTGTGGGCGGCTCTGACGGGCGGCGACTGCCCGCAGGCTACGGCTAAAATCGTTCTGAACATCCGCCTGATAAAGGCGGTAGTGGCTCTGTTGGCGGGCGCGGCACTGTCGGTCAGCGGATTGCAGATGCAGACGCTGTTTCGAAATCCACTGGCAGGCCCCTATGTGCTCGGCATCAGTTCGGGCGCGAGTCTCGGCGTGGCACTCGTGGTGCTTGCCGGCGTGGGGTCGACGATCGGCATCGCTACGGCCGCATGGGCGGGAGCTGCGACTGTGCTGCTGGTAATCGCTGCTGTAGGCCACCGCATCAAGGACATCATGGTCATCCTGATTCTCGGCATGATGTTCTCGTCCGGTGTGGGTGCCGTAGTGCAAATCCTGCAATACCTAAGCAAAGAGGAGGCCTTGAAAGCCTTCGTCGTCTGGACGATGGGGTCGCTCGGCGACGTGACGGTGCCACAGCTCGCTGTCCTCGTGCCGTCGGTTATCGCCGGCTTACTGCTGGCGGTAATCACGATCAAGCCGCTCAACCTCCTGCTATTCGGAGAGGAATATGCCGTAACTATGGGGCTGAATATCCGCCGCTCGCGCGGACTGCTGTTTCTCTCGACAACACTGCTGGCCGGCACAGTAACGGCTTTCTGCGGCCCGATAGGTTTTATCGGTCTTGCTATGCCCCACGTCGCACGGATGCTGTTCCGCAGTGGCGACCACCGCGTGCTCGTGCCGGGCACGATTCTTTCGGGCGCGGCGGTGCTGCTCCTCTGCGACCTCGTTTCCAAACTCTTCACCTTGCCCGTAAACGCCATTACCGCGCTGTTGGGAATCCCGATTGTGGTGTGGGTGGTGTTGCGCAACAAATCCTTTACGGCATGATACGACTGCACGATTTCTCCATCGGCTACGACGAACGCACACTGCTTCGCGAAGTGAATGCCGCTATTCCGAAAGGTTCGCTGACGGCCCTTATCGGACGCAACGGTACGGGCAAATCGACGCTGCTGCGCGCCATAGCGGGACTCAAACGCCGCTATGCGGGCGAAATTCTGCTCGACGGACGTGATATTTCCGACATGAGAGCCGACGAAATGGCAAAGAAGCTGGCATTCGTCACGACAGAGCGCACGCGTATCGCCAACCTTAAATGCGAGGACGTGGTGGCCATCGGCCGCGCACCTTACACCAATTGGATAGGACGGATGCAGGATGCCGACAGGGAGATTGTGGCACGGTCGCTCGCCTCGGTCGGCATGGAGGCTTACGCAAGTCGGACAATGGACAAGATGTCGGACGGCGAGTGCCAGCGCATTATGATTGCCCGCGCACTGGCGCAGTCCACGACCATCATCCTGCTCGACGAGCCCACCTCGTTTCTCGACCTGCCCAACCGCTACGAACTCTGTTCGCTGCTCGCCCGCCTCACGCACGACGAGGGCAAGTGCATCTTGTTCTCCACCCACGAACTCGACATCGCCCTGTCGCTCGCCGACAGCATCGCACTTATCGACCCGCCGCAGCTACACTGTCTCCCGACGGCGGAGATGGCCCGCAGCGGCCATATCGAGCGGCTCTTCAGCAACGACGGCGTGCGGTTCGATCCTGTCAACGGAATAGTAAAAGCAAATACATAAAATTTTGCAGTTATAATACCT
>RYWP01000045.1 GCA_003979135.1 Alistipes sp.
CAAGACGAACTGCACCCCTCGCAGGTCGACCGCGCCCTTTCGTGGTCAGCGCTCGTGCTTCTGGCGCTCGCCATGACCGCCGGACTGTGGCAGCCCGACCTGCTCGTCGACCTGCTCCATCAAATCGCAACCCTATGATACACTATCATATCACCGACAACACGGCAGCGGCCATCCCGCTGCGCGACATTCCCGAGGTTTCGTATGCCGATTTCTACGACGACCTCTGCGTGAAACTCGCTGACCCGCGCTACCACTTGGCCCACTATTTCGCCCTGCCCGAAGAGGGTCGGATGCGTTTCTATGCGCTACTCTTGGACGACGTGGCCTCGCAGGTGCTCGTCACCTCGTTCGCGACCGATTATTACGACGACACGGCGCCGCCCTCGCTCACGGCACGCCACCCGCAGGTGCATCCGTTCGAGCGGGACATCGCCGAACGCTACGGCATCCGCTTCGACGGCATGCCGTGGGACAAGCCGCTGCGCTTTCCGTTCGATCGCTACGACCGCGGCCGCTCGATGGACAACTACCCGTTCTACACGATGGAGGGCGGTTCGCTCCACGAAGTGAACGTCGGGCCCATTCATGCGGGCATCATCGAGCAGAACGAGTAGATGACGATGCAGACTAAGAGCACCATCGCTGCGACGAGCCACCACGCACCGTCGACGATCGCCTGTTTGAGAATCAGCAGTTCGGAAAGAAAGAGCGGCGAGGGCGGAAAGGCGATCAGCACGACCATGCCGGTCAACAGTCCGATCGCCCCAACGCGGTTGATGCGGATGTAGTCGCCGATGCGGTTGATGCGGTAGCCGTTGTAGACCTGCCGCACGACGGCCATTTGCAGGAACAGGCTGCTCTTGATGAAAGTGTGAAACACCACGTGGAACAGCGCCGCCCACACCCCGATGCCACCGATGCCCAGTCCGATGGCGGCGATGCCCATGTTTTCGACCGTCGAGTAGGAGAGGAAGCGTTTGTAGTTGTTCGTTCGGCGCAGGAACAGGGCACCGATGACGAGCGACAATACGCCGGTCAGCAGCAGCACGTGCTGCACCCACGGGAAGACGGACGAGACGGCCAGCAACTTGTAGATGCGGAATACGGCCAAGAATCCTGCATTGACCAGCCCCGTCGAGATGAGGGCCGACCCGGGCGAGGGAGCCGCGAAGTTGGCGTCGACCCCTACGGTGTAGAGCGGGAAAATTTCCGCTTTGCAGCTATACCCGCAAAGTATCAATAAAAAGGCGATTTTCAAGTAGAGCGGGTTGGCCGTGGCGACCGTCGCTGCGATGGCTTCGTGCGAGAGTGATTCGCTCCCCGTGGCGGCGCAGAGCAGCAGGATGCCCAAATAAGCGACGGCGATGCCCGTCGAGCAGACGAACAGGTATTTCCATGCCGCTTCGAGCGTCTGTTCGGTGCGGCGGTAGTAGACGATGCCCGCTGTGCAGAGACTGGTCGCTTCGAGCAGAATCCATGTCACGGCGAGATTGTTCGAGAAGTAGACGCCCGCGATGACCGTCGTCAGCAACAGGAGCAATCCCGAATAGGTGCGGGTCTGGCGGATGTCGTTCTCTTTGAGGTAGGCCTCGGAGTGGAAGTAGGCGAAAGCCGATACGAGCGTGAGTAGCAGATAAAAAAGCGTTCCGGCGGCATCGAACGTGAAAATGCCGGCCGAGGTCATGCCGTAGAGCCCGTCTGCGAGGAGCCGGACGGCAAATCCGGCCTGCACGGCATAGAATGCGATGCCGGCGAAGAACAAATGCCGTTGGCTGCGGGCCGGAAAGGCCGCCGCGGCGATCAATATGCTGAGTGCGAGGTAAAGTATCATATGCGTGCGATCAGTCTTTGACGTGAGTGAGTGCATCGGCATCGTCGGCGTGGATGCGGGCGTCGATGCGGCGGAAGAAAGTGCCCATCAGCAGCACCGACATCAGAATGTCGAGCAGGATGGCGATGTTGATGACCCAAGGCATTTCGACGCCGATAGCCATCGAAAAGAGGAACACACCGTTTTCGATGACGAGGAAGCCGACCAAGTGCGAGAACAGCTGCGACCGGAGGACGATGAGCGTCAGTCCGCTCAGCAGGGCGTAGAGCGCTACGCCGAAAAAGACGAGGTGGATGCTCCGGTCGGCCATGCAGTAGGTGAGCGAAGCGCTGACGATGAGCGCCGTGAGCGACAGCACGAGCGACCCGAACTGCGAAGACCCTGACGTGCGCACGCGGTTGATTTTCGTCTTTTTGATGATGCGGAAAAGGATGGCGGGTACGAGCAGCGCCTTGAAAACGAGGGTCTCCAACGCAATGAATGCCAGCTCGGCCGGATGGATGGCGTGGAGCCGCAGCAAGGCGACGGCGAAAAGCAGCCATCCCTGCACGGAGATGATGGCCGCGAAGTTGCGGTAACGTTCGGTGATGGCAAGGTAGACCAGCGTTACGACATATACCAGAATCAGAGCGAGTATCATGACAAGGCGATGTTGAGTTGCAGCAGGTAGCCCGTGAAGAAGACCAGTGCGGCCAACGCTGCGATGGTGAGGATGAACGTGGTGTTGCGGACGAGTTTGTTGCGTGCCTGCGTCGATTCGACGATGCCGACCGAACAGCCCGTCAGCACGACGGCGAGCGGTGCCGTGAACCACCAGCGCGGGCAGATGGTCGCGGCCACGGCATCGGCGGCCAAGAGCGAGAGCGCGGCAGTCTTGCACCAGCCGGCCACTTTGATGAACGCCATGTCGACGCCGCAGTAGTCGAGGCACATCACCTCGTGGATCATCGTTAGTTCGAGGTGCGTGCGCGGGTCGTCAACCGGCACGCGGCCGCTCTCGGTGAAGACCAATTTGAGTAAAACGAAGGCGGAAAGGAGAAAAACGATGGAGTGGCAGGTCTCGTTGCCAGCCGCGAATATCTCGGCGAACGAGGTGCAGCCCGTCAGCAGGGCCAGTGTCCCGAGAACCAGCATCAGGGCCGGTTCGGCAAGGGCGCCGTAGAGGGCTTCGCGGCTGGCGCCCATTCCCTCGAACGGGCTGCCGGTGTCCATCGCGCCCAAAATTAAAGCCGTGCGCCCGAGTGCCAGCGTGTAAGCGAAAGCGATCAGGTCGCCGTCGAATGCGAGTACGGGCGGCAGATCACCCACCGGTATAAACAGCACCGCCACGAGGGCCGCGCCCAAATAGACCGACGGTACGGCGCGGAACAGCGGCGAGGTCGTCGTGGAGTAGACGGCACCTTTGCGCAGCAATAGCCGCACGTCGTAGAGGTGTTGCAGGAAGCGGATGCCTTTGCGCCCTGCGAGCCGCGCACGGGTGCGGTTGATGACGCCCGGGATAGCGGCCGCTACCAGTAGAATCAGGAGAATGTCGAGCAGTTTCATGGGTTAAAGCAGATCGAATACCGACAAAACAAAGATTAGCGCGAGGAATGCCAATGCAAAGAGTACATAGTGGTTGATTTTTCCTGTGCGCAGACGCATGACACGACCGTTGAGCACCCGCAGCGCCTCGACCCACCATGCCGAAAAGAGCGAGCCGATGCGGTCGCGGTGACGGATGTCATAGTTGTGCGCTCCCGGGATGATTTCGTTCCGGCCGACGGGCGAGCCCTCGCAGCTG
This sequence comes from Alistipes sp., assembly GCA_003979135.1. Lineage (GTDB taxonomy): Bacteria > Bacteroidota > Bacteroidia > Bacteroidales > Rikenellaceae > Alistipes. The sequence continues at coordinate 3,618 of RYWP01000045.1, forward strand.
TCGTCGGTCAGCGGACGGGCGATGGACTGGAGTCCTTCGGCGAACGATTCACCGGTGTATTGCATTCGGACATTGGGCGCTGTGAACCCGCAGCCCCACGTCGGCGCCTGCCGGACTTCGCGTTGGCGCAGCAATCGGTAGCGCACCCATGCCAGCGCGGCGATGACCGCCACGAGCAACCATGCCGTACGGCATACAGCGACGCAAACGGTCGACAGTCCGTAGGTTTCGGCGGGAGCATCCGTGAAGAAGTCCGCGGCCCGAGCAACGATTTGCAACGCATATTGCGGAAAGAGTCCTACAGCGAGGATTCCGGCCAACGGCAGCGCCATCGCTGCGATGCGGAGTGAGTCGACCTCCTCGGCTTCGGCGACGACATGTGTGCGCGGCGAGCCGAGGAAGACCGTGCTGTAGAGTTTGGTGAATGCCAGCACGGCGATGCCGCCAATCAGCGCCAATGCCGTCAGAGCGCCTGCGGCTACGAGCGTGTGGCTTCTTTCGGCGATGCCGGTCAGGATACCCGAATAGATAAACAATTCCGAGACGAATCCGTTCAGCGGCGGCAGGGCGCAGATGGCAGCTGTGCCGACCAGAAAGAGCAGCCCCGTAACTGGCAGATGACGGCCCAGTCCGCCCAAAGCGTCGAGCGAAGTCGTGCGGGTCTGTGAAAGGATGTTCCCGGCGCCGAAAAAGAGCAGCGACTTGAAGAACGAATGGTTCAAGGTGTGCAGCAGCGCCCCTGCGATGCCGCAAATCGCCACGGTCGGATTTCCGGATGCCTTGCCGAGCACGGCGATGCCCGTGCCGAGCAGGATGACGCCGATGTTTTCGATGGAGGAGTAGGCCAGCAGCCGTTTCACGTCGTTCTGCGCAGCGGCGAGTATCACACCCCAAAGTCCGGTGACGGCGCCGAGGCCCAGCAGGATGTAACCTATGGTGTGCATTTGTGCCGCGGGAATGGCGGCCGTCACGCGCAGGATGCCGTAGATGCCCGTTTTAATCATCACGCCCGACATCAGCGCCGAAACGTGCGACGGTGCGGCCGGATGGGCTTCTGGCAACCAGACGTGCAGCGGGAACAGGCCCGCTTTCATGCCGAATCCGGCCAAGAAGACCACGAAAAGCGGCAGTACGGGCCGTTGGGCGAAGTAGGCCGGCAGCGCGGCGAACGATGCTGAGCCGCAGACGGCGCCGAGGCGGGCGAATCCGACGATAAGCAGCACGAACCCCACGTGCATCATGATGAGGTAAGCGAGGGCTGCGCGGCGTACTTCGGGGCGTTCGGCATCGAACAGAATCAAGAGGAACGACGCGATGGTCATCAGCTCCCAAAAGAAAAGGAACGAGCATCCGCCGTCGGAGCAGACCACGGCCAGCATTGCCAGTGACATCAGCGTCAGCGAAGTGTAGTGCAGCGCGACATGGGCCGGCGATTTGGTAGTGAGGTGGTGGGCTAAGTAGCCGCGCGAATAGAGCGTCGCGGCGACGGAGCCGATGGCGATGATGAGCACCAGCAATGCCGACAGCCCGTCCATCGAGCCGCTGTCGTGTCCGAACAACGGCGTGTCGAAACTCCACAGCAGGGCGGTGCGGCCCGTTGCGAGCACCTCGACCGCTTTGGCCGAAGCCGCTGCTGCGCCGGTGCCAGTCAGCACGAGCGAGACCCATGCTTTGGCCCGCAGCGGTGCGGCGAAAATCGCGGCGACCACCGCCACGAATGAAAGAAACAGAAAGAGTATCATGATTCTCGATTGTTCACGACGGCCGCCATGACCGTAGCGACCACGGCGGCGGTTTCAGTGCGTAGCCGTTGCGGGCCGAGGGTAATCTCCTCGAATCCGTGCGTAAGGGCGAAGTCGATTTCGGCGGGCGAGAAGTCGCCTTCGGGGCCGATGAAAACCTCGGCCGATTCGCCGCGTTGCAGCGCCGCAGCCAGATAGGCCTTGCCTGCGGGCGTGCGGGCCGCGTCGCAATGGGCGATGAACCTGCGTCCCTCGAACGGCCGTTCGACCGCATGGCGGAATGCCGTCAGCGGATGTAGCACGGGCCGATAGGCTTTGAGCGACTGTTTCATCGCGGCCGTGATGACCTTTTCGCCGCGTTCGGCCTTGAAACTCCGGCGTTCACTGTGCTCGGTTTCGAGCGGCACGATTTCGGTGACGCCCACTTCGGTCGCCTTTTCGAGGAACCACTCGAACCGGTCGGCGTTCTTCGTCGGGGCGACGGCCATCGTCAGCCGATAGGGCATTCGTTCGAACTCCGTCTCGCAAGCGACCACTCGAATCCGGCAGCGCCGCGGGTCGGCATCGACCACCTCGCACCGATAGAGGCTGCCCTGTCCGTCGGTGACCGAAAGCGTATCGCCGACGCTCATGCGCAATACCCGCACGCAATGTTTCGACTCCTCTTCGTCGAGCGTGTGTTCGGGCGGAACCAATCCGGGTGCGTAAAACAGTTGCATGGCTGTGATAAAATACCTATATTTGCATACTATATGCAGGCCGCAAAGTTACATAAATAATCAATATAGATGAAACGCATTGCAGGTTTATTCATTTCGATGCTTCTTACGCTTATGACGATCGTATCGTGCGATTCCGCGCAACAGCGTGCGGAAAACCCTTTTTTCAGCGAATGGGACACGCCCTACGGAGTGCCGCCGTTCGATAAGATCCGTCCGGAACACTACATGCCCGCGTTCGAGCGCGGCATGTCGTTGCAGCTGGCCGAAATCGACGCCATTACCTCGAACAACGACGAACCGACGTTCGAGAACGTCATCCTCGCTTACGACGATTCGGGCCGGATGCTGGCGCAGACCGCGCTGGTTTTCGGTATGCTCTCCGAGGCCGACAATTCGTCCGAGATGCAGGCTTTGCAGGAGCAGGCGATGCCGCTGCTGTCCGCCCATGCCGACCGCATCCGACTCGATGAGAAACTTTTCGAGAAGGTAAAGGCCGTTTATGATCGTCGTCATGTTTTGGGACTCGATGCCGAGCAGATGCGGCTGTTGCAGAAGACCTACGACGGTTTCGTGCGGGCCGGTGCGTTGCTCGACAAGGAACAGAAAGAGCGACTGAAAGCTATCAACGAGGAGTTGTCGCTCGCTGCGGTGAAGTTCGGCAACAACCTGCTGGCTGAAAACAACGGCTTCGTCATGGAGCTCGACAAAGACCAACTGGACGGTCTGCCGATGGGCGTGCGGGACCAAGCCCGTGAAAAGGCCGAAGCAATGGGGCTCAAAGACAAGTACGTTTTCACGCTCCACAAACCGAGCTGGATTCCGTTCGTGACCTATTCGACGCGGCGCGACCTGCGCGAACGCATCTACAAGGCCTATCTCACCCGCGGCAACAACGGCAATGCGAACGATAACAAACAACTCATCAACGATTTCATTCGCCTGCGCACCGAGAAAGCCCATTTGTTGGGGTATCCCTCCTATGCGGCTTACGTGACCGCCGACCAGATGGCCGGAACGCCGCAGGCGGTCTATGCTTTGCTCGAAGAAATCTGGACGCCGGCGCTCGATCGTGCCAAGGCCGAGCTGGAAGAGATGACGGCACTGTTCAAGAACGACCATCCCGATGGAACGTTCGAATCGTGGGACTGGTGGTATTATGCGGAGAAGCTGCGCAAGCAGAACTACGACCTGAACGAGGAGATGCTGCGTCCCTATTTTTCGTTGGAGAATGTGCAGAGCGGCATCTTCTTTTTGGCCAACCGGCTGTACGGCATCACGTTCCGGCCGATCACCGTGCCGCTCTATCATCCCGAGGCGACGGCCTACGAGGTGCTCGATGCCGACGATTCCCATTTGGGCGTGCTCTATTTCGACTTTTTCCCGCGCGACGGCAAGAGTCAGGGCGCATGGTGCGGCAACTATGTCGAGCAGACCTACGTGGACGGCAAGCGGGTGGCTCCCGTGGTCTCGATCGTGGCCAACTTTACCCGTCCGACCTCCGATACGCCTGCGCTGCTGACGCTGGACGAAACCGAAACGCTTTTCCACGAGTTCGGCCATGCGCTGCATTTTCTGTTCCATGATGTGAAGTACCGCGGCCTCGCGGAGGTCGAGGGCGATTTCGTCGAGTTGCCCTCGCAGGTAATGGAGAATTGGGCGTTCGAACCCGAGGTGCTGAAAAACTACGCCGTGCACTACCGCACGCGCGAGGTGATTCCGCAGCATCTGGTCGAAAAACTGCGTCGCAGCGACCTGTTCAATCAAGGTTTCATGACGACGGAGCTCATCGCTGCTGCGCTTTCCGACATGGACATCCATTCGATCGAGAATTACGAGCAGTTCGATCCCGTGGCGTTCGAGCGCAACGCGCTGAACGAACGGCGCGGACTGATTCCGCAAATCGAACCGCGCTACCGCTATCCCTATTTCGCCCATATTTTCAACGGAGGTTATTCAGCCGGTTACTATTTCTATACGTGGGCTGAGGTCTTGGACAAAGATGCGTTCGAGGCGTTCCGCGAGAGCGGCGACCTTTTCAACCGGCAGATTGCGCACGATTTTCGTTACAAACTGCTTGCGCGCGGCGGGTCGGAGGACGGCATGGCACTCTACCGTGCTTTCCGCGGCAAAGACCCCGACAAACGGGCGATGCTGCTGGGCCGCGGTCTGATCGAACCGGAACCCGAACCGGTGGACGAATCCGAACCGGTGTCGGAAACCCCCGCTGCCGAATAGTTGTTGCGGGCGGCAGTTCCGTAGATAGATGAAGAAAACCAATACTTGAATACAGAATGAAAAAAACGCTTTTGATGATGACCTTTTCCGCTTTGGCGGCAGGGTGCGCCGACAATTCGATTCCGCAGGCGCAACTGCCCGAGTTGGATCGCTCCAATCCGTTGTTGGCCGAATGGACGATGCCCCACGAAACGGCTCCGTTCTCGACCATCGAGTTGGCGCACTACGAACCGGCGTTCGATGCGGCTATCGCCTGCTCGAGCGCCGAAATAGACGCAATCGTCAATAATCCCAAGAAACCTTCGTTCGTCAACACCATCGTCGCGTTGGAGCGGCAGGGCGAATTGCTCGGACGGGTATCGGGGTTGTTCTTCAATATTTTGGAGGCTGATGCCACCGACGAGATGCAGGAGATCGCTCAGCGCGTGCAGCCGAAACTGACGCAGCTGTCGAACGATATTTCGCTCAATCCCGAGTTGTTCGCTCGCGTGAAGGCCGTTTACGAGCATCCCGGTTGGTGCCTTTCGTCCGAGGACAAGAAGTTGCTGGAAGACACCTACAAGAGTTTCGCTCGCAGCGGCGCGGCCCTCTCCGAGGCGGATAAGGAACTTTACCGGCAGTATACGACCGAGTTGTCGGCTTTGACGTTGCAGTTCGGCCAGAACTCGTTGGCTGCGACCAATGCCTTTACGCTCAACATCATCGACCCCGCACGGGTGGCCGAGCTGCCGACGTTCGTCAAGGAGACGTTGGCTGCCGATGCCAAGGCGCGCGGCCAAAAAGGCTGGACGGTGACGTTGCAGGCGCCGAGCTACATTCCGTTTCTGACCTATTCGTCCGACCGCGCGCTCAAAGAGCAGTTGTGGCGGGCATCGAACAGCCGTGCGCTGGGCGGTGCATACGACAACACGGAGGTAATCCGCAAAATCGTCGATACGCGGCTGAAAATCGCTAACCTGCTGGGATATAAGAACTATGCCGATTACGTGCTCGAAAACCGCATGGCCGAGAATACGCCGACCGTGCAGAATTTCTTGCAGGAGCTGTTGACGGCGACGAAATCCCATGCCGATGCCGATTACAAGCGGGTGAACGACTACGCCGCATCGCTCGGTTTCGAGGGGGCGTTGATGCCGTGGGACTGGGCCTATTACAGCCAGAAGTACAAGGACGCTCATTATTCCCTGAACGATGAGTTAATAAAACCCTACCTTCAGCTCGAAAACGTTAAGAAGGGCGTGTTCCTCTTGGCCAACAAACTCTACGGGCTGAACTTCACGCCGAATCCCGACATTGAGGTCTACCACCCCGATGTGACGGCTTACGATGTGACTGATGCCGAGGGGCGTTTCATGGCGGTGCTCTATTTGGATTTCTTCCCGCGTGAGACGAAGCGCGCCGGTGCGTGGATGACCGAGTTCCGTGGTGCCAAGACGGTCGACGGCAAGGAGGTGCGACCGCATGTGTCGCTGGTGATGAACTTCACCAAGCCGACCGAAACCGAACCGTCGCTGCTTACGTTCGACGAGTTGGAGACGTTCCTCCATGAGTTCGGCCATGCGCTGCACGGCATGTTGGGTGAGGGAACCTACGAATCGTTGACCGGCACGAGCGTTTACCGCGACTTCGTGGAGTTGCCGTCGCAGATCATGGAGAACTGGGCTACCGAAAAGGAATTCCTCGACTTGTGGGCCGTGCACTACAAGACGGGAGAGCCGATTCCGGCCGAAATCGTCGACCGTATCATCGCAGCGAAGAATTATCTGGCGGCTTACGCCAACGTGCGGCAGTTGTCGTTCGGCATGACCGATATGGCATGGCACACGCTGACCGAGCCGTTCACGGGGGATGTCGCCGCGTTCGAACAGTCGGCAATGGCCCCTACGCAGGTGTTGCCAGTGGTCGAGGGTACGGCGATGTCGCCGGCATTCACCCACATCTTTGCGGGCGGCTATGCGGCCGGATACTATGGTTACAAGTGGGCCGAGGTGTTGGAGGCCGATGCGTTCTCTCTGTTCAAAGAGAAGGGCATCTTCAATCCCGAGGTGTCAGGGGCGTTTCGTAAGCACATCCTTTCGAAGGGCGGTTCGGAGCATCCGATGGAACTCTACGTGCGGTTCCGCGGTCACAAGCCCGAAACGCAGGCCCTGATCGACAAGATGCAACTCGATAAATAACCTTGTTTTGAAAACGAATCGCCCCGCTGCTAAGTGGCAGCAGGGCGATTGTCGTATCTGTGTCGGGTTTTATCGGGCTTTTCTTTGCCGTGTCAGGATTTCTTCGAGTTTTTTTGCGAGGGAGTGCCGACGAGAATGCGTTTGGGTGGAAACAGTTTGTCGTATTCGGCGGCTTCGGCGGCGCTTATGCCGTAAATCGCATTTTCGATATAACGTCCTTGTAGCCCCTCCGAGGATTCGTCTGTCAATTCGCGGATGTGCAACGCATCGAAATAGGTGTTCTCTGCCGTCCGGATGCCGAATTTTTCGGCACGGATGAACCCTACCCGCGAATAATAATCGGAGTCGCCGCAGAGCAGAATAGCCCGGAATCCCATTTGTGCTGCCAGTCGTCCGGTATGTTCGATCAGCATCCGACCGATGCCTTGCCGCTGGTACTGCGGATGGACGGAGAGGGGGCCCAGACTCAATACTTCGTAACGGTTACCGTCGTCCGCTTCGATATGCGATTTCAGATAGACGACATTTCCGACGATTCGGCCTTCCGTAACCGCAACGAAATCCAGTTTTCGGACGAAATCGGGACTTTGCCGCATGACGTGCAGCAGGTAGTGTTTGGTGCGGAGTTCGATGTTCATCGCCTGTCGTGTTTCAGGCTTTCCGGCGCGTGGAACGACGGATGATAGGCCCTGCGTCGATCTCTTTGCGACGGCGTTTCTTGCTTCGGCCGTCGCGGTCGTAGTAAGGCCGGGGTTCATATTCCTCGTGCTTCCCACGCTCTCCACGGTCGGTGGCACTATGCGCAGCCTTTAATAAAAAATCGAGTTGCCGTTTGCGCAGGTCGGCCTGCTTGACGCAGATGCGTACGGCATCGCCCAGCGTGAGGCGGCGGCCGGTCGATTGTCCGACGATTTCGTAGTTCGTCTCGTCGAAGACGAAGAAATCGCCCTCGATGTCGCGCATGTGTGCCAGTCCCTCGATGTGCGTTTCGTCCAGTTCTACGTAGGCGCCCCAGTCGGTCAGCCCCGATATGTGTCCGTCGAATTCCTCGCCGATGTGTTCCTCCATGAACTCCACCATTTTGTACTTGATCGAGGCG
>RYWP01000046.1 GCA_003979135.1 Alistipes sp.
GAACAAAGATAGTGCAAGCCGAGCGCAAAAGCAAATGAAAAATAATTATTATATTTGTGGGAAATTTCGTGTCGAAGATGGATTGGAAACATATACGCGAAGAGTTGTTGCGTTTGTCGGAGGTCGTCGACGGTTGGAGCGACCGGCAGGATGTCGGTGCGCTCGAACGTGATTGGGCGCTCGAAAAATTGCGTTCGCTTTACGAATCGATTCGGTTTGCCGATTCGGTATCCCATGCGAAATCTGCTTCGGCCGCGACCGAACCGGATGCCGTGTCGGACGAGGCGGCGTTTGCCGAGCCGGTAGATTTGGATTTGAGCGGGATGTTGGCACTCGAATCCGAATCGGAGTTCGAAGCGAACGGTTCCGAGGATTCGATTTTGTCTGAGATTCCGGTTGTCTCCGTTGCCGCACAGTCGGATGGACCGATACCGCTTGCCCAAGAACTCAAATCCGAGCCGAAAAAGGCCACTTCTCATGCTTCGAGATATAAATCGTCCGGTTCCGAGACGGTCGCTTCGCGCGTTTCGCAGCCGAAAATCGAGACATTGCAGCGTCCTTTGCAATCCCGACAAACGGTAGAACGCCTCTCGGTACCTCCTCAGCCGCAACCGGTTCTTGAACCGGAACTCGTGCCGGAACCCGAAATCGAATCGGAATCTTTACGCGAGGTCGAAATACTTTCGGAACCGAAAGATGAACCGGTTACCGAGGTTGTGGAGAAGTTCTCTCCTAATTCCGAATCGAAAGAAGTGCCCATTGCCGAACCGCATTTCGAATCGGAGTTTGCAGCCCTTGCGCCCGAACCCGAACCCGAACCCGAACCCGAACCCGAACCCGAACCCGAACAGTTCGTTGATAAGTCCGATGCTGCGCCTGTTGCAGCGACGTTGTTTGATGCGGAAGAGGAGGATGCTTTGACGCGTCATCGTCGCAAACAACGGGTCATCATGTCGTTGTATGGCGAGGATAAGCCGACGGAGCAAGCCGGGCAGATACAGCCTCGAATTCCGACGCAATCGAAACTTCGTTCCTCAGGGGGCATCACTTTGCCCGAAAAAGCAGTCGTTCCGAATTCGAATCCGGAGCCGGAACGGGCAGAAGCCGCAGTACCGGACCGGAATCGCCGGAATAGTTCTGAAACATTCGAAGAGGTTACGGTGGAAACGATCGTCAGCAACGAACCGGTATCGCCGCATGGATTTTCGGATGCAGCGCCAAATTCGAGCGGAAATGTGTTGGGTGAAGTAATCAATCAACATGTGCAAACGTTGGCCGATACCCTCGAACCGCCTCGCAATGTCGCTTCGACCTTGCGCAATAAACGGACTGTTTCTGATTTGCGGCAGGCTATCGGCATCAACGATAAGTTTTTGCTTATTCGGGATCTGTTCGGTGGTGACAGCGATGAATACGATGATGTAATGCAGCGACTCAATAGATTTGAAAGTCTGGATGATTGTGTGATTTATCTCACGGAAAACTATACGTGGAACGCCAATTCCGACAGTGTGCGGATGCTGATGGATCTGCTGGAACGAAAATTCGCTTGAATCTGATGGCCAAACTCTATATCGTACCTACACCGATCGGTAATCTGGATGATATTACCTTGCGGGCTGTCAATGTGTTACGTGAGGTTGATTTCATCTTGGCCGAGGATACGCGCACAACCTCCGTGCTGTTGAAGCATTTCGGTATCGAAAAGCGGTTGCAGTCGCACCACAAATTCAATGAACATGCCACCGTACAGGCTGTGGCTGAAACGATTGCTGCCGGACGTAGTGCGGCGATCGTATCCGATGCCGGAACGCCCGGGATTTCCGACCCGGGTTTTTTGTTGGTGCGCACTTGTGTCGAGGCGGGAATCGATGTGGAAACATTGCCCGGTGCCACGGCGTTTGTACCAGCTTTGGTGCAAAGCGGATTCCCGTGCGACCGTTTTTGTTTCGAGGGTTTTCTCCCGCAGAAGAAGGGGCGTACCAAGCATTTGCAGTCATTGGTTGAAGAAACGCGTACGATGGTTTTTTACGAATCGCCCTATCGGGTGGTGCGTTGTCTCGAGCAGTTTGCCGAGGTATTCGGGCCGGAGCGGCTTGTAGCTGTTTCGCGCGAGTTGACAAAAAAGTTCGAGGAGACCGTGCGCGGAACGATTGCTGAGCTGCTGGCCCATTTCCGCGAACATCCGCCGAAAGGGGAGTTCGTATTGGTTGTTGCCGGAAAACCGAAAGCTGGAAACGGGGAAGCGGAGCGTTTGAAAAACGAGGAATTTGAAGAAGCAGATGTATGAATAAGGATAAAGGGGGTTGGTCGCAATTGACGCACTTGCGGACTTTTCTGAAAGGGCGTTTCAATCTGGATGCGGATACTGCTTCGCGCGACGAGGTGGTGGTGGCCATCGAGAAAGGCGTCGAGTTTCGGGGCGTCAATCTGTGGGTGTTGATTTTTGCGACGATGATCGCTTCGTTGGGGCTGAATATCGATTCGGCGGCGGTCATTATCGGCGCCATGTTGATTTCACCCATTATGGGGCCGATCATGGGGGTGGGTTTGGCTTTGGGTATCAACGATTTCGATTTGATGAAAAAGTCTTTGCGCAATCTGATGCTGATGTTTATCGTGGCTATCGTCACTTCGACCGTTTATTTCCTGATCTCCCCGTTGTCGTCGAATAGCAGTGAATTGTTGGCTCGTACTGTCCCGACCACCTACGATGTATTGATCGCTTTGTTCGGCGGATTGGCCGGTATCGTCGCTCAGACACGCACCGATCGCAATTCGACCGTTATTCCGGGTGTGGCCATCGCTACGGCGCTGATTCCTCCGCTTTGCACGGCGGGCTTCGGTATCGCGACCGGACAAATGAAATTTTTCATCGGGGCGTTCTACCTGTTTTTCATCAACTCTGTATTCATCGCATTGGCCACCTATGTAATGGTGCGTTTCCTCCGCTATGAGAAGAAAGCATTCATCGACAAGGAGCGCGAGCGTAATGTGAAACGGACGATGTTGATCATCACGCTGTTGACTTTCATTCCGAGCGTCTTCATCGGTTTCCGTATGGTGCGGGTCACGGTGTTCGAGGCGATGGCCGATAAATATGTCGCGCAGGTATTTGCGTTTCCGCATACGCGGGTAGTCGAGTGCGAGAAGCATTATGCGACCCGTCACGACCCGTCGCAAATCGAGTTGTTACTCGTCGGCGAACCGCTCGACGATGCCGTTATCGAAAATGCACGGGTTCAGTTGGCCCATTTCGGGCTTGAGAAAGCTGAGTTGATCGTTCGACAGGCGAATCGGGCGGATGTGCTGGATGTGGCCTCCTTGCAGCAGAGCTACACGGAGCTGCTGGCCGAAAAGAATCGCCGCATCGAAGAGATGAACTCCCGTCTCGAACGTTATCGGTTTACGGATGTCGAAGTGGATGACATTTCGCGCGAAGTGGGGGCCATCCTGCCCGATATCGCAACCATTTCTTTGACGAAAGGGGTGATTTTCGATAATACCGGAACTCCCCGGGATACGACGTTGATTTGTGTGGTGACGCCGCAGGATTCGTTGCGGACGATTGATTGCACTACGCTGGAACGATGGTTGCGCATCCGGACCAAAGTCGACGGAGTGCAGATTTTTGTAAAACATTGATGTTATGGCGACGAAATCGATGGACTTGAACTTTCGGCAGCGCATCGGATTGGAGGCATTATGGCTTGTGGCCCGATTATTCGCGATAATGCCCTATTGGTTCAAATATTACATCGTCGAAAATATCCTCTTCTTTTTGTTGTCCGATTGTCTGCGGTATCGCCGCAAGGTTGTGATGGCCAATTTACGCAATTCGTTTCCCGAAAAGAGCGAAGCCGAATTGCGGACGATATGCCGCAACTTTTACCGTACGCTCTCTGAAGTTATCGTCGATACGGTCAATATGGCCCACATGAGCCCCGAAAAAGCCAAGTCGATCATTCGGGTACGGAATCTCGAAGAGCACCTCGAAGCAGTGCACGGGCGCGATTGGATTGCGTTGATGGCCCATTTCGGATGTTGGGAATACGGGTCCTATTGGGGCCTTTACGACCGTTCGCAGATGTTAGTGGCGGTCTATCATCCCCTGCACAGTAAGGTGGTCGATGCGTTTTATCGCCGGCTGCGCAATTCCGAAAATGCGATGACTGTTTCCATGCACGACAGTTTGCGTTTTTACCTGCGTCATCGTGAAAAGGGAATCGGCGGCAAGTGGATGGTCATGGGGCTTATCGCCGACCAGAATCCGCCGCAACGCCCCGATAGTCATTGGTTCCGGTTTCTGAATCAGGATACGATATTCTTCGATGGGGGCGAACGGCTCGCTTTGCGTTGTCATTTGCCCGTCTATTTCGTGCGGATGGAGCGTTTGCAGCGCGGACGCTATTGTCTGGCATTCGATCGGATTTACGATGGTACCGAGGAGGTGGCCCCCAACGAAATTACCGAACGTTATGTTCGTAAACTGGAACAGATGATTTGCGAACATCCCGAATTGTGGATGTGGTCGCATCGTCGATGGAAAGCGAAACGACCGGATGCTTGTTAAGATTGTCATTCTGAATTGGAACGGGGCGGAGCATCTGCGCCGCTTTTTGCCGAGCGTTGTGACGGCTGCGCCCGACGGGATGGAGATTATCGTCGCGGATAACGGTTCGACGGACGATTCCGTGGCGGTGCTCAATGCCGATTTTCCATCGGTTCGTGTGATTCGCCTGGATGCGAACTATGGTTTTGCCGAGGGATACAATCGGGCTTTGGCGCAGCTGAAGGCCGATTGTTTCGTTTTGCTTAATTCCGATGTCGAAACGCCTGCCGGATGGTTGGAGCCGTTGATTGCCGCATTGGAGAACGATCCCGGTGTGGCGGCTGTCGCTCCGAAACTGCGGGCTCTGACGGCTCCTGCTAAATTCGAATATGCCGGTGCTGCGGGTGGGTATATCGATTACTTGGGTTATCCGTTTTGCCGTGGGCGTATCTTACGGTGCATGGAAACGGATAACGGTCAGTATGACGATGCCCGCGATGTTTTTTGGGTCAGCGGCGCGGCGTTCTGTTGTCGGGCCGATGTTTTCCGGCAACTGGGTGGTTTCGATGCTCGTTTCTTTGCCCACATGGAGGAAATCGATCTTTGCTGGCGGATGCAGCTGGCCGGTTATCGGGTTCGTGTCGTGCCCGAAAGCACTGTTTACCACCTCGGTGGCGGGACACTCACGACCGATTCGCCTCAGAAAATATATTTCAACCATCGGAATAATCTGGCGATGTTGCTCAAATGCGCGTCGCCCGTGCAGCGCGGCGTGGTCATTGCCGTGCGCCCTGTGCTCGATTTGTTGGCGGCCTGTTCCTATCTGTTGCAGGGCCATGCAGCCAGTTTCTGTGCCGTGTTCCGCGCTTATCGTGATTTCCTGCGTTGGCATGGCGAATTGATTCGGCAACGTCGCGAAATACGCCGAACGGCATTGCTTCATCGTGCATCTTATGTTTATCGCGGTTCGATCGTGTTGCGTTATCTGTTCGGACGACACACATTCGGGCGGATGATGTAAAAAATAGTCCGGAATTTGGGCCGTCTCGAAAAAAATGCTTACTTTTGTGGGCAACAAAAACCCCGTTCATTATGTCGTTCATCAATGAGAGGGTACAGCCCGAAGGTCTCACCTTCGATGATGTGTTGCTCGTACCCGCCTATTCGGAAGTGTTGCCGCGAGAGGTCGATATCAAGACCCGTTTTTCGCGTAATATCGAACTCAATATCCCGATCGTGTCTGCTGCGATGGACACCGTGACCGAAGCGCCGATGGCTATCGCGCTCGCGCGTCAGGGCGGTATCGGTGTCATCCACAAGAATATGACGATCGAAGCTCAAGCGTCGCACGTGCGGCGTGTGAAACGAGCCGAGAATGGCATGATTTACGATCCCGTGACCATTTCGGAGCAGCATACCGTGGGCGATGCGCTCCAGTTGATGCACGAAAACAAAATCGGCGGTATTCCTGTTGTCGATGACGAGCGGCGATTGGTGGGTATCGTTACGAACCGTGATCTCCGCTTCCAGACCGATATGTCGCGCCGTATCGCCGAGGTGATGACACCGGGTGACCGTCTCGTAACGACGCATAGCACTGAATTGGACAATGCCAAGACGGTGTTGCTCAATAACAAAATTGAAAAATTGCCGGTGGTCGACGACCGTGGTCTGTTGGTCGGGTTGGTGACCTATAAGGATATTACCAAAGTGCAGGATCATCCGAATGCCTGCAAGGATGGAAAAGGCCGGTTGCGCGTCGCTGCCGGTGTCGGTATTACGCCCGATATGATGGTGCGTGTCAAGGCGTTGGTCGGCGAGGATGTCGACGCTATCGTGCTCGATTCGGCGCACGGCCATTCGGTCAACATTGTGCGGGCGTTGCGCGAAATCAAGGCTGCCTATCCGCAGTTGGATGTTGTCGTGGGCAATATCGCGACGGCCGAGGCCGCTCGTTTTTTGGTCGACAACGGAGCCGACGGCGTGAAAGTCGGCATCGGTCCCGGGTCGATTTGCACGACGCGCGTCATCGCCGGAGTCGGTGTGCCGCAGATGTCGGCTATCTATGCTGCTGCGTCCGAAGCTTGCAAGGCCGGAGTTCCGGTGATTGCCGACGGCGGATTGCGTTATTCGGGCGATATTGTCAAGGCATTGGCTGCCGGCGGTGATTGCGTGATGATCGGTTCGATGTTCGCCGGCACGGAGGAGGCTCCGGGTGAGACGATCATTTACAACGGCCGCAAATTCAAGTCCTACCGTGGCATGGGTTCCATCGACGCCATGAAGGCGGGTTCGGCCGACCGTTATTTCCAGAAAGGTTGCGAGGGCAATATCAACAAACTCGTGCCCGAGGGCATCGTAGCGCGTGTTCCGTTCAAAGGAACGCTGAGCGAAACGGTTTACCAGTTGATCGGCGGTATCCGTTCGGGTATGGGGTATTGCGGTGCTGCGAATATCGCGGCGTTGCAGCAGGCGAAATTTATCCGAATAACTTCGAACGGAGTGGTCGAAAATCATCCGCACGACGTGACTATTACGAGCGAAGCCCCCAATTACAGTAGTGAACGATGAAGACCGTCGTTCGTGAGTACTTTTCGAAAAATGTCGAATTGTGTGGCTCGTCTCGGGTTTTCATCAACGGAAAGAAAACGGAATAGCACGATGAACAGATGAAAACGGCCGGTTCGTACAATCAACTTGTCGAACAAGATTAAACAATCCGATTCTATGGAGAAAATATTGATACTCGATTTCGGTTCCCAGTATACGCAGCTCATTGCGCGTCGCGTGCGTGAATTGAACGTATATTGTGAAATTCATCCGTTCCACAAGATTCCATCGTTGGACGATTCGGTACGGGGTGTGATTCTCTCGGGAAGCCCTTGTTCCGTGCGCGATGCAGGGGCGCCGAATCCCGATTTGTCGGCCATCAAAGGCCGGTTGCCGCTTTTGGGCGTCTGCTATGGGGCACAGTTGCTTGCTGCGGCGTATGGCGGCGAGGTTTCGCCTGCTCCGAGTCGCGAATATGGGCGTGCCATGCTGACGGTGGGCGATGCGTCCGACTCTCTGATACAGGGGCTGCCGAAGACTACGCAAGTGTGGATGTCGCACGGCGATACGATAACTCGTGTCCCAGACAATTATCGGCTGATTGCCGGTACGGAGGATGTCCGTGTGGCAGCTTTCCGCATCGTAGGGGAGCAGACATGGGGCATTCAGTTCCATCCGGAGGTTTACCATTCGACCGACGGTACACAGCTGTTGCGTAATTTCGTGGTCAATATCTGCGGATGTTCGCAGACGTGGACTTCGGAAAGTTTCGTCGAGAGTACCGTGCGCGAGTTGCGTGTCAAAATCGGTGACGATAAGGTGGTACTCGGGTTATCGGGCGGCGTTGATTCGTCAGTGGCGGCCGTGCTGTTGCACAAGGCCATCGGACGGAATCTCTATTGTATTTTCGTGGATTCGGGGCTGCTCCGGAAGAACGAGTTTGAGGATGTGCTCGCTTCGTATAAGGATATGGGACTGAATGTCAAAGGAGTAAAGGCCGATGCCAAGTTCTTGGGCGATTTGTCCGGTGTTACCGATCCCGAAAAGAAACGCAAAATCGTAGGCCGTGATTTCGTCGAGGTTTTTAACGAGGAAGCTCAGCAAATCAAGGATGTACGGTGGTTGGCGCAGGGGACGATTTATCCTGACGTCATCGAATCGAGTTCGGTCAACGGCCCGTCGGCGACCATCAAATCGCATCATAACGTGGGTGGTCTGCCCGAGAAAATGCACTTGAAGATTGTCGAGCCGTTGCGGTTGTTGTTCAAGGACGAAGTACGTCGTGTAGGACGCTCGCTCGGAATTTCCGAGCAGCTCATTGGCCGACATCCGTTCCCCGGGCCTGGGCTTGCTATCCGGATTTTGGGTGATATCACGCCTGAAAAGGTCGACATTTTGCAGCAGGTGGACAAGATTTATATCGATTCGTTGCGTAGTGCAGGTTTGTATGACAAGGTTTGGCAGGCTGGGGCGATTCTTCTGCCTGTGCGGAGTGTCGGCGTCATGGGCGACGAGCGAACTTACGAAAATTGTGTCGCGTTGCGGGCCGTGACCTCGACCGATGGTATGACGGCCGATTGGGTGCATCTGCCTTACGAGTTTTTGGCTGACGTCTCGAATGAAATCATCAACAGGGTGCGCGGGGTCAATCGCGTAGTGTACGATATCTCATCGAAACCGCCCGCCACGATCGAGTGGGAATAGGGTGTAACCGGAAATAATAGAAGCGTGAGAGGATTTTCCCTCACGCTTCTATTATTTCAACGAAAGATATTTATTTGTACGAAAGCTCATAGGTGGAATTTCTTATCGTACCGCTGCTATATGTATGTTGTACGTGGATTTTTGTAGGTCGTCCTTTTGCATCGAATTCGTATTCGTAGGTTGTACTCTTGTTGTAGTTCGCCGGTACACGTTCCCATGATTTTAGCAAATGTTTGTTTTTCGCCCCAGAAAGATAAAATCCCTCGTGATATTTTCGCCGATGGAAAGTCCGTATGTCCAAAGATTCTGGTTGTCGATGTAATCCGTATATTCCCAATATTCGACCATGCTGCTGCCGTCTTTGTATTTCATTTGTTGTTTGACCATATCGCCGTTTTCCCACGTGTAGGTCATAATATTACCGCGTTTGTATTTGTTTTGAAGTATGTAATCGTCGCTGTCGTAGGTGCAAAAACCCCATGGAAGTTCTACTGCATGTCCTTTGTCATTCAATATGTATAGCGCATCTCCGTCCGAGACTTGATTATCGGTATATACGAACGAGTGGACTCCGTAATTATCTTCCGATTTTATTATTCGATTTAGGTCGTCATATTCAATGTTATAAACACGGGTATTGCCTCTGTCATCATGTTCCGTAATTCGCGTGACATAATAGATCGTTGTTTCTTCACTGTCGTTTCCGTTGTCATCATCGTTATCGGAGCAAGCCGAGAAAGAAATTGTTGCAAGCAATGCGACCGCAAAGAAAAAGAACTTTTTCATAACAGAAATAAGTTTAGGTCGTCGCTCCGGTACCTGCACGACAGAATTAATCTTAAAAGGATTAAAAACAGAAAGCGTGGTGCCGAAAACTTATTTCATTGGAGTAGGTCGTAGGAAACCTTTGAAGATAAAACAAGCAACAGTCCCACGCCTGTATATCCCGCAGAAAGCAAGATATATGGACGCGCAAAATGTTTGCCTTTTCCCTCTTCAGATTGAATTTCCTACGTTCACTCTAAAGGAACAAGCTACACTTTCCGTGTAATTGATATGTCATCGCAAAAATAGACATATTTGCGGAAAGTGCAAAAAACATTTTGTCGTTTTCGGGACTGTTGCTGTTGTTTTTTGAAAAAGTAACCCCGAACCGTCAGCGGTTCGGGGTTGCTCGGATGAAGAAACCGTCAAATACGGTTTACTTGCGTACGACTTTCTTGTAGCCGTAGATGGCCTCGGTGCCGAGTTCCTCCTCGATGCGGAGCAACTGGTTGTATTTGGCCATACGGTCGGAACGCGACATGGAACCCGTCTTGATCTGGCCCGAATTCGTTGCCACGGCGATGTCGGCAATCGTCGAATCTTCGGTCTCGCCCGAACGGTGCGACGTTACGGTCGTATAACCTGCGCGGTGAGCCATTTCGATGGCGTCGAGCGTCTCGGTCAACGAACCAATCTGATTGACTTTGATGAGAATCGAGTTACCGCAGCCCAGTTCGATGCCTTTCTTCAAGAATTCGACGTTGGTCACGAACAAGTCGTCGCCGACCAACTGACATTTATCGCCGATAGCATCGGTCAGCATCTTCCAGCCGTCCCAGTCATTCTCCGACATACCGTCCTCGATCGAATCGATAGGGTATTTCTCGACGAGACCTTTCAGATATTCGGCCTGCTCTTTCGACGAGCGTTTCGCACCTTTTGCACCCTCGAAGATCGTGTAGTCGTAAACGCCGTCCTTGTAGAATTCCGACGATGCGCAGTCCATACCGATCATCACGTCCGTACCCGGAACGTAACCGGCAGCCTTGATAGCTTCGATAATCGACTCAATGGCATCTTCGGTACCATTGAGCGCCGGAGCGAAACCACCTTCGTCGCCGACAGCCGTCGACAGACCGCGTTTATGGAGCACTTTCTTCAGATTGTGGAATACTTCGGCGCCCATGCGGATACCCTCGTGGAACGAAGGTGCACCGACGGGACGGATCATGAACTCTTGGAATGCGATGGGTGCATCGGAGTGCGAACCTCCGTTGATGATGTTCATCATCGGTACAGGCAGCGTTTTGGCATTGACACCGCCGATGTAGCGATAGAGCGGCATTCCGAAATAGTCGGCAGCACAACGAGCCACAGCCAGCGATACGCCGAGGATGGCATTGGCACCGAGTTTCGATTTGGTTTTTGTGCCGTCGAGTTCCAGCATCGTCTTGTCGATGCCTACTTGGTCGGCTACGTTCATGCCGATGACCGCCGGAGCGATGATTTCGTTCACGTTCTTCACGGCGTTCAGTACACCTTTACCCAAATAGCGGCTCTTGTCGCCGTCGCGCAGCTCCAGCGCCTCGTTTTCGCCGGTCGAAGCACCGCTCGGAACGGCGGCACGACCGAACGCGCCCGACTGGGTGCGGACTTCGACCTCGACGGTCGGATTGCCGCGCGAGTCGAGAATCTCGCGGGCGTGTACTTCGATGATTTCCATGGAGATGTCCATCGTATTCATAGCGTTTGATTTTTATGGTTTGAACACTTTTTCTGTTTTGCTCCGCAAAGGTATAAAACTGTCTCTTATACACATCT
>RYWP01000047.1 GCA_003979135.1 Alistipes sp.
TTCCTCGACTTCGCCCGCGAGATCGGCAAGATGATAACCGTCAACTACATGATGGCCAAGGATTCGGTGAAAAAACGCTTCAACGGCGAGGGCGACGGCATGTCGTTCACGGAGTTCACCTATCAGCTTGTGCAGGGCTATGATTTCATGCACCTCTATGAGACGATGAACTGCCGTATTCAGCTCGGCGGCGCTGACCAGTGGGGCAATATCACGACCGGTACGGAGTTGATACGCCGCAAGTTGGGCGGTGAGGCCTATGCCATAACCTGTCCGCTCATCACCAAAGCCGACGGTACGAAATTCGGCAAGACCGAGAGCGGCAACGTTTGGCTCGATCCGCGCTATACGTCGCCCTACAAGTTCTATCAATTCTGGTTGAACGTCAGCGACGAGGATGCCGAGCGGTATATCAAGATTTTCACGCTGCTCGACCGTGAGACTGTCGAGGCGTTGATTGCCGAGCATCGTGCTGCACCGCATCTGCGCGTGCTGCAAAAACGTTTGGCCGAGGAGATTACGACGATGATTCATTCGCGTGACGAGTACGAAAAGGCGGTTGGCGCTTCAGCGATTCTGTTCGG
This sequence comes from Alistipes sp., assembly GCA_003979135.1. GTDB lineage: Bacteria > Bacteroidota > Bacteroidia > Bacteroidales > Rikenellaceae > Alistipes. The sequence goes on from RYWP01000047.1 coordinate 585, forward strand.
CGGGGCTGCTCCCGAGGCGCTGCGTACGCTCGACGAAGCGACCTTGCTGCAGGTGTTCGAGGGTGTGCCGCAGTTCCGCATCGCGCGGACGGAGCTGGCAGCTTTGCCGTTCATCGATTTGTGCGCCGAGAAAACGCAGATTTTCCCATCGAAAGGCGAGTGTCGCAAACTGGTGCAGGGTAGCGGCGTGTCGCTCAACAAGGAGAAGATTGCCGATCCAATGCGTTCGGTGACGGAGGCCGATCTGCTGGCCGGAAAATATCTGCTCGTGCAGAAAGGCAAGAAGAACTACTATTTGGTAATCGCGGAGTAGGGCGCTGTCTTCTGCTGCGTAAAAACTGTGCGAATATGCAATACGAAATTGTGCTCGATCGCATGGAGTTCCGTGCCTTTCACGGGTGCTACGAACTCGAACGCAAGGTGGGCAACCGCTTTACGGTCGACCTGACCGTCACGGCGGAACTGGGCCGTGTGGCCGAAGAGGACAGCGTGGAGCAGGCGGTCAACTATTTGACGGCCTACGAAATCGTACGGGAGCGGATGCAGGTCACGCAACGCACCATCGAGCGGGTGGCGGCGAACATTATCGATGCGCTTTACGCTGCATTTCCGCAAATCGTGCATGTCCGCTGCACCGTGTCGAAACTGGCCCCGCCGCTCGGCGGAAAGGTTGCGAAAGTGAGCGTTGTGCTGGAACGCTGAATGAAAAGGGGTGGCTGCAGGGTCGCCCTTTTTCGTTGCGGAGGTTTTTGGTTGCCGACGGTTGCTTTTTTGTGGCGAGCTTTTGCTTTTTTCGGTGAGGGCCGCCGCTTTTCGGTGAGACACGACTGCTCGGGGCGCGGATTTTGCACCGGACCGGCTCTGTATGCAAGCATTGCTGAGACGTTGGACAGATACCCTTCTGGAAAAATTGGGCTTGAGTTCGGTCACCGAAAGCGGATGGGATCTATGGGTCTCGTTGCTTTTGGTGCTGTTGGTCGTCGTGTTGTTCGACTTCCTCTGCCGACTGACCCTCGCACGCGGAATGCGTCGGGTCGTGGAACGCACCCGCGTCCAATGGGACGATGACCTTTTCAGTATGCCCGTGCTGAACCACTCCTGCCATGTGTTAAGCGCGATTTTACTTTCCATCGCCCTGCCGGTCGTGTTTGAGGAGAACACGCACGTCCGCACGGTCTTTACCCGCTTGATGGAGAGCTACGTCGTTATCACCGTCTGTCGGCTGCTCTGTGCGTTGATCCGGTCGGGATTCCGGATAGCCGTGCGGCGTCCTGCGTGGCAGAACAAGCCCATCAAGGGTCTGCGGCAGACGGCGCAGGGCATCGTCTCATTGATAGGGGCCATCCTGATTATCTCCATTCTGGTCAACAAGTCGCCGACTTTCCTGTTGACTGGATTAGGTGCCTCGGCGGCCGTACTGATGTTGATTTTTAAGGACAGCATTCTCGGGTTTGTGTCAGGTATCCAGTTGTCGGTCAACGACATGCTGCAGGTCGGAGACTGGATTCAGATGCCCAAATACGGGGTCGACGGCATTGTCATCGAAGTGACACTCACGACCGTCAAGGTGCGCAATTATGACAATACCATCGTCACTGTGCCGCCCTATCTCTTGGTGAGCGATTCGTTCGCCAACTGGCAGGCGATGAAACGGTCGGGCGGCCGGCGTGTGATGCGGTCGGTTTCGATCGACATCTCCACTATCCGGTTCTGCACGCCCGAGATGCTCGAACGCTATCGCCGCATCGAATATGCGCGCGAATACATCGATACGACGGAGAAACGCTATGCCGATTTCAATGCGGCGCACGGCATCACGTCCGACGATCCCGACCGGAACGGTCTGCACCAGACCAATCTGGAGATTTTTCGCAACTATTTGATCGCCTATTTGCAGAAAGCGGTGCCCATCCGGCATGATATGTTGTTGTTGGTAAGGCAGTTGCAACCCGAGGATACGGGCCTGCCGTTGCAGTTGTTTTTCTATACCGACACGACCGTTTGGCAGGAGTACGAACGCATCCAAGCCGAGGTCTTTGCGCACCTTTTTTCTATCATCGACCGTTTCGATCTGCGCATCTTCCAACGGCCTGCGGGCAGCAACGTCGAGGATTTGCGCAATACGCCCCTCTTACAGAAAGAGCATCAGCACGAGCTGAATCACGATGACCCGCAGGAACATGCAGACGGGGTAGACCGTGGCGTATGATACCGAGGGATTGTCGCCTTCGATGGTATCGTTGGCATAGTTGAGGGCCATTGGGTTAGCCATGCTGCCGCAGAGCAGCCCCGCAACCGAACCGAAATCGAGATGCTGCACGCGCAGCGCAAGCAGGCCCGCGAGCACGACCGGTATGAACGTCAACAGAAATCCCAGTCCTAACCACAATGCACCTTCGGGACGCATGACCGTTTCGAAGAAATGGGCGCCTGCCTCCAGTCCCAAGCAGGCGAGGTACATCGAAAGGCCCAGCGCGCGGAGCATCAGATTGGCGCTTTGCGTTGTGTAGGTAATCATGTGGAGCCGCGGCCCGAACGTGCCGATGAGGATGCCGACGAGAATCGGTCCGCCCGCCAGTCCGAGTTTGACGGGTATCGAAATCCCGGGTATCGCAATCGGAATGCTTCCGAGCGTCAGACCCAGAATCAGACCGATGAATACGGCCGCCAAATTGGGCTCGTTGAGGCTTTTCACGGCGTTGCCGAGGATTTTCTCGACGCGGCGGATGTCTTCGGCCTCGCCCACGACGGTCAGCCGGTCGCCCAATTGGAGCAACAGGTCGGGAGTTGCCAGCAACTGTACGCCCGAACGGTAAACGCGGCTGATATTGATGCCGTAGTTGTTGCGCAGACGCAGCGAAGAGAGCCTTTTACCGTTGATTTCGGGGCGTGTCACCAAGATGCGCTGCGAAATCAACTGGCTGTCGATGGCGTTCCAGTCGATGTTTTCGGTGTTCCAGTCTTTCTGCTCCTGCTCTCCGAAAATCAACCGCAGAGCATCCGCTTCGGCGGGAGTGGTGATGACCAGTATGATGTCGTTCTGTTGCAGGGTTTTGTCCGAGGTCGGGATGGAGACCCGCCCGTCGCGCCACAGACGCGAGATGACGAAATGGTGATGACTTTGTGCGGCGATTTCGTGCACCGATTGCCCGAAAATAGCGGGATTCGTCAGTCGATAGCTGGCGATAAAGACGTTTTTGCGGTGCTCCGCGTCTGGCCCCGGCAGGTCGGCGGGGCGGACGAATCCTTTGCGTAGAACGATGATGGCCAGAATGACTCCCACGACGCCCAACGGATAGGTGAGCGCGCAACTCAATGCAGGTCCGTTGGTGTCGCGACCCAACTGCACGAGCATCTGTTGAGCAGCACCCAGCGCGGGGGTATTGGTTGTGGCGCCGCAGAGTATGCCCGACATGTCGGCGATGGGGATGTTGCAGGCGAAACTCAGCCCGATGGCGGCCAGCGTACCGATTGTCAGCACAAGCAGGGCCGGCGTGAGTAATCGGATGCCGTCGGAGCGCAGCGAACTGAAAAATCCCGGGCCGACCTGCAACCCCAGCGCGTAGACGAAGAGGATCAGTCCGAAACTTTCGGCATAGACGAGCATCGCGGGGTCGAGCGACAAACCGAGATGTCCGGCGAGGATGCCGACAAAGAAGATGAACGCCGTTCCGAGCGATACGCCGAAGATACGAATCTTACCCAATACGATACCGAGCGTCGATATGAGCGAGAGCACGATGACGGCTTGCAGCGCCGAGTGCTCGAACAACAGCGAACGAATACAATCCATGACGAATTTACCTTTGCACCTTAACGGAATAAGGTACAAAGGTAAACAGATTTTCCGGTATTACAACGTCAGCGGTTCGCCGTAGTAGTAGTCGAGTATCTTGCGGCGGAAAACCAGCTCGAATTTGGACTGCACCAGTTCCGATTGGGCTTTCTCCATGCGCGTCTTGGCATCGTTGAAGTCGAAAACCGTCGACCGGCCGGCCGCTGCTTTCTGTTCTTCGTAGGCGAATGCGGTTTCGGCGGCGGCCAGCGCTGCTACGGCGGCGCGATATTTCGCACTGGCTGCTTCGGTGTTGTATCCGGCTTGTTCGATCGCTTTGCGCAACGACTGTTCGGCATCGAGCAGAGCTAATTGCTGGCGCTGGGCCGAGAGCTGGGCGGAACGGATGTTGCCTCGGACGGTGCGGCGGTTGAAAATCGGTATCGACAATGACACACCGACGAATTCGCTGCTATTGTGGCGGAACTGCGGCCAAAAATCGCTGTCCATCGAACTGTAGATGCCCGTGCCGTAACCGCCCCTCAACGAGAGCGACGGGTAGAGCGATGATCGGGCGATGGCGATTGCATTTTCGCTGCTCTCCAACCGGATGCGTTCGGCGCGGATATGGGGCCGGTTTTCGGCCGCGTAGTCGTAAATCGCATCGGCATCGGGGCGCTGCGAAAGGGCGTTGTTCAGCAGCGGGTCGAGGTCGGGCGATGCGATGTCGAATCCGTCGGCGCTTTCGCGGTTCATCGCTTGGCTCAAATCGAGTAATGCCAATTGCAGGTCGTTGCGGGCTTGCGTCAAAGCCAGTGCGTCGTTGGCTGCGAGGGCTTCGCTCTCGTAGCGGGCCGATTCGGGCTGCTTGCCCGCGGCGACCAATTCGCGGCTGCGCTCGGCCTGCTGGGTGCTCAACGCCAACTGGTGCTCGGCGACGATGACCAACTCCTTGTTGTAGAGCACTTGCAGATAGAGTGTCATCACGTTGACGGCCACATCCTCGCGGGCGCGTTCCAGATCCTGCATGGCAGCGGCCAAATCGAGTTTGCCGCCCTTGATAGTGCGGTTGATGCGCAGGCCCTGAAACAACGGCATCGAAGCCGAGACGTCGAAACTGCCCGTTTGCAGCGTTTGCGTCTTGTAGGTGTTGTCGTCGCTTGTGCCGCGGCCGAACGATACGTTGTAACCGACCGAAGCGTTGAGATCGGGCAGGCGGCTGAAGCGAGCGGTCGAAAGGTCGTTGCTGTTCTGATCGACCTGCACGGCACGGGTGCGCACGGTCGTATTGTTCTGCTGGGCGAAGTCAATGCAATTTTTCAGCGTCCACACCTCGGGGCGGCTCTGTGCGACGGCCGCACCGACGACCGATAAACCGATGATGATAGACAAGAGGCTTTTTTTCATCTCGTTACGATTTTTTATCGGTTATTTCTTCTCCTCTTTCGCACCGCGCACCTTGTCGTCGGCCGTGATGCCCGACAGGATTTCGACGCGGATGCCGTCCGAAAGACCGATGGTGATTTCGCGTTTGTCGAACGTCTGTTCTTCGCTCTCCTCGGAGCTCGTCAGTACGTAGACGTAGCTCTTGCCCTCGTCGAATTCGACGGTGCTTTCAGGCAAGGTCAGCACCCCTTCGCGGTTTTCGATGACGATGTTGGCATTGGCGCTGTAACCGGCCCGCACGAAGACGTCCGCAGGAATTCGTGCGGCGGCTTTCACCTCGAACAGCACCACGCCGTTATCTTCGGTGGCTTTGGGCGAAACGTATTCCAGCACAGCGTCCAGCTCGACGTTCTGCAAGGCGCCGATGGTCAGTTTCACGCCCATGCCCTCGTGCAGTTTGCCGACGTCGGTTTCGTCGACATTGCCCTGAAACTGCATGTTCGACATGTCGGCGACTGTAGCGATGGTCGTGCCGTCGTTGAACGTGTTGGCCTGAATGACCGAGTTGCCGACCTTGATGGGCACGGCGAGAATCATGCCGTCGATGGTCGAACGGATCTGCGTGTTACTTAATTCCTTGTAGCGGCTCGTGATGCCGTTCTGCACGATTTCGAGGTTCTCGCGGGCGTTCTGCAACTCCTCTTTGGCTTTGCTCAATGCCGTGCGGCTCTGCTCGAGCTCCTCGTCCGAGACGACACCTTTGGCGTGGAGGGTCTCGGTGCGTTCGGCTTCGCGGCGGGTCTGGGCGAGCGAAAGCTCCGCGACGGAGACGCGCGATTCGGCGCTCGACAGCTGTCCCATTTCAGGGATGACCTTCACCGTGGCGATGATTTCACCTTTGCGGACGGTCTGACCGGCTTCCTTGTGCAACTGAGCGATGATACCCGAGATTTGCGGCTTGATTTCCACTTCGTCGCGCGGCTGTACCTTGCCTGTGGCGACGACGAACTGCCGCAGCGTGTCGAGTTTGGGCTGCTCGATGGCGTAGACCGTCTTCACGGGACGGGTCTTTTTCCACAGGAACCAGAAGGTCGAGAGCAGCAGCGCGGCGAATGCGACGCCGACGAGGATCAGTAGGATGCGTTTCATGGTATGCGATGTTTTTGATTTTGCGTTGGGGTTATCTGTTCGTTTATTCTTCGCGGATGGCGTCCACCGCCTTGATGTGCAGGGCCCGGGTCGCCGGAATGATGCCCGCCAGCAGTGACCCGCCGACCAGTATGGCGAGTGCCAGCACCGCCGTGCTGAACGATACCTGCCACGATACCTCCATTCCTTCTTGCGCGACGGTGACAGCTTGGTAGTAGATCGAATCGGCGACCGACAGCACACCTACACCTGCCGTGAGGCCCAAGATGCCGGCGATGAAAGTCAGCACGAAACTTTCCGAAAGAATCTGTCCGATGATGGCGCTGGGCGGAGCGCCCAATGCGCGGCGAATGCCGATTTCCTGCGTGCGCTCCTTGACGAGCACCAGCATGATGTTGCTGACTCCGACGATACCGGCGAGCAACGTGCCGAGGCCGACGATCCACGTCAACAGCGCGATACCGCGGAACAGGCTCATCACCTGCTCGAACATCTCGGCCGCAGCCATTGTCCAGATGGCCTTTTCGTCATTGGGTGAGATGAGGTGGCGGGCGAAGATCGTTTCGCGGCAGGCTTTTTCGACTCTCTTGCTCGGCAAGTCGTCGCGTCCGGCCAAAGCGAGCATATGGATGCGGTTTCCGGCGCCGTAGAGCTGCTGGGCCAACGATACGGGCACGATGATGGTGCGTTCGAGGTCGCTGAAAGACATCACCGAATTTTGTTTGCGGATGAGGCCGATGACCGTGAAATAGGAACTGCCGATTTTGATCGTTTTGCCGGTCGGATCGGGCGTACCCGGAAAGAGGTCTTTCTGCACCTGCGTGCCGATGACGCAGACCTTGCGGCTACGGGCCATATCCATCTCGTTGATGTAACGGCCGTAAGGGATTTTCTGCGGCTGGATGCGCTGGTAGTCGGGCGAATAACCCATGATGGAATAATTGCCCTTGCGCTGTTCGTAACTGCAATGCTGCTCGTTGCCCCAGAAGACGGCCGAGGCGTAGAGCACTTCGGGAAGTTGCCGCACGGCGTCGACGTCGCCGTTGTCCATACGCCACCATCGGTTTTTCGGCATGCCCTTGTAGGGGATGCCGGTTTGCTGGGGTTGCATCAGAATGGTATTGGTCGCCATGTCGCCCAACTGTCCGCGGAACATGCGCGTGAGCCCCATACCGGCACCGAGCATCACCGTGAGCATGAAGATGCCCCAAAAGACGCCCAATGCCGTCATGATACTCCGCTTGCGGTTGCGGGCGATGGTTTGCCAGATTTCGTTCCAGCGGTCTATGTCGAAAAAATGCATCATCGTCTATTTGTTGTAGCGCAGGGCGTCGATGGTTTTGAGTTGCGCGGCGCGGTAGGCCGGAATGTAGCCGGCGATCAGACCGGCGGTGACCAGCACGACGGTCGCACTCACGACGACACGCAGGTCGAGCGTCGGATTGAGGAAAATCGAGGGGCCATTGCTTTCGTTGCCTGCGGGAGCTTGCGTGAGGATGTAGTTGACGACCTCCATCACGGCGATGCCCAGCACCATGCCGAGGTAGCCGAATGCCGCCGTGATGCAGACCGATTCGGTCAGAATCAACCGGATGATCGACGCGGGCTTGGCGCCGAGGGCCTTGCGGATGCCGAACTCGGCCGTGCGCTCCGAGACCGTCACCAACATGATGTTGCTGACGCCGACGACGCCGGCCAACAACGTGCCGAGGCCGATGATCCATACGAAGAGGTTGATGCCCCAAAAGATCATCTGAAAGGCTTTGTAGCGTTCCATCGTGTTGTCGATCCAGATGGCGCTTTCGTCCTCGGGGTCGAATTTGTGCTCGACAGCCAGCCGGCGGCGCAGCCGTTTTTCGAAAGCTTCGAGGTCGTCGGTCGTTTTCATGCCATTGACCGTCAGCATGATGTTGTTGACCTCGGGATTGTTCTGCTTGTAGAGCAGCTGGGCCGTCGTGAGCGGGATGAAACACGACGAATTGTTGCGCTCGGCGTCGCCTTTCTGCACGCCGATGACCGTAAATTCCGAATCGCCGACCTTGACCTGTCGGCCCAACGGCGATGCGCCCTTGAAAAAGAGCCGGTTCATCATCTCGTCGATGACGATGACCTTGCGGTAGTCGCGCAGGTCGTTGTCGTTGATGAACCGTCCGGCCGAGAGCTTGATGCCCTCCATGCGTTGCGTGGCCGGCATCATGCCGCTGATCCACACCGTGGTGAACTCGTTGCCGCAAGTCGCTTTCTTGCCGCTGTACCATGCCTGCGCCACGACTTCGTCGATTTCGGGAAATTCACGCTTGAGAATTGCGATGTCGCTGTCTCGCAGTTTGATGCGTCGGTTTTTCTCATATCCGGCGTAAGGCTTCGACGTGCGGCCGCCGTAGAGGTCGATCGAGTTGGTGGCATAGTCGCCGAAGTTGGACGTGACACCGTTTTTGAGCCCGTTGCCGGAGCCCAGCAGAATGACTAACATGAAGATGCCCCATGCGACCGAAAAGCCCGTGAGTGCCGTGCGCAACTTGTTGCGCCGCACCGAAGTCCATATCTCCAGAAAAAGCTCTCTCATCGTTTCAGGCCCAGTCCTGTTTCTTCGATACGGTCGATAACGCCGTCTTTCAGACGGATGATTTTGTCGGTTTGGTCGGCGATGGCTTGTTCGTGCGTCACGCAGATGATGGTCATGCCCATCTCCGTGTTGACCTGCCGCAACAGATTCATCACCTCCTGTGAGGTGGCGCTGTCCAATGCACCGGTGGGTTCGTCGGCGAGTATGATTTGCGGCCGGTTGATGAGTGCCCGCGCGATGGCGACACGTTGTTTCTGACCGCCCGACATCTCATTGGGCATGTGTCCGGCCCAATCTTTCAGTCCGAGCAAATCGAGGTATTCCAACGCCTGTGCATTGCGTTTGCGGCGCGAGATGCCTTGATAGTAGAGCGGCAGCGCGACGTTTTCCATCGCGTTCTTATAGCTTATCAGATTGAACGATTGGAAGATATAACCTATCATGTTGTTGCGGGCTGCGGCGGCTTGGGTCTCGTTGAGGTTTTTGATGAGACGTCCGGCCAAATAGTAGTTGCCGCTGTCATAATCGTCCAAGATGCCGAGGATGTTGAGCATCGTGGACTTTCCGGAGCCCGAGGCGCCCATGATGGAGACCAGTTCGCCCTGTGAGACTTGCAAGTCGATTCCTTTTAGGACATGGAGTGGCGAGCCGCCGTGATAGGTCTTGTTAATATTCTCTAATCTTATCATACACATCGACAGCCTGTTATCGCTTCTTTTGGGCCTTTCGGTCCGCGCTTTTTTCTGTTACTGTCGGTGCAAAGATAGGAAAAATATTTTATCGCACAATTTATTTTTATTGTTTTTCGGCAAAAAATATCCCCCCCCCCGATAATGTAATGGTTGCAGGATCGTGATTTTATTCTAACTGTTTCCGATAAACCGAATCCAATGTTTGGCCGTTATCATCCGTCCATATCGTCCATCCGTTGCAACTGCGACCGATACAGAAACTGGCAGCGGTACTCGGACTGTTGAATGTTTTGTCGGAATTCAAGACTAGTTTACCGTTTTTGATAGTCGTATATTCTTGGATCAGACTTTTGCGTTTTTCTTTCCAAGCAAAAGAAGGCGTCGTTTCGGCAGCAACGGTACTGCCTTTCATGACTGTAAATCCTGTGGCGCTGTAAAAACCGGTGGCTTTGCAATTGCGATTCTCTGCATGAAACAGATGTTTCTCTTTGGGCTGCGTTATTTCGAAGATAGTGCAACCGCTGAACGATGCCAAGAACTTGACGTCCTCAAAAAATTCGTCCATCGAATCTTTCTGGTATTCGGGCAGATTGGGTGCTTTCGGCGTCTGTTTGTTCTCGTTGAGAACGAATTTGTCAGCTTTTTTCGCTTCCGAGATTGCCCGATATTCAAGATATTGCACATCGGCTTTCGTCATGTCGGCACCTTTCGAGATAAAGATGAGTGCTTTTTGCCAGAACGATTTTTTGGTTTCGTGGTCTTTTACACGTTCTCTGAAATTTTCGGTTTCACCGATATATGCTTGCGGTTTGGTGGATTCGTCTTCACCTGTAAGAATATAAAATGCCGGTTTTTGCAGTTTGGACTGTTCGTTCAGATAGGCGAGATTCGAGCGCGGAATAACGAACATTTGGCATATTTTGTTGCTGATGGACGCATATTGCGTTCCTTGCGGGTCGCCATCGACTAAAAATGTGGTTACGGTTTTCCCCATCGTTTAGGAATATTATGGTTAGAATCGGTTCGATTTTGGACAATAAAGGTAGAAAAAAATCCGAGAATTAAAAAACAGATGGTTAATTACTTCCCGATGCAGCATATTGTGCTAATTGATTATCAATAGTTTATGTGTTAAAAGATAGACTGCTCAAAAATTCACTTGTTTTTTCGTCAAAAATCGAAGATTTAACGTTTTTAACCTTAGTTTATCTTCAAACGAAGGGAAAAA
>RYWP01000048.1 GCA_003979135.1 Alistipes sp.
GTATGGAGGGGCTCGACATCACGGCCGAGAAACTCGCCACGGAGAAAAAAGTAGTCATCGAGGAGTTCCGGCAGCGTTACCTCAACCAACCCTACGGCGACCGAACGCTGCTTCTGCGCGACTTGGCCTACAAGGTGCACCCCTATCGCTGGGCTGCTATCGGACTGACGCCCGATCACATCGCAGCGGCAACGCTCGACGATGTGCAGACGTTCTATCGGGCCCATTATCATCCATCGAACGCCATTCTTTCACTTTCGGCCGACATGGAAGAGGAACGCATGCTCGACTTGGCCGAAAAGTGGTTCGGAGAACTGCCCGACCGGAAAGCCGCGGACTCCCCCATTCCGCAGGAACCCGAACAGACAGCCCCTCGCAGGCTGGAAGTGGAACGCGACGTACCGGCGACGACGCTCACCATTGCCTATCACATGGGCGGCCGGATGTCGCAGGACTTCTACGTGGCGGACTTGGTGTCCGACCTGCTGTCGGGCGGCGATTCGTCGCGTCTCTACCGACGATTGGTACGCGAACGACATTTGCTGTCGCAGGTCAATGCCTACATCACGGGCGATGTCGATCCGGGACTCTTCATCTTCACGGGGCAGCTGCTTCCGGAAACGACGGTCGAGGAGGCCGAAGCGGCATTCATGGCGGAGATAATGGAACTGCAAAACGCAGAGGCACCCGCAACCGAACTGGAAAAGGTGAAAAACAAGTTCGAAGCCAACACCCTTTTCGGCGAACTGAACGTGATGAACAAGGCACTGAACCTCGGATTCTACGAGATGCTGGGCGACCTCGAACTGGTCAACCGCGAAGTTTCGCTTTATCGGGCCGTCGATGCGGATGCCGTGCAGGATTTCAGCCGCCGCACGTTCCGGCCGGAAAACCGCTCCACGCTGGTCTATCGGGCCGCATCCGCGCCAAGACCAACCGTATCCGATCCGCACGGAACGAAGGCCGCAGCCGATACCCCCACATCAACCGCTGTTTCAGCAGCGACGATACGACCTGCTGCGACCGCAACCCCTGAAAACACCGAATCATGAAACAACCGCCCATCACCCTGCCGGCGTCGGTCGAAGTGGCCGAAGCCGACGTCCGGACACTCCGCAACGGAGTAAAAATCCATACGCTGGCATCCGACGATTTCGAGGTGCTGCGCGTGACGTTCGTCTTCGCAGCCGGTTCGTCGGTGCAACAGGTGCCTTTCTCGGCCTCGGCCGCAGCGAACTTGCTTTCGGAGGGAACACGCAAATACACGGCACACGAAATCGCCGAACGACTGGACTACTACGGCTCCTATTTCGACATCAACATCGATCGCGATGTCGTCTATGTCAGTTTCTGTATGCTCTCGAAATTCTTCGGGCCGACCTGTGCGCTGGCCGAGGAGATTCTGCTGCATCCGGTCTATCCCGACGAGGAGGTCGCGGCCTACTGCGCCAAACGCCGGCAACAGCTGAGTATCGAACGCACGAAAGTCGACACGCAAGCCCGCGAAGCCTTTGCACAAGCGCTTTTCGGGCCGCAACACCCCTACGGCATCACCTCCGACGAAACAGCCTACGACCGACTGACACGCGATGACCTCGCAACATTCTATAAACAACACTACACAGCGGAGAACTGCTTCGTCGTTTGCAGCGGACGGGTCGGCGAAGCGGAACTTTCGGCAATTGCAGCGATCGCCGAACAACTGCCGACGGGCAACGGTACGGCGCGCCCCTCGTTTCCGGCCCCCGAAACCCGCCGCGAAACAATCGTACAGCACGCGGGCGCCGTACAATCGTCCATCCGTGTGGGCCGACTGCTCTTTCCGCGGCAACATCCCGATTTCTTGGGGATGCAGGTCGTGGCGACCGCCTTGGGCGGCTATTTCGGCGCCCGTCTGATGCAGAACCTGCGCGAAGAACACGGCTATACCTACGGCGCGATGGCAGCAATGGTCAACTTCCAACATGCGGGCTACTTCGCCATAGCGGCGCAAGTAGGTACGGATGTCACCCGTGCGGCACTCGACGAAATCTACGCCGAAATCGAAAAACTCCGCAACGAGCCGATGCCCGAAACAGAGCTGGATATGGTGAAAAATATGATGGCGGGCGAAATGATGCGCATCCTCGACGGACCGTTCGGCATAGCCGACGTCACGATCGAAAACATCCTTTGCGACACGGACAATCGCGTCATCAGCGAAAATATCCGCCACATCCGCGAGACGACGCCTGCCGAAGTGCAACGGCTGGCGCAACGCTATCTGGCACGAGAAGATTTGGTGACGGTCATCGCAGGAGACTGCCGATAAACGGAGCGCCTACGCTCTACGTTTTTTCGATTTTGCACGGTGACGTGCACCCGCGGCTGCAGCACCGCTGCGCCGCCGAACCGTGCGGAAAGAGAACAACAGACCGAAGAATCCGATGCCCAACAAGGCGACCCAAAACCACACGGCAATACCACTCGGCACATACTCGATGGCATAGATAATACCGGCGACAGCCAAGACCATCCCGATCAACCGGAGCCCTTGCATAATGAATGTTCCTTTCATCGATTTACGGAATTTTATGCGGATTTACCTCGTCCAGATGACGACGTTTCTTCTTTTTATATTCGTTACGCACCATAAGTGCAGCGGCGCAGACGCAACCACCTGCGAAAAGGATGTCGAACCAATCGACCGAAGCAGGCCGCGCATACGCGAAATAGACGACCGTCCCGAACAAAACCAATGTCAGAACGAAAAACGATAAAGCCAATACGAAAGTTTTCCGGTTCATATTTTCTTCCGATTTATTTCCGAATTTCGCAGCGAACGGCTAATTGCCCTGCTCGCAGATGAACTTGATACGTACCAAACGAATCTCCTCCTCAGTGTAGTCGGAGCCCAACTCCTCGACAGCAGCATCGAGCGAATCGCTCTCGGCGTCCTCCTTGAAATAGAGGTAGATATCCTCCATCTTATCCTCGTCCATGAATCCTTTGAGGTAGTAGGATATGTCGAGTTTCGTGCCCGAATTGACGATGCCCTCGATTTCGGTCAACAACTCATCGAAGTCGAGATTCTTGGTGCGGGCGATGTCTTCGAAATCCATCTTGCGGTCGATGGACTGGATGATGAATATCTTGATGCCCGACTTGTTCGCAACTGCCTTGACCACCATGTCCTGCGGCCGGACGATCTCCTTCTCCTCGACGTAAGCCTTTATTAGCTTGACGAACTCGGCTCCGAAGCGCCGCGCCTTGCCGGCACCCACACCCGTAATGTTCTGCAACTCCTCGATGGTGACGGGATACTGGATCGACATGTCCTCCAACGACGGGTCTTGGAAAATAACGAACGGCGGCAACCCCTGTTGCTTGGCCACCTTCTTGCGCAAGTCCTTCAACATCGAAAAGAGTTCTTCATCGGCAACGCCTCCGCGCCCCATCGGAGCGACGGCCTCGGCCTCCTTTTCCTCTTCGTCGTAGTCGTGGTCGAGCGTGACGGTCACGGGCGCAGGCATGGCGATGAACTGTTCGCCCCGCTTGTTGATAGACAACAACCCGTAATTCTCGATATTTTTGTCGATCAGCCCGAGAATCAACCCCTGCCGCAAGACAGCGCCCCAATAACGGGCATCATGCTCCTCGCCGGCCCCGAACCATTTCGATTTATTGTGGCCGTAACTCTTGACCAATGCAGTAGTCTTGCCGGTCAACACGTGGATCAAATAATCGGACTTGAACTTGTCGCCGATTTCACGCAAGGCTTCGAGCGCCATCTTCAACGAGGCTTTCGCGTCTACCGACGGTTTGGGATGCCGGCAATTATCGCAGTTCCCGCAATTCTCTTCGGCATACTCCTCGCCGAAATAATGCAGCAACGTCTTGCGCCGGCACATCGAACTCTCGGCATAGGAGACCGTCTCCTGCAAGAGCAGTTTGCCGATTTCCTGCTCGGCGACCGGCTTGCCCTGCATGAACTTCTCGAGTTTCTGAATATCCTTGTAACTGTAGAACGTCAGGCAATACCCCTCGCCACCGTCGCGGCCGGCACGGCCCGTCTCCTGATAATATCCTTCGAGCGATTTGGGAATGTCGTAGTGGATGACGTAACGCACGTCGGGCTTGTCGATGCCCATGCCGAACGCAATGGTCGCCACGATGACCTCGACGCGCTCCATCAGGAAATCATCCTGATTGGCCGCACGAGTCGCAGCATCCATACCGGCATGATAAGCGTGGGCCCGGATACCGTTGGCCGTAAGCAACTCGGCGAGTTCCTCCACTTTCTTTCGGCTCAGACAATAGATGATGCCGCTCTTGCCCTCGTGCTGCTTGATGAAGCGGATGATTTCACGGTCGACGTCATGTTTGGGCCGGATTTCGTAGTAGAGATTCGACCGGTTGAACGACGATTTGAAGACTGCGGCATCCGACATGCCGAGGTTTTTCTGAATATCCATCTGCACTTTGGGCGTCGCCGTAGCCGTGAGCGCGATCAACGGGGCATTTCCGATCTCGTTGATGATCGGCCGGATGCGCCGGTACTCCGGACGGAAATCGTGGCCCCACTCCGAGATGCAGTGCGCCTCGTCGATGGCATAGAACGAAATCTTGATTTTGCGCAAAAACGCCACGTTGTCCTCTTTGGTCAAGGACTCGGGTGCAAAGTAAAGCAGCTTGGTCTTGCCGGCCAGCACATCGGAACGCACCTGCGTAACGGCCGTCTTGTTGAGCGACGAATTGAGAAAATGAGCGATGCCCGAATCGGCCGAAAACATCCGCATGGCGTCGACCTGATTCTTCATCAGCGCGATCAACGGCGAGATGACGATCGCAACCCCGTCCATCAACAGCGCCGGCAACTGGTAGCAAAGCGATTTCCCGCCGCCCGTGGGCATCAGCACAAAGGTATCGCGACCGGCCAACACATTCCGGATGACCGCCTCCTGATTGCCTTTGAACGATGCGAAACCGAAGTATTCCTTCAGTTTTTCATGCAGCAAGGGTGATTCGTTCTGTTCCATTTCGTCGTACGTAAGCCGTAAATCATAAAATTCAATGTAAAGATAAGAAGTTTTCGGAAAAAAACATAACTTTGTACGAATTTTATTCGAAAAAAGCACGGCAACATGCGCCTCTACACGAACGAACTGGTCAAGAAATACAAGTCCCGCACGGTGGTCAACCACGTCTCCATCGACGTCCGGCAGGGCGAAATCGTCGGACTGCTCGGCCCCAACGGCGCCGGAAAGACCACGACCTTTTACATGATCGTAGGCCTCATCAAACCGAACGAAGGGCGCATCTTCCTCGAAAACGACGAAGGCGAGGTCTCCGAGCTCACCGATCTGCCGGTCTATCGACGGGCGCAGCTGGGCGTGGGTTATCTGGCACAGGAGGCTTCGGTGTTCCGCCGGCTGACGGTCGAGGAGAATATCCGCTCGGTGCTTGAAATGACCGAATTTTCGAAAGAGTACCAAGCCGAACGAGTCGAGGCTCTGATCGAAGAGTTCCGGTTGCAGAAAGTACGCAAAAGCTACGGCATCCAGTTGTCGGGCGGCGAACGCCGACGCACCGAAATAGCCCGTGCCGTCGCCATCAATCCGGCATTCATCCTGTTGGACGAACCGTTCGCAGGTGTCGACCCCATCGCCGTAGAAGACATCCAGTCCATCGTGGCGACACTCAAACACAAGAACATCGGCGTCATCATCACCGACCACAACGTCGACGAGACGCTCGCCATCACCGACCGCACCTATCTGCTCTACGAGGGCAAGATCCTGAAAACCGGCTCGGCCGAGGAACTCGCCGCCGACCCGATGGTACGCAAGGTCTACTTGGGCCAGCACTTCGAGCTGAAAAAAAGCCACCAAATCACGCAGGAGATGATCAACAATCCGGACGCCGTACGGAAATAGCCCGCCGCCGCATGGAAAAAATCCTCACGTCGGGGCACATCGGAGGTCGGGTCAGCCCCCCCTGTTCGAAAAGTTATGCACAACGCGCTTTAGCCGCCGCGCTGCTGGCCGAAGGGCGGTCGGTATTGCGCAATCTCGAATTCTGCGATGACACCCTTTCGGCCATCCGCTGCATCGAGACGCTCGGAGCCCGCGTCACACGAATCGGAGCCGATGCGCTCGCCATCGACGGCGGGCTGCGACAGGCGGACATCTCTGACGGAATGCCGACCGGCACGCTCTGTCCGACCAGCGACACGCTCCGTACGGGCGAATCGGGATTGGCGACACGACTATTCACCCCTATCGCCTCGCTTGCCGACCGGCCGATGCACATCGTCGGTGAGGGCTCGCTGCTGCACCGACCGATGGAGCCGATGATCGCGACGCTGCGGCATTTGGGTGTTCGTGTGGAAGACAACGACGGACGACTGCCGCTGACCGTATGCGGGCCGTTGCAGGGCGGCGAAACGAGCATAGACGGTTCCATCTCGTCACAATTCATCACGGGACTGCTGCTTGCATTGCCGCTGGCCCAGAAAGACACAGTGCTGCACGTCGCGGAACCGGTCTCGATACCTTATTTAGATATGACCCTCGACACGGCTGCCCGATTCGGCATCGAAATCCATCAACGCGACTACGAGGAGTTTTATATAAAGGGGCAGCAATGCTATCGACCCGCCGAAATCGCCATCGAGGGAGACTGGAGCGCAGCAGCCATGCTGCTCGTAGCGGGTGCCACGGCAGGCGAAGTCACGGTCGGAAACGTGCGGACGCTCTCGAAGCAGGCCGATACGGCCATCTGCACGGCACTCGTGCGAGCCGGTGCCTCGGTCATCCACGAGCCCGATTCGGTGACGGTCAGTGCACGGCCGTTGCACGCATTCGAGTTCGACGCCACGCATTGCCCCGACCTCTTTCCGGCGTTAGCGGCATTGGCCGCATCGGCCGAGGGAACGACCGTCCTGCGCGGTACATCGAGATTGGTGCATAAGGAGTGCGATCGTGCGGCGTCCATCCGCGACGAATACGGCAAACTCGGCATCGAAGTCGACCTCTCGGAACCCAACACGATGCGCATCCGCGGCGGAGCGATGCACGGCTACCGTGTCGACAGCCACGGCGACCACCGTATGGCGATGTCGCTGGCCGTAGCGGCTCTGCGTTCCGATGGAACGATGACCATCGACGGCGCCGAATGCGTCGCCAAGAGTTACCCGACCTTCTTCGACGAATTAGAAAAACTGCGCACATGAACCGATTCGGCACACGCTTCCGCATCGCCCTGTGGGGCGAATCGCACGGCCCGCAGATCGGCGTCGTGCTCGACGGCGTGCCCGCAGGCATCGCCCTTACGGCCGAAGATTTCGAGGCCGACCTCGCCCGACGCCGCTGCGGCCCGACAGGCACCACGCCGCGACACGAACCGGATGTACCGCAAATCGTTTCGGGCATCTACCGAGGCTACACGACCGGAGCTCCGCTCACCATCGAATTTACCAACACGGACACCCGTCCGCAGGACTACGATGCGACAGCAGGCCACGACCGCCCCTCGCATGCCGATCGGACGGCCTACGAAAAGTTCAGCGGCTGGAACGATCCGCGCGGCGGAGGCCATTTCTCGGGCCGGCTGACGCTAACCTTGACGGCAGCAGGCGTCGTAGCGAAAAAGATGCTACCCGCAAACGTTGCATTCTCGACCGACATCGTCGAAATCGGCGGATGTACGGAACCGGAGCGCTTCGATACCCTGCTACACGAGACCGCCGAAGCGAAAGATTCGGTCGGCGGCATGGTCGAATGCCGTGTGCAAGGTGTTCCGGCCGGACTGGGCGACCCGTACTTCGATTCGGCGGAGAGCGTTATCGCCCAATTGCTTTTTGCCATTCCGGGCGTCAAGGGAGTAGAGTTCGGCAGCGGATTCGCCGGAGCGCAGATGCGCGGCTCGGAACACAATGATCCCATTGTCGATGCCGCAGGTCACACGGCGACCAACCACGCGGGCGGCATCGCCGGAGGCCTGACGAACGGCAACGAACTCGTTGTCCGTGCAGCATTCAAACCGACAGCCAGCATCGGCCGACCGCAAAACACCTACAACCGCATGACCGAACAGGTCGAACCGCTCATACTGGCGGGACGCCACGACGTCTGCATCGCCCTCCGCGGGGCCGTCGTCGTCGAAGCTGCCGTAGCCATTGCCTTAGCCGACCTGCTCCACCGATGACGACCCGCCGCGACATACTCCAGCGTATTGCCGTGCCCCTCGTACCGCTCTACGGTGAACGTGAGGCACGCAGCATCGCCTTGTTAGCAGCATCGGAACTGAGCGGGCTGCCCGAGACGGCTTTTCTGACCGACCCGCAGGCAGAAATCGTCGTAGACGGGCTGGACGCCATCATTGAACAA
Source organism: Alistipes sp. (assembly GCA_003979135.1). Taxonomy (GTDB): domain Bacteria; phylum Bacteroidota; class Bacteroidia; order Bacteroidales; family Rikenellaceae; genus Alistipes. Next base: position 8,370 of record RYWP01000048.1, read on the forward strand.
CTGACAGCGGGCCGCCCCGTACAATATGTCATCGGAACGGCGGAATTTCTCGGGCAACAATTCGTGGTGCGCGAGGGTGTGCTGATTCCCCGCCCCGAAACCGAAGAACTCGTGACATGGATTCTCCGCGAAGAACGACAAGCCACAAGCATTCTGGATGTCGGCACTGGCAGCGGCTGCATCGCAGCGACGCTGGCTATGGAGCTACCCCACACAGACGTCTCGGCAGCCGACATTTCGGAAGATGCGCTCGCGGTGGCGGCAGAAAACTGCCGACGGCTCGGTGTTCGGGTCGACCTAAGACGGGCAGACGCGCTTAACGACTTGACCGAAGTTTTCACGGGTCCGTTCGACATCATCGTCTCGAATCCGCCCTATGTTCCGCAAAGCGACCGCGCGACAATGCACCCCAACGTCCGCGACCACGAACCCGCTGAAGCGCTGTTCGTGCCGGACGATGACCCGTTGCGTTTCTATCGGGTCATCGCGCAGGCCGGTCGCAAACTGCTACGGGCAGGCGGACGTCTCTATTTCGAAATCTATTACCAACACGCCGACGCGATGCGCACCCTATGCGCCGAGGAGGGTTACACCGACATTCGTGTGCGCGAGGACCTCTTCGGACGCCCGCGTATGCTCGGCTGCCGGATGCAATGAAACACGCCATGCGACCGAACATCACGACCGAACGCCGCGAACGCCGCGCAAAAACACCCGAACAAGCGCTGTCGACGCTGATGCGGCTCTGTGCGCGGGCCGAAAAATCGACGGGCGACGCACGACGTCTGATGCGCAACTGGGGTGTAGCGGACGCAGATGCCGAAAAGGTCCTCGATCGTTTGCTGAGCGACCGATTCATCGACGACACGCGCTATGCCGAGGCGTTCGTGCGCGAAAAACTGCGACTGAGCGGCTGGGGCGAATACAAACTGCGGGCCGCGCTCCAACGCAAAGGCATCGCCCGCGAGACCGTCGACGCGGCGCTGCAACAAATCGACCGTACGGGGATGTCCGACCGACTGGCGGAACAACTCGCCCGCAAAGCACGCAACACCCGTGCAGCGACGCCCTACGAACTGAAAACAAAACTGATCCGATACGGACTATCGCTCGGATACGACTACGAAACGGTGTGCGAGACAGTTGCTCGCACCGTAAAAAACGACGCCCCATGCGACGAATTCTGACAGCGGCGCTGGCCGCATTCTATGTCTGCGCAACAGCAGCGCAAAACCTCGACACGACCCGTTATATTTTTCCCGTGCGGCAAGTCGCGGGTATGTTCGCAGCGAATTTCGGCGAAATCCGCACGGGCCACTTCCATGCGGGCGTAGACATCAAGACCGACGGCACAGAGGGCAAACCGCTCGTCGCCGTGGCCGACGGATATGTCTCCCGTGCGGTCATCACGACCTACGGCTACGGCAAGGCGATTTATCTGACCCTTGCAGACGGTACGACAGCCGTCTACGGACATCTGCAACGTTTTCGCGACGACATCGACGACTACATGCAAGCGGAACGCTACCGCACACGTTCGAACGAAATCGACCGCTGGTTCACGCCCGACCGCTGGCCGGTAAAACGCGGCGAAGTGATCGGCCATTCGGGCAACAGCGGCTCTTCGATGGGCCCACACCTCCATTTCGAACTGCGCGAAGCGGGCACGGGCCGCCGGCTCAACACCGTGCGGCAAGGCATCTTTCGGCCCGCCGACAAACTGCCGCCCCGCATCCTGCGGCTCCACTACGTCGAAGTCGACACGGTGCAAGGAGTCTGTCTGCGCAGCCGCCCTGCAAGCTACAACCTCGTACGCGAAGCAGAGGGTCGCTACAAGACGACACGCCGCGAACCGATACCGGTGGGCCGCAAAGGCTATTTCATCGTCGAGGTTACCGACCGACGCAATGACGTGAACAACACGTTCGGTATCTGGCGTCTGAGCGCGACGGTCGATGGCGAACCCCACTTCGAATATCGCATGGACGGATTTCTGCCCTCGCAGGCCCGTTACAGCGATGCGGTGAGCTGGTACGCCCGGCAACGCGACTCACGAAACGAAGTCATCCGTATGGCCCGTCTCACGGGAGCTCCTAAAGCGTTTTACCCCGTCCTGCGGGAGCAGGGCATCATCCGCACGGACTCGGGCCAAGTACGCGTCATCCATATCGAAGCGGAAGACGACTGTGGGAACCGCTCGACGCTGACGTTCAACATTCGCGGACAGTCTGAATCATTCCAAGCGCAAGCCGATTCAACGGCCCTCATCCTACGTCCCGACCACAGCAATTCCATAGCACTCGGACGACGGCTGACAGCCAATATCCCGGCAGGAGCGCTTTACGAAGCCTGCCACTGTCGTCCCGACACCTTGGACAAACCCAATATCGACAGCCTGCAGGGCATCGTGGTGCTGTCGCCGGCCGTACGGATTTTGGATGCCGGCATACCGCTGCACAAAGAAGCGACGGTGACGCTACACACCGAAATCCCGCGCACGCTCCGACTTCGCACGATGCTGGCGAGCTACACGCCAGAAAACCGAAAAATCGCTTCCATAGGCGGCACCTGCACGGGACGCACGGTCACGGCCCGCACCCGCAAGACAGGCTGGCTCGTGGCGGTGGCGGACACTCTGCCGCCGCACATCCGTCCGCGATTCACGAAAAAAAGCGATCTGGCCCGTGCGGAATCGTTGAGATTCACCGTGACGGACAATTTTTCGGGCGTGGCCTCCGGAACACTCCATATCGACGGACGATGGATGCCCTGTGACCGCCTGCCGATGCGCAATCTGTTCGTCCACCGATTCGACACAAAACCAGAACGCCGGAAGCATCGAATCCATTTCACGGCAACCGATGCTGCAGGCAACACGACAGTCTGGGAAGGTGAATTTTTCCGGTAAAAGAACAAAAAAGCAGGCCGATAGCGAATCCGAAACCCGCATTCGGAAAATAATCGCTA
>RYWP01000049.1 GCA_003979135.1 Alistipes sp.
ATGAGCAATTAACCTACGCTCATTTCCAATAAATTACACTCTTTTCGTAACTTACTTGCACAAAGATACGAAAAATTCGTATCTTTGACTTTGCGGAGCCGGTAAGGCTTTTCACCGCGCTATTAAAAAATGGGGAAGAGGTTTCTCGATAAACGACGTCCGAATAACAGTGCCTACCGTCGCACGCCGCGGCCGGAGGAGTTGCCAGCTCCGCTTCCGGCCGACCCGAACCAGCGGTTGGTCGAGGTTTACGTCGAGGGATACGAAGATGTCGCTTTCTGGCGCGGTATCTTCGACCACTTCCGCACACCCTACTTGCGTTTCGAGATTTCGGTGCCCAACCGCGAGGATTTGCCCAAGGGTAAAAAGGTGTTGTTGAGCATGGTGCCGCGCTCTTCGGAGCGGTTGTTGTTGTGTATGGACTCCGATTTCGACTATCTGTTCGCCGACCGCACGCCCCAGTCGAAGGAGGTCAACCGGTCGAAATATGTTTTCCACACTTTCGCCTACGCCACCGAGAATTATCTGTGTTATGCGCCCGCGTTGCACAATGTCTGCGTCAAAGCGACCAAGAACGATACCCGCATTTTCGATTTCGTGCGCTTCATGCGCGAATACTCCTGCACGATCTATCCGTTGTTCGTCTGGTATGCCTTTTCCGCCCGTTTGGATACGGTGAATGTTTTTCCGTTGTGCGATTTCAAGTCGTCCGTGCGGATCAACTTCCTCGACTTGCGCGACAACGGTGCCGAGACGTTGGCGTGGCTGGCCCGCAACGTCGCCAAACGTGAGCAGATGCTTGTGGCCCGCAATCCGCGGATGGTCGAGCCGATGAAGGAGTTCGAGCGCGAGTTGCGCGCACGCGGACTGACGCGTGAAACGACGTATCTGTTCATGCACGGCCACACACTGATGGACAACGTGGTGATGGTGCTGCTGAATACGGTGTGCGAGAAGCTCAGGGCGATGTCCATTGCCAAAATCGCCGCCTCATCCAAGCAGGGTACGGCCCTGCGCAACGAGATGTCGAATTACACCAATTCGTTGCGGCCGGTGCGCGACGTGCTGCTCGACCACGAGAATTACATGGATTGCCCGCTCTACAAGCGTTTGCAGCGCGACTTGTTGCGTTACGTCCGGCTGACCGTCGGCGGCATGTACCAGCGGGGCGAAATCCGCGACTCCTCGTATCTCACCACCCTGCGGCATCTTTACGAGCGGAATATGTGAGGCATTGGGCGAATGTCGCCGAATAAACAAGGGGTGCTTGCGGCACCCCTTTGTCCGGTTCAGAAGAAAAATCCGAGCGAGCCGCCGTAGACGATGTTGCTGCGGATGTGCACTTTCTGACGGATTCCGTTCGACTCGAAGATGTTGTTATGCTTCGACCCCGGGTATCCCTGCAACCGGAAATCCAAGAAAAAATGTTTGAAATTCAGTCCGATGCCGCCCATCCAAGCCATGTTTTCGGTGTCGAACCGGATTTTCAGCAAATCGGGATGCGAACTGTGGAGCGAGTTGTTCAGCCGGAACGAAGCGCCGCCGAAAAGCCGGACGATGCCGAGCTGGAACCCTAATTGCACGGGAACTTCGAGCCGTTCGGAACGCAGCCGGACGTCGGTTTGCAGGTTGGCCCGCGTGGCGCGTATCGAGTAGTTCACGAAATCGTAGTTGAGCTCCGATTGCAGGTGGACGAATTTCGACAGATTGAGACGCAGGACGAATCCGGTTTCGAATCCGGCACGGGATGAGCCGGTCACGAATTGGGTCTCGCCGATCGCGACGGGTGAGAATCGGTAGTCCGTTGTGTTGATGCCGCCGCGGAATCCGACTTGCAGTCGGCGGGCCGATGCGGTTCCGCTTGCGAACAGCAAGACGAAACTCGAAATGAGTAACAGTCGTTTCATGAAATGTCGTATGTTTTTTTAAGTCTTTTCGTTACATCAGGGGCGATGCGAGACGGAGCACGTCGCTCAGCACCCGTCGGTATGCCGACGGGCGCCACGTCGCACGGGTAATCCGGCGACAGGCTGCAAGGTCGCGGTCGAACGTCGCGGAGAGTTCCTCGGCGATTTGTCGGTCGCGGATGAATACCGTTACTTCCCAGTTGTCAGCCAGACTGCGATAGTCCATGTTAGCCGTGCCGACCGATGCCAGACGGTCATCCACGAGCAGGAGTTTGGCGTGCAGGAATCCGTTGTCGTAGCAGTAAAGTGCGATGCCCGCATCGAGCAGGTCGTCGACATAGGCATCCGAAATCAAATCCGCCATGTGCGAATCGCTGCACGAGGGAATCATCGCTTCGACCCGTACGCCACTTCGGGCCGCCATCCGTAGGGCGTCAAGCAGCAGGGTGGGCGGCAGGAAGTAGGGCGAGCAGATGCGGATTCGCTTGCGCGCTGTCATGATTGCCGTGGCGAATGCTTCGGCGAGCGTCGGTCGTGTCGGCCCGTCGCCGGCCCATGCCACCTGAAGCGGCATTTTGCGGCGTAAGGCATGTCGGGCGATGTGGTGGGCGGCATCGAGTTGTCCGCCTCCGACGTGCGCCCAGTCGGCGATGAAGAGCCTTTGCAGGTCGGCTACGGCGTCGCCCTCGATACAGAGGTGTTCATCGCGCCACTTGCCCATGCCGTCTCCATCGAGGTAGTATTTTGCAATATTTATGCCACCCAAAAATGCTGTTTTTCCGTCTGTGACGACTATTTTCCGATGGTTGCGGTGGGTACTGCGCGGCGTGAACCACGGGAACCGCAGCGGTTCGAATGCGTGCACTTCAACACCGGCCGCCCGCATTTTGTGGAGCAGCGCACGGCTCATTCTCCGCGAACCGACGGCATCGTAGATGACGCGTACTTCCACGCTGGCGCGCGCCTTGCGGATGAGGATATCGGCGATGGTGCGGCCGATGCGGTCGTCGCAGAAGATATAGTATTCCATATGGATCGTGCGGGTGGCCCGTTGCAGTGCGGCGATCAACGCCGTGAAGGCATTGTTGCCGTTGTGGAGCAGCCGCACTTCGTTGTGGTGCGTCATGCGGGTTCCGCATCCCGTGTGAATGATTCGTTCGAGTCGGTCGGCAGAATCCGAATCCGCGGGGTGTTCCGGTGCTTTCCGTAGACGGGGGTATCTGCGGAATCCGGCCAGCAGATAGAGCAATGTCCCCAGAATCGGCAGCAGTCCGATGACCGCAATCCACGCCGCCGCCGAAGCAGGACGACGGTGCTGATGCGATACGACGGGAACCGCTGCCAGAACCCATAGCAAGTGGATGAGCAGAGCGAAACACATAGCCTGACGATCAAGGCATACTCCGTGCCACGGCGTCGGCTCCGTTACCGTAAAACTGCTGTTTCTCGCTTGCGGCCGGACTTTCTCCCTTCTTTTGCCGCATCGAGAAGCCCTTATTTTAAGTGGTGTGGCAGAAGGTGGCGGTACAATAAAGTATCTGTCGTGTTTGCAAATATCGAATATCCTTTTTACCTTTGTTCCTGCAATAGTTTAACGGGGGTTCTGGCTTTCACCGGTCAGGATTCTTATTTTTTTGTTTTCAACATGAAAAAAGAGATCATTTACCTAACGGCGGAAGGGTACAAGAAACTCAAGGACGAACTCGATCACATGCGTTCCGTCGAGCGTCCGGCCATTTCGGCGGCAATAGCCGAGGCCCGTGACAAAGGTGACCTTTCGGAGAATGCGGAGTACGACGCTGCGCGTGAGGCGCAGGGGCTGTTGGAGATGCGTATCGCCAAGATGGAGAATACGCTGGCGAATGCCCGTATCATCGACGAATCGAAAATCGACAAAAGCAAGGTGCAGATTCTGAGCAAAGTGACGTTGCTCAATCACAATACCAAGAAACAGGTTGTTTATACCATCGTCGCCGAGCACGAAGCCAATTTGCGTGAAGGCAAACTGGCCATCGGTACGCCGATTGCAAAGGCATTGTTGGGTCACAAGAAAGGCGATGTCGTGACGGTCGAGGTTCCGGCCGGAACGATCGACTTCGAAATCGTCGACATCAACATCTGACAGAGGCGTTGCGGATGAAACGGAAAATCCGCTCGGAAGAAGTGCGCGTAACGTATCGAGTTACGCAGGTTCATTAAAAAAAGAGTTCCGCAACATTGCGGAACTCTTTTTTGCGCGCATATTGCACCGTTCGTTCTCGGATTATTTTGCGTCGGTCACAGCCGCTGTTGCGGTTCCGGTTTCCGGCATTGCAATCCCTTCGGCCGTTGCGCGTTCTTCCATGCGTTTGATACGGACTTCCAAATCGGGATGTGTCGAGAACAGCTGGTTCAGCTTGCTGCTCTTGCCTACTCCGGCCTCCTCTTCCATCTGTTTCAGCCGACGGAACGACAAGGCCATCGCCCATGGGTTCTTGCCGGCGTTTTTCAGAAATTCGTAGCCGTAATCATCCGCATTGCGTTCCTGCTGTTGCGAATAGTTGGCATTCACCAGCGCTTCGCCCAAGTCGCCCAGTTGTGATTCGGTCAGTTGGGCTGCTTTGCCGCCGTTCGAGGCAATGCCGTCTTTCAGCGCCGAGGTGAGCAGGGCAGTTCGGAATGCTTTTTTCGAATCCTTGTGTGCCACGTGGCCTACTTCGTGACCGATGACACCCAGCAGCTCCTCGTCGGTCATGATGTCCATCAGCGAGGAGAATACGCGAACGCTGCCGTCTGCACAAGCGAACGCATTCACATCGATGACATAGTAAACCTTGAAATTCAGCGCGATTCCCTCTACCGACGTGAGTCCTTCGGTCAGTTTGCGAAGACGTTGCGTGTAGGGATCGTCTTCGGCGCATACTTGGTTGTGTTCGTCCATCCAGTCGATGTACTCCTTGACGTATGCCGCCATCTGGTCGTCGGTCAGTGTCGCAGCCTGTGCCACTTTCGCAGCACCTCCCAACGCCTTTTTCAGATTGAACTGTGCTGCGGCCGGTTCGACCAACAAGGCGCCCAGCAATAGCAGTATCCCTTTGATAAACAGATTTTTCATTGCTCAGTCTTGAATTTCGGTTTTAGTCAGATTGCTTTGATTTCGCGCAGTACGTCGTTGGTTTTGTGTACGGCAGCGGCCGATGCGGCGAATTTCTCGATTTCCTCTTTCGTCAGATCGAGTTCTACGATTTTCTCGATGCCCTTGCGGCCGATGATGGCCGGTACGCCGATGCAGAGATCATTTTCACCGTATTCGCCTTCGAGGTAGCACGAGCAGGGAATCAGCTTTTTCTGGTCATGCAGGATAGATTCGACCATCATCGATGCGGCTGCACCCGGGGCGTACCATGCCGAGGTGCCGATCAGTTTCGTGAGCGTCGCGCCGCCGACCATCGTGTTGGCGACCGCTTCGGCCAGCTTCTTCTTCGAGGCGAATTGCGTGACGGGCACGCCGTTGACCGATGCTTTCGACAGCAGCGGAATCATCGTCGTGTCGCCGTGACCGCCGATGACCATGCCATCGATGTTGTTGATGTTGGCGCCTGTGGCTTTGGCCAAATAACACTTGAATCGCGACGAATCGAGTGCACCGCCCATGCCGATCACGCGGTTCTTGGGCAGCCCCGAGGCTTTCAGCGCCAAGTAGGTCAGCGTATCCATCGGATTGGCCACTACGATAATGATGGCGCGGGGCGAATATTTGACGATATTGGCGATGACACCCTTCATGATTTCGGCGTTGGTGCCGATGAGTTCTTCGCGGGTCATGCCCGGTTTGCGGGGGATGCCCGAGGTGATGACCACCACGTCCGAATTGCCCGAACGTTTGTAGTCGTTCGTCGCGCCGACGAGTTTCGTATCAAAATCCATCAGCGTCGAGCATTGATACATGTCGAGCATCTTTCCTTCGGAGAGGCCCTCCTTGATGTCGATGAGAACCACTTCGCTCGCCACTTCGCGGCAAGCCATCACATTTGCGCAGGTTGCGCCCACGGCGCCGGCGCCTACGACGGTAACTTTGGACATAGTTTTCTGTCTATTTAAGTTTGTAAGGAAAAAGCACAGCCTGCGAAGCTGCGCTTTCGTCATGTTTTTTATCGGTATCAGCCGATCAGCTCTTCGTATTGGGCCGGCGTCAGCAGTTTTTCGTAGTCCGACGGGTCGGTCATCTTGACCTTGATCATCCAGCCTTCGCCGTAGGGATCTTTGTTCACCAGCGCGGGGTCAGCATCAATGGCTTCGTTCAGTTCGAGCACTTCTCCTCCTACGGGCAGGAATGCGTCGCTGACCGTCTTCACGGCTTCGATCGATCCGAATACTTCGCCTGCTGCGAGCGTTTCGCCTACGGTCGGCACATCGACGAATACGATGTCGCCCAGTTGGCTTTGCGCGAAGTCGGTGATGCCGATTACGGCTGTGTCGCCCTCCACCCGGCACCACTCATGGTCGTTGGAGTATTTCAGATTTGCAGGTACATTCATCTTCGTATTGTTTTTTGATTTATCGATAGCGTTTCATCCGTGCTGCAAATATAACTGTTATTTTTGTAACAACAAAAAGTTGGCAGTTATTTCCGTCGTCGTTTTGTCCCGAATCGGACTTGGAATGGTGGTCGGAAATAATTATATTTTTGAAAACCTAATGTTTTGGCCTATGAAAAAATCTTTATTGCTATTTTCGTTTTTATCGGCATCGGTTCTTGCTGGAGTATCGTTTTCTTGTTCGGAACAATTGCAGGATGCTGAGGCGCGGTTTAGTAGCGGATGTTCAGAATTTATGCTTGCCGAGGTGAAACGAGCTTTCGAAGCGGATTTGGCTCGTGTATCGCAAACCCGTGTGGATGAGGGGTTCGATGATGACAAGGTGTTGGATCCCGGATGGATCGTTCCCGAATGGAATGCGATCGCGTTTTGTAACGGAGGCTCGGATACGTCGGTCATTTAGGCCGAGATTCCGTTCGAGGCTCGATACGAATATCGTTTGCAGCGTTGGGATGACGAGGTTTGGTCCGGATTCTCTTCGATGCCGAGCCGGTTGGTTATGCTGAAGAGAACCGATACCGGTGAGACGGCTTCCTGGTTGCTCTTTTTGATTCCTGATGCGGATAACGGATTGTCGGACGGGAGGGGCGGTTTTTCCGGTGTGGCGCTTTATGCCACGCTTGCAGGCATTCCTGTGTGCGCTGGCCGATACGATGGTGGGATGCTTGTCGGGTCGGCATCCTTGTTGGACGAATCCCATTCGTGGGAAGAAAATGCTTGCAAACTGGCCGAACTGTTGCCGCAGGATGTCCATGTGGTACGCATCCGTCCGGGAGTGACGACTCGAGGTAGACATGACATCGATGGCGGTTGTATTGATATTGTGGTAATCGAGGGGAAAGCGCCGGTCAAAAATTCGGATCCGTCGCTCTTGGAAGATTTGGATTTTCCGGTGGTCGAGCCACCGCTTGATGATGAATGTCGTTCGGCTGTTTTCACTATCGGAGGAGCCGGAGGCGGGGGGTCTGCAATGCAACGTTATTCGAAAAATTCTAAAATTAAAGCGGATAAAAAGTTAATAGACCTTCTTGACGATTTATATGCGGATTGTATGGGAAAACGGCTTATCAATTCTATTACGGTCAATGTGAATATTCAGTCCGCAAATAGAACAGGAGGTGAAGCTAATACTTATGTAAATACAAATGGAATAGTTGAGGGTGCTTCGATTTCGTTGGGCCAACCTATGACCGATTGGGCGCTGATGGAGGAATTAATTCATGTTTATCAGAATATAAATGGTGGGTGCTACGATGCGAAATTGAATAAAGAGGTGGAAGCAAAACTCGGCTGGTACGCATATATGAAAAGAATTGGGAATCTCGACGATCCGAGTAATGTCTTTGGAGGGCCTAAAGGTGAATATTTCTATGATAAGATGTATGGGTTTCTTCTTAAAGAGGACATGGGAAATCCCAATTTCATTCAGGCTTTCGGGGGCGCAGCTGAGTATTTGCGTAATATGGATGGATACAAAAATGAGCGATTCGATCCGAATAAAATGGGTTGTGCGAATTTATTAGAGCTATTGAAAGATTGTGATTATATATAAAAAATGATTGTTATGAAAAGAGTTGTTTTTTTGTTATCGGTGTTGTTGTCTACGTTTGATGTGCATTCCCAAAATCCGTATGTGGATGCAACAACCGTCACGGCCGATGGAATTACATTCGAAGTCGATTTTAGTACATATGTTTTTTATTTATCGAATATCGCTAATAGCCGCAGTGAAATTCCGTTGTATTATAAAGATGGTCGAAAATTGAAAACAGAGGCGGAATATAGGGTTCTTCATGCGAATTATGCAAATAGGAATGACGTTTATCGGGCATTTAAGGGAGTGCTCAGCGATGATGTCATCAAGGCTTTTCGTGAGGAGCGACGCAGTCCGATTAAGGTTTGCTATACGATTAGCTCCGAGGGTGAAACATTGGAGGTTGCGTTTATCATGCAGACTCATCCGTTGATTTTGTCGTTGCCTCCGGAGACGTTTGCGACATTGGAAAAGAGGTTGAAGCAATACGTAAAGTGGGAGCCGAATGAATATGCCAAGGAAGTTTCTTATTTCCATATGTCCGGTATGATAGATTTCAAAAAGATACCTCTATCCAGCGCCCCCGATTCTATAGAAAAGCCGGACAGCGTTTCGGACAAGAAAGACAGGGAATGGAATTTACCTGTCTTGGAAAAGTAACGAATGATTTGCAGGATTCATCCGTTCGTAGAACAATAGCATCCCCTTATCGGGATGCTATTGTTTGTTGTGTTTGCCTTTGATGACGAACTCTACTTCGCGGAACAGATAGGCCCGCAGCGTGCCGTCGTCGTGGCGTAGCAGCAATTCGCCCGCCGGCCATACACCCTCGATGATTGCCTCGAACGGTGTTCCGTCCGGCAGTCGGAACGGGCCCCGTTGCCCCAGCCGATACATCCGTTCGCGATAATCGTTTTGAATCACCTCCCTATCGCCGTTGCGGAGCTGTTCGTAGCGTTCCATGCAGTGGGTATGGAACATGCCGAGCACCTCGTGTCGGTCGAATGTGCGGCTCGTCACTTGTGCCATCGACGTGGGATTCGGCAACGATGGGTCGAAACGTATCTGGTTGACATTGATGCCGATTCCGGCAATGGTACGAGCCAGATGCCCCTCGGCCAGCGTATGTTCGATAAGCATGCCGACCAGTTTGCGGTCGCCGGCATAGATGTCGTTCGTCCACTTGATGCGGGTCGTGATGCCGCATTTCTTGAACGTATCGGTCAGCGCCAGCGCGATGACCTCCGACAGCAGAAACTGTTCCTCCACGGGGAGGAATCGGGGCTCCAGCACCAATGAAAAGGTGAGATTGACCCCCTCGGGACTCGTCCACGTGTGGCCGCGCTGACCGCGACCGGCCGTCTGTCGCTCGGCCCACACGATGTCGCCGTGCCGGTAACGCGGATTACGAGCATCGTCGTTGGTCGAAGTAGTCTCGTCGATATGATAAATCATATTTTTTATTAAAGGCTGCGCATAATGCTATCGACCGTAGGTAGCATATGAGCTGCTTTACTTTTACATGTAATTCTGTCGACCGTCTTTCTTAATTTTATAGTAATGTTGTCGGCCGTAGGTTGTGTGCTGTTCCGCCTATGCCGATACGCCGAAATCCCGCAGTGCATCGTTGAGCGATGTTTTCTTGTCGGTCGATTCCTTGCGGCGGCCGATAATCAAGGCGCACGATACGCTGTATTCGCCTGCCGGAAACTGTTTGCGGTAGCTTCCCGGTACGACCACCGAGCGGGGCGGTACATACCCTTTGTAGGTGACCGGTTCCGGCCCCGTCACGTCGACGATGTGGGTCGAACCCGTGATGACGGTGTTCGAGCCCAAGACCGCTTCGCGGCAGACGTGCGCTCCTTCGACAACAATGCTACGCGAGCCGATGAAACAATGGTCTTCGATGATGACCGGTGCCGCCTGTACGGGTTCCAGCACGCCGCCGATGCCGACACCGCCCGACAGATGGACGTTGCGCCCGATTTGCGCGCACGAGCCGACCGTTGCCCACGTGTCGACCATCGTGCCCGTGTCGACATAGGCGCCGATATTGACATAGGAGGGCATCAGAATCGCTCCTGCCGCGATGTAGGCGCCGTAGCGGGCCACGGCATGGGGCACCACGCGCACGCCTAATTCCTCATAGCCGTGTTTGAGTTCCATTTTGTCGAACCATTCCAGTTCGCCCGCCTCCATTTTGCGCATGGGTTGAATCGGGAAATAGAGGATGATGGCCTTTTTGACCCATTCGTTGACTTTCCAGAGGCTTTTTTCCGTGTCGACCGGTTCGGCCGTGCGGAGTTCGCCGCGGTCGACGAGTTCCACCACGCGGCGTATGGCTGCGCGGTTATTTTCTTGTTGCAGCAGGTCGCGGTCGGCCCACACCCGTTCGATCGTTTGTTCGAGTTCGTTGTACATGATTCCGATGTTCTCGTTTGCTCGTTGCCGGTCAAAATGATGGTGATACCGGTTCGAGTGACCAAAGTTAGCTAAAATTTTCCTAACTTTGTGCCATTGCAGAACAAAACTCTTTTCGGCACCATGAAGAAATCGAACGGATACTTATTGGCCGCACTTGCGTGTGCTGCTTTGTCAATCGGTTGCAGCAAAATGAAAACCATCCATCATCAACCTTATCCCGTGGCCGAGCGCGGCGACGTGGTCGACGACTATTTCGGCACGGCGGTGCCCGATCCCTACCGTTGGTTGGAGGACGACAACTCCGCAGCCACTGCCGCGTGGGTCGAGGCCGAGAATGCTGTGACGTTCGATTATCTGTCGCAGATTCCGTTCCGCGACGCCATCCGTCAGCGGCTCACCGAGTTGTGGAACTACCCCAAAGAGGGCGCTCCGACCCGTCACGGTGATTGGTGGTACTATTTTTATAACGACGGTTTGCAGAACCAGTCGGTGCTTTACCGTGCGGCGGCCCCCGGTTCGGAGGGCGAGGTGTTCCTCGACCCCAATGCCTTGTCCGACGACGGCACCGTGGCGCTTTCGGCCCTTTCGTTCTCCGAGGACGGCGCCTACATGGCCTATTCCGCCGCTGCTTCGGGCTCCGATTGGGTGGAAATCCGCGTCATGAATACCGCCGACGGTTCGTTGACCGATGACCGCATCGAGTGGGTGAAGTTTTCCGGTGCGACGTGGGCACCCGATTCCGAGGGTTTCTATTACAGCGCCTACGATGCCCCGAAAG
>RYWP01000050.1:0-4266 GCA_003979135.1 Alistipes sp.
GCCGATGGTACTGCGGTTATCCCGTGGGAGAGTAGGTAGCCGCCTCTTCAAGGTCGGATCATAACGGTCTGACCTTTTTTTCATGTTTTTATTCAAGCCTGCGCTCTTTTGAAAGGGTTTTCCTATGCGGCAGACCGCTGTTCTTTTTTTTGAATGACATCGACGCTCCTGCTGGTTTTGTAACGTGAGGAAATAAAACGAGAGAATGTGAATGCATTCTCTCGTCGTTAAAAAAGTGAATCGATTATTTTTCGTATCGATAGGTTTTCGTATTCTTGTATTCGAAGTCTTGCTCTTTGTTAAATTCTTCGAGCACTAATTCCGTATCGGTGTGTCGCCGAATGGTTTGCTTCAAATCGCCGTCTACTTTGCGATGGGTGATGAATTGATTGCCTTCGATCGTATAACGGTAGGTTTCTTCGATAGAGATGGTACCGTTGCCCAACTCATCGCATTTCAACGTATAAGTGCCGTCTCCATTGAAGATGAGCCATTCGCGATCGCTCACTGTTTTATTCCATTCATCTTTTTTTCATCGTACAATTCGTATCCGGTTTCGTGTATCAATGTCCATTGGCCTGTGCGGATGGACATCGCGGTATCGTCGTCGTCGCTGCAGGCGGTAGCAAGAAAAGGAAGTGCGCAAATAAAATGTTTGAGTTTCATGGTTTTCATTAATAATTAAGTGAATGAATTGTGTTGCTGAAAGGCATACAAAAAACGTGGGACAAAATTTTGTTTTCGGTTGCTGAGGTCTTCGACTACCTATCACCCAATTACAGAATAAAGCCCACGTCATAGACGTGAGCGCTAAACTTTATTCTTTGGGTGATTGATGAAATTGTCGAAGTTTCAGCAACCCGAATAAAAATAACGCTTTTTATATGTTTGTGCCGGCGCTTTTAGTGCGTGGACGGCACGGTGAATGATTCTCGTAGAATGTGTGAAATGCTTCGTTATTTCTTCATAGGCAATCGGTTTGGAGTGTTGGTCTTTGCAAATATAGCGATTTTTCGGATATACTATTGTCAAAAAAGTCGGTTTATGTCGATCGGAACGACGATACCGACTGGATAGATGATACCGTTCGGAAAGCCAATGCCGGTCGACTGCGTGCTACCCGTATCTTTCGCATCAATGAATTTCCCGTTCGGGGTGGGCTTGGAGGAATTGTTCCCAGCTCTGCGAACCTTTCTTGGAGGCTGCTTTTTTGCCGCCGCCGAGCCCTTTGACTCGTTCGTTGCCTAAGGCGGCGTTCAGCGGGCTGGCCGTGGCGAAGTAATGGCACAGCGCGGCGGCCATGCCGTCCGTGGCGTCGTATTTGGCCGGTAGGTCAATAGTCAGCATCCGACAGATGACGTTGGCCACCTGCTCTTTGGTGGCGGCGCCGCGTCCCGTGATGGATTGTTTGATGCGCAGCGGAGCATATTCCGCCACCTCGATGCCGCGGCTCAAAGCTGCGGCCATCGCAACTCCCTGTGCGCGGCCTAATTTCAACATCGACTGCACGTTGGCCCCGAAAAAGGGCGATTCGAGCGCCGCCTCGCGCGGCTGGTATTCATCGACGAGTGCCCCGACCCGTTCGAAGATATAGCGCAGTTTGGCGTAGGGGTCGGTCATCTTGTGCAGATCGATCGCCCCCAAGACGACCGACCGCAACGTGCGGCCCTCGACCTCCAATACACCGTAGCCCATGTAGTTTGTGCCCGGGTCGATGCCCAAGATGCGGTATTTGCTCTGTTTTTCCACGTCGATTCGCAAAGATACGGTTTTTTATTGATAGATGGTCGAAATGTTTACGGCCATCGTAAGCACTATGCGCTGCCTTTAATAAAAAATCACATCAAGGGAGCGAACAACCTTAGGAACGATTCCATGATGCGTCGATAGCGTGGGCGATGGAACCATTCGTTCGGCGTCACGGCATGGCATTGCGCCGTATCGGCTTCGTAGATGGCGCTCATGCGGTCCGTGAAATCGCGGTCGTAGACGAATGCGTTGACCTCGAAATTGTGCTCGAAACTGCGGAAATCCATGTTCGCCGAGCCGATGACCGTCAGGTCATCGTCGACGATCAGCAGCTTGGAATGCAGGAATCCGGGCCGATAGAACAGAATCTTCACGCCGGCTTTCAGCATGTCGTCCAAGAACGAATGCGAGGCCAAGTTGACGATACGTGCATCCGACCGTTCGGGCAGCATCAGCCGTACGTCGCGGCCCGCCAGCGCAGCCGTTTGCAATGCCGTGTTCAGCACCTCCGACGGGAGGTAATAGGGTGTTTGAATCCAGATGCGTCTGCGGGCGTTGGCAATCGCATAGCTTTCGCCTTGCAGCAGCGTGCGCCACTTGCCGAACGGCCCGCCCGCGACGAGTTGCAGCGCTGCGCCATCGGCGAACAGCGTCGGCGCGGGGTAATAGGCTGCGTCGGCGATGGGTTGTTTGGTCGTGGCTGACCAGTCGCTCAGGAACGATGCCTGCAAACCGGCGATGCCCCCGCCCTCGATACGGAAATGGGTGTCGCGCCACGTTCCCCATCCCGGGCCGTCGATGTAACGGTCGGCGATGTTCATGCCGCCCAAAAAGCCGATACGACCGTCGATGACAACGATTTTGCGGTGGTTGCGGTAGTTGACTTTGCTCGTGAAAAGCGGGAACTGTACGTGCAGGAATGCGCGCACCTCGATGCCCTCGCGTCGCATCGCCTTGAAGAAGCGTTTCTTTACGCGGGCACACCCCACGTCGTCGTAGAGAATGCGCACCTCGACTCCCTCGCGTGCTTTTCGGATGAGCAGGTCGCGCAGGTTGCGGCCGGTGCGGTCGTCGCAAAAGATGTAATATTGCAGATGGATGTGGTGCCGGGCATTGGCGATGGCTTCGCACAACGCATCCATCTTGGAACGTCCGTCGGTGTAGGGGGTGATGCGACTCCCGTAGAGCGGCACGGCCTGTATGGTGTTGACGAGTAGTTCCGACAGGGGTGCCCACCGTTCGGGAATGCGCGGGCAATCGATGTCGCCGCGCACTTCGAGGCGGGTGTTGATGCGCCGGCGTGTCCGACGCGAGATGATGCGCTGCTTGGAGAGGTTCTGCCCGAAGAAAAAGTAGAAGACCAACCCGACGACGGGCGCGAGCAACAGAACGATGATCCACGGCACGCTTTTCAATGGATTCCGGTTATCGGTGATGATGACCAGAATCACGCCGACGATCGCGAGTGTGTAAATCGTCAGAAACAATATGCTCAACACCTGCATTTTTTATTAAAACTTGCGCATCGTACTACCGATCGCGGGGAACATGTGAACCGCTGCTTTTGAAAGCGGCGCGCAGCATTTAGTCGAAATGAATTTGATAGAGCAGATGTTCTATGCCGCGGACGAAGTTGCGTTTGTGCAGTTTCGGCGAATAGACATAGCCGTCGAGCGTGAAGACGCGGTTGGTGGCCGTGTCGACTGTCGTGTAGCTCACGAACGGCCCGCCCATGAAATCGCCTGCGACATCCCAGAATCCGCGCATCTCGCACCACAGACGTCCCTCCATCCGGAACATCCGATAGCTTGGCGCGATAGCGTCCGAGGTGGTCATGTACGAACCGTCGGCCGGGCCCGGGATGCGTGCCGCGAACTTGTTGCGTGCTGCGAGCAGAGCCGCCTGCGAAAGCGATTCGGGCCCTTCGTAGGGATACGAATAGACAAAAAATCCCTGACTGGCTTGCGGATATTCGTAGCGTGCCCATACGAAGTCGGGCTGCGACGCTGCAACGATGTACCCGCGCGGAACCTTCATCTGCACGCCGAAACGTTCTTCGATGGCCTTGCTTACTTCCGCCGCGAAATAACGCTCCGTGAAACGGATCGAGCGGTCGCGCTCGGCCAGTTCGAATACTTGCACCATCTCGTTCCGATGGGCGGAGAGATAATCCGTCAGCGACTGTTCCGTGGGGCCTTGCAATGTGACGATGATTTGCGGTTGGGCCGTCAGATCGTATTGTACGACTGTTTCGGCTTGCGGCAGCGTCGGGTCGATGACTGTTTTCAGAATGTTGCGGTGACGGGCGACGGTGCCCGTGTAGCCGCGTTCGGTGACACGTACGATGTCATAGACAGGTTCGGTCTGGTTGAGATAGGGCACCGGTGTCGTGAAGACAGCCCGCAGCGAATCTCCCAGCATCCCGTTCCAAGCATTGTGGTTACAGACGATGACCAGTTCATAAGGGCGTCCCTGTGCGGTCATGCCGTCCGAATTGCGCAGGGAACGGAATGCGTC
>RYWP01000050.1:4276-7400 GCA_003979135.1 Alistipes sp.
GGCGAAGATGCACGAAAAAACAACTTTCGAAAGGGATTTTTTCATAACCATAGCGGTTTCGACGGGCATAGGTCGAGGTGCGTCCCGCCGGTTTTGTTTTGACAAAAATATCTAAAATGTTAGAAATCACAAATTATCCGTGCGATTATTTCGCGCCGGCGAGGGATATTTCGGGTTTTTGCGTACATTTGCGGGTGCACTACGAAACGCATCGCGTTTTTGTGTGTCAGAAAATTCTGTCATGCGCCTGAAACCGCCGAAAATAATCCGCCGTCTGATGCCCGATCTGATTTGGGAGATCGACGATGCCGAGGGGGTCTTCCTCACGTTCGACGACGGCCCGACCCCGGGCGTTACCGAGTGGATTCTTGCGACGTTGGACAAGTACGATGCCAAAGCGACTTTCTTCGTTTTGGGGAAAAACGTCGAGATGTATCCCGATCTTTTCCGGCGCATCGTCGACGCGGGCCATCGCGTCGGTAACCACACCTACTCCCATCAGAAGGGTTGGGGCATGAGCCTCGAACGTTATACGGAGGATGTCGATTTCGCCAACGATTTCATCCACAGCAATCTTTTCCGACCGCCGTATGCCCGCATTACGCCGGCGCAGACGCGTCTGTTGGCGCAGCGTTACGAATTGGTGATGTGGGATATCCTTTCGCGCGACTACAACCGGCGGTTGTCGCCGCGTACGTGTCTGAAAAATGTGACGAACTATCTGGAACCCGGGTCGATCGTCGTTTTCCACGACAGTGTCAAGGCGTTCCGCAACATGCGCTATGCGTTGCCCCATACGCTGGAACGCATCCGGCAGCTGGGGTTGAAATGCAAATCCATTCCGTTCTGATCGTCGCGTTATGAATATCCTCGATTTACTGGTTTGCGTGGTGTTGGCGCTCGCCGTGTGGAACGGTTGGCGGCAAGGGTGCATCGTGCAGTTGTGCAGCCTTGCAGGATTGATCGTCTCTGTGTGGCTTGCTGCGAGGTTCGGGCCCGAGGCGGGACGTTTCTGCGGGCTCGACGAATCGATTGCCGCTCCTGCGGGATTCGCTATCGTGTTGTTGGCGGCGTTGTGCGTGGCGGCCCTCATCGGGCGCTCCATCCGCAAATTGTTGCATTTCGCCGGATTGGGATTCGCCGACGTGCTGTTGGGCATCGCCGTGGCGGTCGTGAAGTACGTGTTTCTGTTGGGGGTGCTTTTTACGGCGTTCGACCGGTTGAATGCCAATTTCAAGCTGGTCGAACCGCAGACGCTCGAACGGTCGAAACTCTATCGTCCGATTCTGCGGGCCGCCGAATGGGTTTTTCCGGTCGTCGAGCGGATACAGGAGCAGGCTTCGGAACGGTTGCCCGCATTTCGGGAGGCAGACGAAGCCGACCCTGCCGATGCGCATCCACGGAATGAAACGATTTGATTCGGTGCGCTTTCTTTCGAATTATTTTTTTCTTTTTCGAAAAAAGTTTCTTAACTTTGCAGCCCCGAACGGGAAACAGCGGAGTGCTCGGAGCATTCGGAGTATTTCCAAAAGTCGAACAACATTCCCTCGGAGTGCTTATTAGGAGTGCTTACTAAGGTTGAATAGCATTAACCACTTATATTAATAAAAGATGAACAATTACGAAACCGTTTTCATCGTCACGCCCGTCCTTTCGGACCAGCAGGTCAAGGAGGTCGCTGACAAATTCCAAGGTGTCATCACCGAGAACGGCGGTCAGATCGTGAACATGGAGGCGTGGGGCCTGAAGAAACTCGCCTACTCCATTCAGAAGAAGACCACCGGTTTCTATTTCTTGGTGGAATTCACCGGAGAGGGCAGCCTCATCAACACGCTCGAAACGCAGTATCGCCGCGACGAGCGGATCATCCGTTTCTTGACTTTCAAGCAGGACAAGTTCGCTGTGGAGTACTCGGCGAAACGTCGTGCGAAACTTTCTAACAAACAGGAGGAGTAACCCATGGCACAGGAAAACAAAGCACAGTCCGAAATCCGGTACCTCAATCCCGTATCGGTCGACGTCAAAAAGAAAAAATACTGCCGTTTCAAAAAACTCGGTATCAAGTATGTGGACTACAAGGACGGTGAGTTCTTGAAGAAGTTCCTCAACGAACAGGGCAAGATTCTGCCCCGTCGTCTGACCGGTACGTCGCAGAAGTTCCAGAAGAAGGTCGCACAGGCCGTGAAGCGTGCACGCCACCTCGCCATCCTGCCCTTCGTAACCGATTGCATGAAATAATTAAAGAGGAGGAGACGACAATGCAAGTGATATTGATCAAGGATATAGACAACTTGGGTTACGCGAACGACATCGTGAACGTGAAACCCGGTTATGCGAACAACTACCTTATCCCGCAGGGTTACGCTAAAGCCGCTACGGCTGCTGCGAAAAAGGTGTTGGCCGAGAATCTGAAACAGCGTGCGCACAAGGACGCTAAGATTCTGGCTGATGCGCAGGCTTTGGCTGAGACCATCGCTAACCTGCCGCTGACGCTCAGCGTAAAGGCCGAAGAGGGCAAATTGTTCGGTACGATTACGGCGACCGACTTGGCCGAGGCATTGGCAGCCAAAGGCGTCACGCTCGACCGCAAAGTGATCGCCGTTGAGGCCATCAAGACGGTGGGCGAATACGAAGCCGTTGCCAAACTGCACCGCGAGGTGAAAGCCACCATCAAATTCTCGGTGGTTGCAGTGGCCGAATAAGGCTTGTTGAGCCAAAAACAAAAGGGAAAGCGCTTATCGAATCGGTAAGCGCTTTTTTATTAAAGGCTGGGCTAATTCAATTAAGCCCAGCCTTTAATAAAATATTGAGAATCGATATAAATATTTTGTTTTTCGGATTTTTTATCTAACTTTGTAACGTTCGAATTCCAATTTCACACAGATTTCATATAGCAGACGATTATGGATTTGCTCACCGTCAAACACGTCAGTAAACAGTACGTCGGGCATAAGGCGCTCGACGATGTTTCGCTCACCATTCCGCGCGGTTCGGTCTACGGGTTGCTCGGCCCTAACGGCGCCGGAAAAACTACCCTCATCCGCATCATCAACCGCATCACGGCGCCCGATTCCGGTCAGGTCTTTTTGGGTGACCGAGAGCTTGCGCCCGAGGATGTTTACCG
>RYWP01000050.1:7410-11083 GCA_003979135.1 Alistipes sp.
CTCTACAAGAAGATGAAAGTCGGCGAGCAGGCCGTCTTTTTCGCGCGATTGAAGGGACTTTCGCGGCGCGAAGCCATCGTCCGGCTCAAAGAGTGGTTCGTGAAATTCGGCATTCAGGATTGGTGGAACAAGAAGGTCGAGGAGCTTTCGAAGGGTATGGCCCAGAAGGTGCAGTTTATCGTCACTGTGTTGCACAAACCCGAGTTGCTTATCTTCGACGAGCCCTTTTCCGGTTTCGATCCCATCAACGCCAATCTTTTAAAAGACGAGATTTTGGCGTTGCGCGACCAAGGCGCAACGATTATCTTTTCGACGCACAACATGGCGTCGGTCGAGGAGATCTGCGACCACATTACGTTGATTAACAAATCGCGTAACATCTTGTCCGGCAACGTCGACGAAATCCGGCGCCGGCATGGTGCCAACATCTTCGAGGTGGCCTATCGCGGCGAGGAGGATGCGTTGCGCCGCGCTGTCGGCGAGCGTTGCGAATGGCTCGACGGGTCGCAGAGCGAATCGGTCTATCGCACCGTGAAACTCCATGTGCACGACGATGCCGACGTGCGGGCTGTCATCGCCGCGGCGAACGAGGCGGTCGAACTGCGGTCGTTCCGCGAAATCATCCCTTCGATGAACGATATTTTCATTCGGGCCGTGAACGGCAAACTGTAAATCTTATCCGATCATGTCGAACGTATTCATTATCATCCAGCGCGAATTCAATGCGCGCGTGCGCAAAAAATCTTTCATCATCACTACGGTGCTGATGCCCGTGTTGATGATCGGTCTGATGGTCGCTCCGGCGCTCATCATGGAGTATTCGAGCGGTGACGAGAAACGCATCGCCGTCATCGATGAAAGCGGCGTCATCGCTTCGAAGTTGCAGAGCGACAAGGAGTTGCAGTTTGAGCCGACCGACCTTTCGGTCGACGAGGCCCGCAGGGAGCTGACCGACCATTATGCTGTATTGTGCATCGGCAGCGATGTCTTCGTCAATCCGTCGAACGTGAAATTCTATGTCAATTCGTCCTCATCGATAGCGGTCGAAGGGAATATTTCGAAACAGCTCGAACACATCATCGAGACCGAGAAACTCAAAAACTATAACATCGACAATTTACAGCGGATTCTCGACGAGGTGAAGACTTCGGTGTCGATGCAGACTTTCCGTAACGACAAGTCGCAGGACGAGGATGCACAGGCGCAATCGTCCATGGCCGCTACGGCTATCGGTTACGTGCTCGGATTCATTCTCTACATGTTCCTGTTGATTTACGGGTCGATGGTCATGCAGTCGGTCATCGAGGAAAAAAATTCGCGCGTCTTGGAGGTGATGGTTTCCTCCGTGCGTCCGTTCGAACTGATGATGGGCAAGATTCTCGGCATTGCATCGGTGGCTGTCGTACAGTTGTTGATTTGGGGCGTGTTGATCGGCGGGGTAGGTGCTTTGGTGGTTCCCCAGTTGATGCCAGACCAGATGATGGTCGGCGTCGAAGCCATGCAGACGGGTGCTCCGCAGGCTGCCGAGTTGGCTGCTGCGGGCGATTTCGACCCTGCGATGATGCAGGCGATGGCCACGGTGACCGATGCAGGTTACGTGATGAAGATTTTCGTTTGTCTCGTGCTCTTCGTCTTGGGCGGTTATCTGCTCTATTCGGCGATGTTCGCCGCTGTGGGTTCCGCGGTCGACAGCGTGCAGGATGCTCAGCAGCTGCAAACGCCCATCACGATTCCTATCATTCTTGCACTGTTGATGATGCTGGCCGTCATCAAGGACCCTAATTCGCAGGTGGCGTTCTGGTTTTCGATGATTCCGCTGACGTCGCCCGTGGTGATGATCGCGCGCATTCCCTACGACATCCCGATGTGGGAGATCGTATTGTCGTTGGCCATCCTCTACGGTTCGTTCGTCGGGATGGTGTGGGTCGCCGCGAAGATTTACCGCGTGGGCATCTTCATGTACGGCAAGAAACCCAACTTCAAGGAACTTTGGAAGTGGATCCGCTACCCCTTTTGAAAGGAGGGCATCGAAAGTATTGCGCCGAGTACAATGTGCAAATAAATTTGGCATTGTGCTCGGCTTTTCGTATCTTTACTTCGACATACTGAAAGCGCATCGGCTTTTCTTCTACAATCAGAACTTAGACACTTTTGACGTAAAGAAGAATTTGAGTACGATGCTCGCGCTGTTTTTGGGCGTGGGCATTTCTTCAATCTTCTTTGCGGGCAGTCTAAGGCCTTGATTGTGGGTTGAGTGATTTGCCCGCTTTTTTTATTAAAGGCTGCGCATAATACTTACGACAGTCGTAAGCATTCCGACCGGCTTTGAATAAAAAAGCTGCGCATAGTGCTAATGACCGTGGGCAACATATAAACCGCTTACTATTCAAGACCACACATGGGTGCTTGCGAGGGAGCATAGCGTGTGAACGGTCTTTTATGAAAAGCGGCAGGGGCTAGGCTGGCATAGGGAATCGTCCTCGACGTTTCGATACCGCATTCTCACTTGGATGATCGATTCGATTCCCCTTCCGGTTTCGGCTCCGTTTTTATACCAGACACTCCCGAATCAGTCGGGCGCTGTCGCGAACCTCGTCGTCCGTGATGGTCAGCGGCGGCGAGATGCGGAATGCCGTATCGCAATAGAGGAACCAGTCGCTGAGGATGCCCGCCTCCTTGAAACGTTCCATCGTGCGGTAGAGCTTCGCCGATTCTTCCAACTCGACCGCCAGCAACAAGCCGCTGCGGCGGATTTCGCGCACGGCCGGATGGTCGTGCAACAATTCTTCATAAAGGGCGCCTTTGCGCTCCACCTCCTCGACGACGTGATGTTCCAGTAGGTAGTTGAGCGCCGCCAACCCTGCCGCACAGCAGACCGGATGTCCGCCGAATGTCGTGATGTGGCCCAGCGTCGGATTCGTTTGCAGCGTATCCATGATTTCGTGGCGCGCGATGAACGCCCCCAGCGGCATGCCTCCTCCGAGCGCTTTGGCCAGACATACAATGTCGGGCGTCACGCCGTATTTTTGCATGGCGAAAAGCTCGCCCGTACGTCCGAATCCGGTTTGAATTTCGTCGAATACCAGCAGGGCTCCTACTTCGTCGCAGCGCTTGCGTAGCGCTTGCAGATAACCTGCCGCAGGTGTGCGAACACCTGCTTCGCCCTGCACGGGTTCCGCCACCACGCAGGCGGTGTGTTGCGTGATACGCTCCAACTGCGCGAAATCATTGAACTCGATCGCTTCGAAATCGGGCAGCAGCGGCCGGAACGCATTTTTCCACTCCTCGCCCTCGGGCGCGCCCATCAGCGACATGGCTGCATGGGTCGATCCGTGGTAGGCGCGGCGCATCGAAACGATGCCCGTGCGGCGAGTGAAGCGTTTCGCAAGCTTCAGCGCACCTTCGATCGCTTCGGCACCCGAATTGACGAAATAAACGCTTTCCAGTTTGTCGGGCAGCAGTTCGGCCAGCCGCGTAGCGTAGCCTACCTGCGGCGTTTCGACCAGTTCGCCGTAGACCATCACGTGCATGTAGCGGGCGGCCTGTTCCTGCACGGCGCGCACTACGGCCGGATTGGCATGGCCGACGTTGCTCACCGAAACGCCCGCCACCAAGTCGTAGTAGCGTTTGCCCTCGGGCGTATAGAAAAACGAACCCTCGGCCCGTTCGACCT
>RYWP01000051.1 GCA_003979135.1 Alistipes sp.
AGATGTGTATAAGAGACAGGGTGGATGGTGCTCAGCGGCGGGAACAATATCCTCTTTACCGAGGACTATGACGGCTTGTTGTTGACCCCCGTGTCGCAGGGTATCGCCGTGTTGCACGACGACGGTGTTTCGGTCTCCGTGCGCGTCGATGCCGGCGTCGAGTGGGATGATTTGGTCGCATGGGCCGTCGAGCGCGGTTTGTGGGGTGTCGAGAATCTTTCGGCCATTCCGGGCAAGGCAGGCGCTGCTCCCGTGCAGAATATCGGTGCTTATGGGCGCGAGGCGGGCGACGTCATCGAGCGTGTCGAGATGTATTGCGTCGAGAGCGGCGCGACATTGACGCTCGACCGTGCTCATTGCGCATTCGGATATCGCGAAAGCGTCTTCAAGCACGACCTCAAGGGACGTATCGTCATCA
This sequence comes from Alistipes sp., assembly GCA_003979135.1. GTDB lineage: Bacteria > Bacteroidota > Bacteroidia > Bacteroidales > Rikenellaceae > Alistipes. The sequence continues at coordinate 419 of RYWP01000051.1, forward strand.
CTGCTATCGAGATTCGTTTGTCCCGTACGCCGCAGCCGCATTTGGGTTACGGCGACGTCGAGCGCGAGGTCGAGGCGCGCGGGGGTGCTGCGTTGCGCAACATCCGCGACGCTATTTGTGCCATCCGGCAGGCGAAGTTGCCTGATCCTGCTGTTACGGGCAACGCCGGTAGTTTCTTTAAAAATCCGGTCGTCGACGCTACTGTGGCGGAGAAATTGCGGGCCGATTATCCCGATATGCCGGCTTATCCGGTGCCGGAGACCTGCAAGGTGAAACTGGCTGCCGGTTGGTTGATCGACCGTGCCGGCATGAAAGGTTTCCGCGCCGGTCGCGTGGGCGTTCACGACCGTCAGGCGCTGGTGCTCGTCAATCTGGGTGGTGCCACGGGGCGTGAGGTGCTGGATTTGGCCCGTGCCGTGCAGTCGAAAGTGTACGAACGCTTCGGCATCGCCATCGATACCGAGGTGAATATTTTATAAGGTGAATCTGCTCGAATCTTTTCAGAAATACATCGCCGACAACGGATTGGCGACGACCGATGACCGTATTTTGTTGACTGTCTCGGGCGGTGTCGATTCGATGGTCATGCTGTCGTTGTTCACGCGCAGCGGCTTCCGTACGGGGGTCGCCCATTGCAATTTCCAGTTGCGCGGGGCCGAGAGCGACGAAGACGAAGTGCTGGTTGCTCAGAAGGCTGCCGAATTGGGCGTGCCTTGTTACAACAGACGTTTCGACACGGCCGGTGAGATGGAGCGCACGGGCGAATCGATGGAAATGGCCGCTCGGCGGTTGCGTTATGCGTGGTTCGAGGAGCTTTGCCGCACGGAGGGTTACGATGTCATCGCCGTCGCCCACCATGCCGATGATTCCATCGAGACTTTTTTCATCAACCTTTTGCGAGGTACCGGTCTGCGCGGACTGACCGGTATTTCGACCCATCTCGGACGCATCATCCGGCCGTTGATGTTCGCTTCGCGGCGCGAAATCACCGAATACGCCGTCGCCAACCGCGTCCCGTTCCGCGAAGATTCGTCGAACCGTTCGACCAAATACCTCCGCAACAAGGTGCGGTTGGGCATCGTTCCGCGTATCCGCGAAATCAACCCCGAATTCACCGACCTGATGCGTCACAATCTCGCTCGGCTGGCCGATGCGCAGCGTTTCATCGACCACGGCATCGAGCGTATCCGACAGTCGGTCGTGACCTCCGAGGAGGGTGTCGATACGATTCATGTCGACCGCATCGATGCCGATTTTCCGCTCGGGTTCGTCATCTACGAGTTGCTCAGTTCGGCCTACGGATTCAAAGGCGATGTCATCGATGCGCTTTGCCGCGCCTTGTGGTCGGAGTCGACAGGGCGACGGTTCTATGCGCGTGAATACGTCGCCTGCATCGACCGCGGCACGATCGTCGTTGCGCGCATCGCCGAGGAGGACGATTGCGCCTGCTCCGTCGAGCGGGATGCCGTGCGCAGTTATTGCGGCAATGCGGCGCTTTACTACGAATATTGCGATATCGACACGATCAAAACGTTCGGCGTGCCGCAGCATGTGGCACAGCTCGATGCCGATCGGTTGCAGTTCCCGTTGACGTTGCGCCGGTGGCGCGACGGCGATTGGTTCGTGCCGTTCGGAATGACGGGCCGCAAGAAGGTGAGCGACTATCTGGTCGATGCCAAAGTCTCCGTGGCCGAGAAACAGCGGCAGTTCGTCCTCGTGTCGGGCGATGACATTGTGTGGCTCGTCGGGCGTCGCATCGATGATCGTTATCGGCTTACGTCGGAGACCGAAACCGTGTTGCGCATCACCAAAGAGATCGTCTGATTATGGCTAAAACGACCTTTCGCTTTCGGGATACCGTCGCCGCCTACGACGCTATGATGAGCGGCATCGACGCCGGCCGCTTTGCGCCGGTCTATCTGTTGATGGGCGAGGAGAGTTACTTTATCGACCGCATTGCCGAGCGCATCGCTGCCACGGCCGTCGACGAGGCTGCCCGCGACTTCAACCAACTGACTGTCTACGGCAAAGATTCCGATGCCGGTCAGGTCATCAATCTGTGCCGTCAGTTGCCGATGATGGGGGCGCGGCAGCTCATCGTGCTCAAAGAGGCGCAGCAGTTGCGGTCGATCGACAAACTGGCGCTCTACGTGCAAAAGCCCACGCCGACGACCGTGCTCGTCATCTGCCACAAGGAGAAGAATGTCGACAAACGGTCGGCTTTCTATAAGGGGTGTGCGGCTAACGGTGCCGTCTTGGAGTCGGTGCGGCCGCGCGATTACGAAATCGCATCGTGGTTGCAGCAGTTCGTTGCACAGAAAGGTCTTGCGATCGAGGGTAAGGCACTTTCGATGTTGACCGACCACCTCGGCACCGACATCTCGAAAATCGAGAACGAACTCCGCAAACTGACCGTCTCGTTGCCCGAGGGGACGCAGCGGATTACCGACGCCGACATCGAAGCGAACATCGGCATCTCGAAAGATTTCAATAATTTCGAGCTTTGCAAGGCAGTGATTGGCCGTGACATGGGGCGTGCTCTGATGATTGCCGATCACTTTGCCCGCAATCCGAAAGACAATCCGTTGTTGCTTACCATCTCGGCGCTTTTCGGGCAGTTCAAGGAGTTGTTCATCGTCAATTATCTGGGGTGGTTGGCGCGTTACCGCGGAAAGCCGTTCCCGTCGGATATGGATTTAATGCGGTTATTACATAAAAGTACGACTTTTTTCGTGCAGGAAATCAAGCAGAATGCCGCCAACTGGAACAATCGGAAAGTATTTGCCGTGTTGGGACTTCTGCGCGAGTACGATGCCAAGAGCAAGGGCATCGATTCGGGCGGGATGTCCGACGGTGAGTTGTTGCGTGAACTGTTGCTCAAAATCATGCTTTGACCGAATTTTATCTATATCAGACCTTGCACCTCTGCCACGGGCGGGTGCGGTTGCTCGACCGCCATGTCGGAGTGCTCGACCGGTGTGCCCGTGAGTTGTTCGACCGGCCGTATGCGCCCGATTTGCGGCGTTTAGAGCGGCAGGTGCTCGACTTTGCCGTCTTACACGGTTATCCCGACGATTTATCTGCTTTCGTGCGGTTGGAGTTGACCTCCGAGGGTGAGGTGCGCCTAATTCCGCTCGGCGTTTCTTATTACGAGGGGTATGCTTTGCGCAGCGTGCAGCCCGACGGCATCGGGATTCGTTATGAACCGCCGTTGAACGGTTATCCGACACAGGCGCGCGAAGCTGCCGTAGCAACGGCCCGCCGAATGTCCGAATGCGCAGGCGGTCGGGTCGCCGTGCAGTGCGGAACGGACGGGATGTGTCGTACGATCGAGGGGGCGCCGATGGCCGCCGTGCAAGGTTATACGGTCTGGTTGGCGCCCGAAAGTGTACCATACGAGATTCCGGCTTCGCGGTTCGAGTTGCGTTTGGAGGGGGCTCCCGTGCGGGGGCATCGGTTCGTCGCACCCCGTTCGGTCGAATACGGATTGCTCGTTGCGGCTGTTGAGGCTGCGGGATTGACATTGTGCGAGAAGCCTTTCGATATGGATTTTCTGACTGGTGCCGACGAGGTGTTCTGGTTGGATTATCGGGGCATCACGGCGTTGGCGCATTGTGACGGCCGGCCGTTGATGTCCATCATTGCCGAGCGGATCGCCGTCGCGTTGGAAGGAATATTCAAAGGATAGTGTGTTTATGAAACGGTTATTGACGATCGGTATGTTCGCGTGGTTTTGTGCGGGGTGTTTTTTTGCTGCGTGTCCTGCTTCAGCGAAACGGCCAGCGACGACCCAACGGCTCGCCAGCGCTGGACCTCGTGCAGACAAATCCACCGCTGCGAAACACTCCGTGGCGGTCGGTATGACAGATACGGTTGCTTATTTTCCGTTGTTGGAGGGGCGCCGTGTCGCGGTGTTGACCAACCATACGGCTGTGGCCGATATGCCCGGTGCGCTCGGGGCCGACAGTGCGGGCCGCATCCATTTGGTCGACCTGCTTTATCGGCGCGGATTCGACGTGACGGGTATTTTTTCGCCCGAACACGGATTCCGCGGCAAGGCCGATGCGGGTGAAACCGTGGGCGATGCGGTCGATCCGTCGACCGGTATCCCGATTCGGTCGCTCTATAACGGCAATGCTCAGCGTCCGTCCGAGCGGGCGATGCAGTCGTTCGATGTGCTGATCGTCGACATGCAGGACGTCGGATTGCGCTTCTACACCTATCATATTTCGATGTTGCGGTTGATGGAGGCTTGTGCCGCTGTCGACAAAACGGTCATCGTGCTCGACCGCCCCAATCCCAACGGCTGCCACATTGACGGTCCCGTCTTGGAGAAAAAATACAGGTCGGGGGTCGGTATGTTGCCGGTTCCTGTGTTGCACGGGTTGACGATGGGCGAAATCGCCCGTATGGCCATCGGCGAAGGGTGGGTCGCGCCTTGTGCCTTGACCGTCGTGCCGTGCCGGAACTACACCCACAGTACCGAATATCTGCTTCCCGTGCCGCCGTCGCCCAATCTGCCTACGCAGCGTGCCGTCTATCTCTATGCGTCGCTTTGTCCGTTCGAGGGAACGATCGTCAGCGTCGGGCGCGGTACGGATTTGCCCTACGAATGTTTCGGTCATCCGTCGTTGTTCGGGTTCGGTTATATCTTCACTCCTCGTCCGACCGCAGGTGCGAAACATCCGCCGTTGGAAGGATCGGAGTGTCGCGGCATAAATCTGAGCACCGTGCCGTTGTCCGATGCGCGGGCATTGGGTTTTTCGTTGCGTTATCTTATCGATGCCTTGCTTGCATCGGATGCGGGCGAGAAATTCTTCACGCCGATGTTCGAAAAATTGGTCGGTACGGCCTACGTCCGAGTCATGTTGCTCGACGGAGCCACGGAGGCGGAAATCCGCGCCCGCTGGCAGCCTGATGTCGAGCGTTACCGTGTGCTTCGGGCGCGTTACGTGCTCTATCCCGACTGATTCGCAGGCCCGTTTTGCGGAAAATGCGGGGCTTCTTTTGCTATTTGCCGAAAAGATTGTATATTTGCACTCCCTTTATCGGGACTTAACCAAATCAATCAAACCTATGAAAGTTTGCGAAATCACAGGCAAAGTGGCAGTCGTGGGCAATAACGTCTCGCACTCGCACCACAAGACCAAGCGCAAATTCAGTCCGAATTTGAAAACCAAGCGCTTCTGGTCGGAGGAAGAAGGCCGGTGGATCACGTTGAAAGTGTCTGCTGCCGGTATGAAAACAATCAACAAGAAAGGGCTTGCAGTGGCTCTGCGCGAAGCTGCCGCCGCCAAGGCCGTTTATTAAAAGCTGGGAGTAATTCGAAAACAGCAAGTAAAGAAGAACACACATGGCAAAGAAAGGAAATCGTGTTCAGGTGATTCTCGAATGCACCGAACAGAAAGAGAGCGGTGTTCCGGGTATGTCCCGCTACATCACGACCAAGAACAAGAAAAACACGCCTGACCGTTTGGAGCGTCGGAAATACAATCCGTATCTGAAGCGTGTCACCGTACACCGTGAAATCAAATAGTTGAAAGCTCTATGGCAAAGAAAGTAGTCGCAACGTTGAAAACCGGCACGGGTAAGAATTTTACCAAGTGCATCAAGATGGTCAAATCGGAGAAGACCGGCGCTTACATGTTTAAGGAGGGTATCATTCCGAACGATCAGGTAAAGGAGTTCTTCGCAGAGAAGAAATAATACGAAGTTGTATTGTTCAAGGACTGCGTGTTCTTGAAATACAAAGGGCATTTTCCATCATCGGAAGATGCCCTTTGTGTGTATGGCGGTTCGGTTGGTCCGGTGGTTTCATGATTCTGGCAATGATCCGATGGATGCTGTCGGCAATGCTGCGGAAAACAAAAACCCTTTGAAACATCAAGTTCCAAAGGGTTTGAGCGGAAAACGAGACTCGAACTCGCGACCCCAACCTTGGCAAGGTTGTGCTCTACCAACTGAGCTATTTCCGCATAGGTTATACGACCATTGGTTGCAAATGCGGAGCAAAGGTACATAATATTTCCGAAAATCCAAATATTTCTGAAATTATCCGTCGACTTTTTTCGAGTGTATCCACAATGATAATAAAACGAACACCGTCCGACTCGCAAGGATGAGAATCGAACGGTGTTGCAGTCGGTGCAGGCCGGACTATTCCAATACGAATTTCGTTTGGACGTTATATTCCAGCTTGATGGTCTTGAATTCCAGCGTCTCCTCTTCTTCTGCTGCGGTTTCGACCCCGGCCCCATCCATCATGCCACTGCGCATCATGATTTTGTTGTTGTAATAATGCGGCAGGACATCGTTGTTCGAATCGTAGATATAGAAACATTTGCCGATCTGTTGTCCGATGGCCGTCGCCAGCGTCTGCGCGCTTTCGCGGGCGTTGCGGATGGCTGCGATGCGTACTTCGTCCTTGAATTGCTGTAATTTCGAATGGGTCACTTTCGCAATCGAAACATTCGAGATGTTCAGCGCATCGAGAGCCTGCCATACTTTGGCCACTTCGGCTGCTGTGCTCAGTTGCAGTTGATATTTGGCTTGGGCTACGGAACTCTTCTTCTTGAAAAATTCACTCGAAAGATTAGCCACTTTCAGTTGCTTTTCAATGTTGATTCCCAACCGTTTCAGTGCAGCGATCATGTCATTGCGTTGGCTTTCGACCGAGATTTTCCCTTTCGAGTCGCGTTCATTGATGACGATCGAAAGATAGAATTCATCGGGCGTCACCTCTTTTTCGGCACGTCCGTTGACTTGGATGTAGCTGGGGAATGCTTCGGTTGTCTGTGCCGTTGCCGTGAATGCCATGCACACGGTGGCAAGCAGTAAATAAATCCGTTTCATAATCTTCTGTTTTTACAGTGTTTGCTCTTTTGTCGAGAATATCCGTTTACTAAATTATACGTCGTTCTTAGTGAAATATTGTGTCCGTCGGCGATTTATTTGCGAGGCGGTTTCACCGTGCCGGACAGCGCCAGTCGGATGGCTGGTCGTTTGTCCGATGTCGAGGTGTAGACCGGCATCAGTTTGTAAAGGGCGCCTTCGCGGCCGTGCGGATCGAATGTGACGACCACTTCGCCTGTCGCTCCCGGGGCGATCGGTTTGCGCGAGAATGCGCTTTTCACACACCCGCAGGACGTATCCACACGCAGAATGACGACGGGTTTGTCCGAGCGGTTCTCGTAGCGGAACCGGTAGGTGCGGGGCGGATCGTTTTCGGCGATGTCCCCGACGTTGCAGACCGAATCGGGAAAAATCAGTTGCTGCGCATCGGCTTTTCCGATTACGCATAGTGCAAGTCCGACTATCAGTAAAAAAAGCGGGCGTTTCATCGAATGGGGTTCGTGCATTTTGGTTGCGTGTTTTTTATCGGTTTATTTTTTTCTTCTGCGATGCGTCCCGTGCGGTCGATGCAGAGGCGTTCGCCGTGTCGGATGACGACGGCGCGGCCTTCGTGGAACGGTTTCACGGCTTCGCAATCCGGACAGGTTATCACCGGCCGTCCCGTCGGATCGATGTAGTGCCACGTGGTGTTCAGCCGTACGGCTGCCAGTCCTTCGGTGAAATCGAATCCGCAGTCGTAGAGCGGCGGTACGACTGTTTCCGTACCGAGCCGATAGCCCCAGCGGCCTCCTTCAACGAAAAGTTCCGGTATCTCGGTCATTTCCGTCGGCTTCGGTGCCGTGTGATGGTTCATCTCCTCTTTCGGCTGGATGTTCCGTATCACTTCTGCGTGGGCCGCTTCGAGCAGCATCGCGGCCTGCGGAAGATGGAGCGTCGGTGCATACAGCAACTCCGCAAGTCGGTATTGCGCTGCCCAGCCGCGTCGTTCGAAAAGTGCCAGCACTTCCCGCAGGGCTTCGTCCTCTGCGATGTGCGGCGGGTCGAACAGCAGGCCGTCCCGTTCTCCGTATCGGTCGAGCAATTCCGGTGCCACGCGCAACGCATGGAGTGCCGTGGCGATTAGGACTGCCGGATAGTCGTCCAGCGCCGCATGGAAATCGTCGACCGTGCGGGCCGGATGTTGATAGGCAGCCGTGCCCAATTCGGGGCTGCGTTCTCCGGCGAATGCAGGCAGATAGGCGGCATCGAAATCGATCGGATGCAGTTTGTCCGCTGTGTCCACCAAGATGTTTTCGGGTTTCAGGTCGCCGTGCGCACGATCGTCCGAGAGCAGTTCCGCACTCAATCGATCGAATGCGAGCGATAGCTGCGTAAGCCGGTCAGCGTCCCGATTCCTTACTGCTTCGAACAGTACGTGTCGCAGCGTTTCGCCCTCGATCCAGTCATCCATTACGACATCGACCCATACGCCGCAGTCGGGCCCAGTGAAGAGAAACAGCTCCCGTTCGAGGAGCCGTTCACCGTAAATTTCACGCAGATGCCGCATCGGGCGTCGATAGCAGCGCAGCGCGCGGATACGTCCGTTGTGCCGGATGCGGAATACGATGGCTGTGTTGCCCATCGCATACCACGGTTCACCATCGGCTCGGCGGCAAAGTTCCCATTCGCCCGATGTGCGGGTCAATCCGAGGGTGTCTTCGAGCGACATCCGGTATTGGCTCAGCGAGAACATCGTTTTTCCGGCAGGTGCGAGGTGTTTTTAATGTTCGCCTCCGCAGCCGTCATGACCGCCGCAGTCGCATCCTTCGTGGTCGTGGTGGCAGTCGCCTCCGCAATCTCCTCCGCAGTCGCCGCACGAGCAGTGACCCTGCAAATCTTCGGGCGTCACGTCGCGTACGCTGACGACTTCCACGGCGAAGTTCAGCGTCTTGCCGGCCATCGGGTGGTTGAAGTCCATTTTGACCGTATCGGCTCCCACCTCTTTGACGACGCCCATCATGCGGTTGCCTTGCGCATCGCTCATCGGAATCTGGTTGCCTGCGTAGAGCATGTCATCGGCCACTTTGCCGTCGACCATGAAGATGTTTTTCGGCAGATCGACCACCGCATCGGCGATGAATTCGCCGTAGCCGTCTTTGGGTTCGAGCGTGAATTCGACCCGTTCCCCGGGTTCCTTACCGAGGATGGCCGCTTCGAATTTCGGCAGGAGCATACCTGTTCCGAAGATGAATTCGAGCGGTTGGCCCGGACGCGATTGGTCGGCGATTTTTCCGTCTACGGTCAGCGTGTAGTCCACAGCGACCATTTTGTTTGCTTCGATTTTCATGGTGTTTTCTGTATAATATGTTTTTTATTCAAGGTGGGTCGGAAGCGTTTCCGACCGTCGAAAGTTCATAAAGCCGTCTGCCGCATCGCGAACCGCTTTCAAAAGTAGCCCGCATGCTCCCCACGGTCGTAAGCACTATGCGCAGCCTTTAATAAAAAACAAAGGTAGGGTATTTCTCTCCGTTTGCCAAAAAATTTGTTAATTTTGCCGGAAAAACATTCCGATATGGATTACGATTTCAAGCAGATAGAGGCCAAATGGCAGCGACTTTGGCGCGAAAATCATACCTATCGCGTCTCCGAGGATGCTGCTCGTCCCAAATTTTACGTGCTCGACATGTTCCCGTATCCGTCCGGTGCCGGTTTGCATGTCGGTCATCCGTTGGGTTATATCGCTTCCGACATTTTCGCCCGTTACAAGCGGTTGAAAGGGTTCAACGTCCTGCATCCGATGGGTTACGATGCGTTCGGCCTGCCCGCCGAGCAGTATGCCATCCAGACCGGACAGCATCCCGCCGTCACCACCGAGCGCAACGTCGCACGGTATCGCGAGCAGCTCGACAAAATCGGTTTCTCGTTCGATTGGGAGCGTGAAGTGCGGACATGCGATCCCGCCTATTACAAGTGGACGCAGTGGGCCTTCCTGCAAATGTACGGCCATTATTATTGCAACGATTCGCAAAAAGCGCGTCCCGTTTCCGAGCTCGTCGAGGCTTTCTCGAAGCACGGCAGCGAGGTGTTGAACGCCGCTTGCACCACCGAGTTGCATTTTTCCGCCGACGAGTGGAACGCATGGGATGAGGAGAAGCGCGAGCAGGTGTTGCAGAATTACCGGTTGGCGTTCCGCGCCGATACGATGGTCAACTGGTGCCCGCAGCTCGGCACGGTGCTCGCCAACGACGAGGTGCGCGACGGGCTTTCGGTGCGCGGCGGGTTCCCTGTCGAGCAGAAACGAATGAAACAGTGGTTGTTGCGCGTCACGGCTTATGCCCAGCGGATGCTCGACGGGTTGGAACGTTTGCAATGGAGCGATTCGCTGAAAGAAATTCAGCGCAATTGGATCGGTCGGTCGGTTGGCGCGCAGGTCTTCTTCGACATCGCGGGTTCCGACCGCAAATTAGAGATATTCACCACCCGTCCCGATACGATTTTCGGCGTTACGTTCATGGTCATCGCGCCCGAGCACGAGTGGGTGGCCGAGTTGACCACGCCCGAAAACAAGGCTGTGGTCGAGGCTTACATCGAGCAGGCACGCAAACGTTCCGAGCGGGAGCGCATCGCCGAGACCCGCCGTGTGACGGGTGCCGCGACGGGTTCCTATGCGGTCAATCCCTTTACGGGCAAGAAGATTCCTATTTATG
>RYWP01000052.1 GCA_003979135.1 Alistipes sp.
AGATGTGTATAAGAGACAGGTCTTTGACAAAGAGATGCACGTCGCGGTAAAGGCCGCCGCCGGTGTACCAGCGCGAACCGCGCAGGGTGGTGTACTCCGTCGAGGCTCGCACGGCGACGACGTTTTCACCGTCTGTATTCAACAACGGCGTGATGTCGGTTTCGAATCCCAGATAACCGTAGTCTGTACCGCCGACGAGTGTGCCGTTCAGGTAGACGTCGCCTGTGGTCAGAATGCCCTCGAAATCGAGGAAAATACGTTTGCCGGCCCATGCGGGATCGGTGGCGAAATGTTTGCGGTACCATGCCGTGCCCGTTGTCTTGAATCCGTGAGCTCGGCTTGCTTGCTCGTCCCACGGTTGTTCGATTTGGAAGTCGTGAGGTAGGTCGAGCTGACGCCAAGCCGAATCGTCGAATGCAGGATGTTCGGCCCCAGCGGGGTCGCCGGCCTTGAATAGCCAGCCGAAATTGAAAAGTTCCGTTCGGCGTATGTCGTCCTTCGTCCGCAGCTCTTGCAAGGTCGTTCCGCCTTCCTGTCCGACGGCGGAAAGCGCAAGGAGGCAGCCTCCGAAGATAGCAAGCATTCTGTTTTTCATCTGTTTCATCGCTTGATGGTTTAGACGATTTATTTTTCAGTCAGTTGGTCGCAGACGATATTTTCGGTGCGGAGGTCTTCGATATGCTCGGTGTGCTCGATGAACTCCGTTACAGCCTTGGCATGGAGATTCCGCACGTCGATATGGCGTATGGGTAGTCGTGCGTCGCCCTTGAGGTCGATCATCGCGCGTGTGGTGTCGCACTCGACGCGGTTCATGCGGATGTTTTCGATGCGTGTGACGGCTGTTTCGTAGGTCGGCACGAGGTCTTTCCACTGGTAGAGCACGTCGGTGTCGATTTCGAGCATCCGTAGTGCATTGCCGACGCGGACATCCTCCATGAAGATGTTTTCGATGAATCCGCCGCGCCGGTGGTTGGTCTTGATGAAGAAGACGCGCAACACGGCATCGTCCACCGCACAATGGTGCATGTAGACGTTGCGGATGCCGCCCGAAATCTCGCTGCCGATGCCCAACAGTGTGTGACCCTTGATGATGTGGCAGTTGCGGACGACGATGTTTTCGCACGGGGCGTTCAGACGCCATGCGTCGCGGTTGCGGCCCGCCTTGATGACCACAGCGTCGTCGCCTTGATCGAACGTGCAATCCTCGACGAGGAAATTGCGCGTCATCTCCAAGTCGATGCCGTCATTGTTGTGTCCATGGGCCCGTACGTCCAAGTTGCGGGCGATGCCGTTGTCGCACAGGTAGACGTGAATCGTCCAGAAAGGACTTTCGCGAATGCGGAATCCGTCGAGTAGGATGTTGCGGCAGCGGTTCAGATGAATCAGGTGGGGACGCAGGTGGTTTTCACCTACGGCAATCTGCCGCTGCTCGACCGGCACGTCGGTCGAAGCTTGCGTATAGAGCTGTTTCAATGCCTCCAAGTGGGGTTGAGGACGCTTGAACCACTCACGCCACGTATCCATGTAGGGGCTCAGCGTGCCGCTGCCCGTGATGGCGATGTTCTCGCAATCGTACGCATAGACCAGCGGCGAGTAGTTGTAACACTCCAACCCCTCCCACGAGGTCATCACGGCGGGGAGGTAGTCGGCAGGATTGTCCGTAAAACGGACGACGGAGCCCTCGGCAAGGTGCAGGTCGACGTTGCTGCGCAGGTGGATGGGGCCTGTCAGCCACTCGCCTGCGGGGACGATGACGCGCCCGCCACCTGCGCGGTTGCAGGCTTCGATGGCAGCGGCAAATGCCTCGGTGCAGGAGGTCTGCCCGTCGGCGACAGCGCCGAAGTCGGATATGGAGAACTCCCGTTCGGGGAAGACAACCTCACGAATCGTCGGCATCTCGAACGGAGCCTCGACCGTGATGTCACGATAGGTGATTTGCGGCGACTGGCAGGCAATGGCTCCGCCGAGCGATGCGCAGAGTGCGAACAGAAAGTGTGTCGGTTTCATAAGCGGTTGTTTTTTGGGGTCGGGCGTGCCGACGGCTTTTTATCTAAGGTCTTTCGGGAGCGCTGGTGAGGGCCGGAAGCAGGGTGGAGACTCTATCGTGTTAATAAAAATTCGATTTCGACGATGCGCAATTCGTGGCCCACGCGGTTGCCCGACTTCGATTTGTAGAGGTCGAGCTCGTTGGCCACGGGTGCTGCCACTTCGACGATCTGTCCGAACGCATCGCTCTCTTCGCTCGTGCCGGCCAGACGGATAGTGATTGCATCGGTCGCTACGGGCTTGACCGGCAAATGGACATAACCCAGACTTTTGGGTGTCTCGCCGCTCCAAATCAGTTCATCGCCGGCGTAGATTTCGAGCGGATAGCTGCGCATCCGCCAGCCGGTCAGCTTCATGCAGATTTCGTCGACTGCAGCACGTTCCGCCAGCCGGTAGGTAATCCAAGCTGTCGCGGGACGACCATCGTTGCGCCACTCCGACAACTCGTTGTCGTCGAAACTCTTGTAAACGTCTGCTTCGTTGGCTCCTGCGGTCGCCGAGGCAATGGCGACGGTGTGTTTCATGTCGCGGTAGGATGGGGTGGCGGGTGTTTCGCCGCGGGTGAGACGCCCTGCGAGCGCATCGCCTGCAATGTATTCGCTCAGTCCGTCCGTGATTTTTACTGGATGGGTTTTCAGTACGATTATGGCGTCTTTCACTCCTTCGGCAGTAGCCCGCACGACGATGCGACCGTTTCGGCGGGTCGAACGGAGCAAGGCACGGTTGACCCCGCATTCGACGGGTAGGTCGTGCGAAAGAATATAATTCTCGGGGCCCAAAGCCAGTCCGCCGCGCCATTCGGCCGGACCCTCTACCTCGAGGTGAATCGTGCGGTCGTCGAGCGGACAACGCCGTCCGGCGGCGTCGCAAACCTCGACTTCGAGCAGAGTCAGATCGGCGCCGTCGGCTTTCCAGCCGGTCGGGTTTTCGATGGCTGTCAACCGGATCTGTGCAGGCTCGCCGACGGTTTCGAGCATGTTCGTTCGTTCGGTATGGTGTTCTCCGGTTGTAGGGTCGGTATAGGTGCTGAAAACTTCGAGCGTGCCGGGCTCGAACGCCACGTTCTCGAACGTGTGGAGGAATTGGTAGTCACGGTGTTTTTCACCGACCGGACGGCCGTTCAATCGCAGTTCCACGTCGTCGTAGGTCGATACGACGTAGACCGGTTTGACCGTTCCGGCGGGATAATTCCAATGGCCGATGATGTGCGTGCGCCGGTGTTCGGTGTCGACCCAACCGTCCCACATCACTTGATGGGCGAAAAAGGCGTCTTTCGGGATGCGCATCGGATCGACCACACCGCTTGCACGGTAATTGGCTTCGCCGCGCTGGTGGGTGTTCGTGTCGGAGAAGATGATTTTCGTGCCGCCCGAGCTGACGCGCCCGCCTGTCCCCGGACGCTCGAGCCAATAATCGAACCAGCGCCGCACACCTTCGACGGCCAACATGTCCTGATTGTGGTTGTAATCGCTGGCATCGGCGCCGCGGTAGAGCGGACCGTCTCCCTCCTTGTGGTAGGGGTAACTGTATGAATCCCAATAACGGCGCAGACCCTCGTCGCGGCTGTACTCCATGGCCCACATCGGATGATGGGCGCTTTTGTTGATGTAAAGCATTTCGCCGCCGTACTCCGCCTCGCGGATGTCGAGCATCTCGCGCGAACCGATGGCACGTCCGCCGTGCGGGTCGTATCGGTCGCGCAGGGCTTTCATTTCAATCATGTGTTCGCGCGAAATGGCCTTGTTGCCGCATTCGTAGAAGAGGATGCTGGGATTGTTGCGGTTGTAGATGATGGCATCGCGCATCAACTCCGTGCGCTGTTCCCATTGACGTCCCTCGCGGTCTTTCTCGGCGTCGCCCGCGGGCATGGCCTGAATCAACCCCACGCGGTCGCACGATTCGACGTCTTGTTTCCACGGCGTCACGTGCATCCAGCGCACGAGGTTGGCGTTGCACTCGACCATCAGCCCGTTGCTGTAATCGCTCAGCCATGCCGGAACACTCATGCCGACGGCGGGCCATTCGTTCGAGGTACGCTGGGCGAAGCCTTTGAGCTGCAGCACGCGGTCGTTGAGCCAGACCTTGCCTTCGGCGAAGCGGGCTTTGCGGAATCCGGTGCGGGTTTTCACGGCATCGACTATATCTCCCGAACCGGCGTCGACCAGCTGCGTTACGACGTCGTAGAGATAACCGTAGCCCCAACTCCAAAAGTGCAGTCCCTCGGCGAGGGTCTCCGTGCGAAGCGTGGCCGTGTCGCCGGCTGCGATTTCGACCGGTTCGGATTCGGCCGCAGCGATTTTACGGCCGTCGCGGTCGCGGACGACCATCGCATAATGCACCCGACGGGCTTCGGAACCTTCGTTGCGAACCTCCGATTCGGCGTGGATGACGGCACGATGGGCGGGAATATCCATATCGGTGGCATAAACGTAGACGCCGGTCGTGCCGAGCGTACTGTACAAAGGCAGGGTCTGATAGAGATCGCCGGTCACGTGGAGCCGGATATTTTTCGGGATTCCGCCGTAATTGGCATTGAAGTTCCGGTCGGACCATTGATATTTGGTATCGGTCGCAGCTTCGTGATAGTCCCAGTCATTGTCGATGCGCACGGCGAGGATGTTTTCACCGTCGACGAGGTAGGGCGTCAGGTCGAATCCTACGGCCATGACGCCGTTTTCATGCAGACCGAGCGGGTGGCCGTTCAGATAGAAGTCGCCGCGCTGGCGGACACCTTCGAATTCGATGAAAACCTTGCGGCCGCGAGCAGCTGCTTCTTTGCGGGTTTGTGCGGGCAGTCGGAAATGCTTGCGATACCACATGACGGTATCGGTCAGCTCCTTGATATGCACGCGGAATGCTTCGTCCTCGTTGAATGCCCGCGGAAGCGTTACGGTGTGCCAGTCAGCGTCGTCGAATGCCGGTTGTGCAGCTTCGGTTTCGGGCAGGTCGCCGACGTGGAGCAGCCAATCGCTGTTGAAGTCGTAGGTTTTCCGAACGGGATTTTCGCGGGCGGCGAGTGGAAATACCGGCAGCACAAGAATAGTTGCGATTAATAGTTTCAGGACTTTCATCGATTCGTTTTTCGGTTTGAACAAAGATATGAAAAATCGGATGCAGAAACAAGCAAATGCTTGCTTCTGCCGAGACGGAGCATCTCCGGCAAAGCCAAAGATAGCCAAAATATCCGATGCGGGCAAGTGAGCCGGTTGCAAAAATCGTCTGCGAAAAAAGAGAGCCGTTCCTTTTCGGAACGACTCTCTTTTGCTTATCGCTTCGGGTCGAATATCAATAACCCGGGTTCTGCATGGCGGCTTTAGCCTCGGGGGTGAGGTTGTTGCCGTTGTCATCCAACAGACCGTCGATGAACGTCTGCGGAATCGGACGCAGGTTGTGATGATCTTGGATGTTGGCAGCAGCGCGGGTGTTGAATGCCTTGGCACGTTTCACCAGCGTTTTCGTACGGCTCAATTCTTCCCAACGGTTCCACTCGCCGAGCAACTCGCGGGTACGCTCGTTCATGATGAAGTGGATTTTACCTTCGAGTGAAGTTGCGTCTACGCCGATTTTATCCAGAATCGCCTTGTCTTCTTCCGGCAGGTTGCTCCAGTCCGAAATCGTCAGATCGGATGCAGGCCAACCTCCGGCAGGTGCCGTCTGACCGGTCGAGATGCAGTAGGTGTTTTTCTTGATATACGAATATTCGTATGCCTTCTGGTTGCTCATCTGGGTACCGTCTTCTTCTTTGTTTTTCTTGGCGGTAATGGCCGTTGCCGTTGAGTTCGTCCGGTCTCCGTTGAATGCCTGCGATCCATCTTCGTATGCTTCGCGGTCTTCACCGGATTTGTATGCCGCACGGGCGCGCAGTGCGTTGATGGTTGCCAAAGCACCGGCATCGTCGCCGTTGCGTACCTGACATTCGGCTTTGATCAGGTACGTTTCACCTGTACGGGCCAAGGTAATGTCGCGGTGGGAATCGCCTTTTTCAGCGGTACGCGTACCGTCTTCCGTTTTGTTGATACCGCAGTAGAAGTTGCAGGTGTTGGGGTCGCCGGATGCACCGTGCTTATCCATCTCGTAGTTTTCGCCGATGTACAACGGAAGCACGTTGGGCACCCATTTGTCGCCCCATTGTGCGGGACCTACGTTTTGCGGATAGACGAATTTGTGCTGCTCACCGGCGCGTCCGATCGTACCGTGGGTAGACGTAACATCGGTGCCTTTCTTATTCAGAATGAACATGATGCCCGGGTCACCCAGTTTGGGTTCTTTGCCTGTGGGACAACCAGCTTTTTTCATGACATCGGGAGCTTTGTAGTCGTTATAGCCGTAAACGGTTTTGAAAGTCTTCCACAAACGCGAATCGTTGACATTGTCGAATACGTTGTATGCGTATTCGGTCGGACGGCAACGCTGGAAGTCCATACCGCCGATGTACTGACCGCGCTGCACATAACCACCTGCGAAATTCGAGAACTGAGGGTTGAAGTAGTTGTACGTACGGTTGCCGTAACGACCCGACGTCGAACCTTCGTTGTGCGGAATGGCCATCAGAATCTCTTTCGATTTTTCGGTAGCGCAGTCCGTTCCCGTCCAGTGAGCGTAAAGATTGTTATAGTCTGTTTCGAGCGGACGGTTGGTCATTACCTCGTCGCAGAGCTGGATAGCCAGATCGAGGTCGGCTTTTTTCGGGTATTTGCTGTTCCAGTCGGCGCAACGCTCGCTCTGACGATAGAGCAGGGCTTTGGCGTAGAAGTGAGCGGCCGTGTACTTCGTCCATGCGTAGTATACCCAATTGTTGTCGGCAGGGATCAGTTCGTAGGCATGTTTGAAGTCATCGATGATTTGGTTGAGTACCTCTTCCTCCGATGCCCGCTTGTAGTTGCGTTTCACTTGACCGCCTACTACCTCGGCAGGTTTGGTTTGCAAAATGACGCCGCCGTATTGTCCGAACAGACGCAGATAGTTGTAACCGCGCAGGAAATAAGCCTCGCCCAAAGCACGATCGTGGATCGATGCAGGCATTATGTCCTCGCTTGAAATCAACAGGTTCGCCGTCGAAATACCGAAGTACATCTGGTTCCAAATAGCGTCGATAGCCGGATTGTTTTTAGCATCTCCGGTTGTTCCGGACCAGTTGAGTGCACTGAAATTGGCTGTATAGTCGTTCCACGGTTCCGCGCAGTTGGAGCCGGCTACCGTAAATTCGTCGCAGCCATAGAGTGTTGTGCCATAGGCCCACTCGTAACCGCCCCACCAACGGATATCGGCGTAAAGACCGCCGACCATCTGCTCGACGCCTTCGGGCGTTTTCAACAATCCGTCGGAAATCAGATGCCCTGCATCCTCCTCCAGAAAGTCGTCGCCGCAGGAGGGCGCACCCAGTACCAACGCGCAAGCGAAGATACCGGCGAATATTTTATTCATATTTTTCATAATCTTTTTCCTTGTGTTTGTGTTAAGTCAACGATTAGAAACCGATATTCAGACCCACCGTGAAGCCGCGGTTGTAGTAGCTCGTACCGAGGTCGAGATCCCAGAAGTCGACGGACGAATAGATATTGCCCAAGTTGCGGCCTTGTACGTAGACTTTCAACGAGCTGAAGCCGATCTTGTTGCAGATGCTCTTCGGGAAGTTGTAACCCAACGAGAGGTTGCGCACCTTCAGGAACGATGCTTTTTTGTAGCCCAACAATCCGCAATAGGGGTCACCGCTACTGCGGCTGGAGTTGTAGATAGGTTTCTGCCATTCGGAATTCGTATGATCGGGAGTCCAATAGTCGACCTCATACTGGTTGGCAGCGCCCGACAAGGCTTGGCCTTCCGTCGAAACCATGTAACCGAAGCGGCCGTAGAGTTCGAGACTCAGTTCGATACCCTTCCATGAGAAGGTGTTCGACCAGCCCAAGGTCCAATTCGGATTCTTGTTGCCCAAAATCACACGGTCCTCATCGCCGATTTTGTAATTGCCGTCCTGATCGACCGGACGAACCATACCGGGCTCGAATTTGTGGCCGTTGGCGTTGAATTTGGCCATTTCCGCCTGATCTTCGGGCGTATCCTGCCACAGACCGGCATGATCGAAGCCATAGTAGACACCGATCGACTGGCCGATGAACCAGCTGTTGTCGATCATGTCCTGTTTGCCGTTGAGCAACGATACGATTTCGTCTTTCTGATAAGCGGTGTTGATCGACGATACCCATTCGAAGTCCTTGGTGCGGACGGGGGTGAAGTCGACGCCGATT
Source organism: Alistipes sp. (assembly GCA_003979135.1). GTDB lineage: Bacteria > Bacteroidota > Bacteroidia > Bacteroidales > Rikenellaceae > Alistipes. Next base: position 8,292 of record RYWP01000052.1, read on the forward strand.
TCGATACCGAAGTTCTTCGTCTCGCCGACGTTCGCCATCATCGACTGATAACCGGTCAGCGTAGGAACGGTAGCCTTCATCAGCAGGTCTTTCGTATGCGAGTGATAGATATCGATCGTACCCATGATGCGATTGTCGAAGAATCCGAAGTCGATACCGTAGTTCCACTGCGTGGTCTTCTCCCAACCCAGCGTTTTGTTCGGCATGTAGTTTTGCTTGCTGTCCATGTTGACATAGTAAGGCTCGTTCGTGGACAGGATCGGGAAGCTGCTGTTATACCCATCGCCCGGCATCTTGAACTGCGAAACGACGCCCAGCGTACCGTAGGCATCGACGGACGAGTTGCCCGTCGTACCGACGCCGACGCGCAGTTTCAGGTTGTTGATCCAATCCTTGTCGCGCAACCACGACTCCTGGTTGATACGCCAACCGATCGCTGCCGACGGGAAGAACGCCCATTTGTTGCCTTTGGCCAATACTGACGAACCGTCGTAACGACCCGATACGGTCAGCAGGAAGCGTTCGTCGAAATTGTAGTTGATACGGGCCATGTACGAAGCCAACTGATTCTCGCTGAAGCCCGTGCCCATGCCTGCACTGTATTGGGTATCCTTGATGTCGATGATGCCCATGTTGTTCCACAACATCGAAGGATAAGGATAACCCTGACCCGACATGCTGGCGTTTTCGTGGTTGTATTTCGAAGCCGACTGCAACAACGTCACACCGACATTGTGTTTGCCGAACTGACGGTTGTAGAGGATCATGTTGTCCAACGTCCACGAGAAGTAACGGTCTGCACCCCATTTTACGTAGTTCTTACCGCCTGCACGAGCTGCCGACGAAGCGTCGATGAAGATACCGTTCCGACGATAGCGGAAGTCGGGACCGAACGCGAATTTGTAGCTCAAACCTTTGAGCGGTTTCCAGATTTCACCGAAATCGACTTGTGCGTAGAAGCTGCCCAATGCGCGGAAGCTCTCGCGGTTATCGTTCGATTTGGTCCATTCGTCCATCACCGTGAGGGCGGCTGACTCCGAACCTGCAGGCATGTTGATGATATCACCGTCCTCATCATACGGCAGCGCATAACGCGGAATCGCTTTGGCTGCGCCGTAGATATCGGTCGGACCGGAGTTCGTGCCGACCTGACCCGTGCGTGAGAAACCGTACTGCTGCTCGGTGTAAGAAAGGTTGACCGAAGCGCCCATCTTGAACCATGATTTCGGGGTCACGTCGACCGTCGAAGCGAAGTTGTAGCGCTGGTATTCCTGACCTTTCTGCGTACCGTCGTTGCTCAGATAACCGAACGAGAACGAACCTTGAACATTCTCCGTACCGCCCGAACCGCTCAATGTGTGTTCGTGGGTGATACCTGTCTTCGTAACGAGGCCGCCCCAGTCGTAGTCGGTCACTTTCGAAGGATCCCATACGCCGTTGACCCAGCCTTTTTCGATGTTGGCCCAACCCGGGTTGCCGGTGAAGTAATCCATATCGCTTGTGTACGAGGGTTGATCGCCTCGCGGATTGATATTGGGGTTGGCATTGTATTTCGCCCAACGTACGAACGTAATCATGTCGCTGGCACTCATGGCAGGCTGCAGGTCCTTGATATTCTCGACAGTTACCGTACCCGAGTAGTTCAAGTTGAATTGGCCGGCCTTACCGCGTTTGGTCGTTACGAGAACGACACCGTTGGCACCGCGCGAACCGTAGATGGCGGTCGACGAGGCATCTTTCAGAATGTCGATGGATTCGATGTCGCGCGGGTTCAGTGTTTCGATACCGCCGGCGCTCAGAGGCACGCCGTCGACAACGTACAGCGGCTTGTTGCTGGCGTTCAGCGAACGGTTACCGCGGATGCGGATGTCGCCGATTTCACCCGGACGCTGGTTCGACGTGATGTCGACACCGGCAGCCTTACCCTGCAATGCTTCGAAAGCATTCATAACGGGCTTGGTGTTCAATGTTTCGGAGTCTACGCGGGTCAATGCACCCGTCACGTCGCTCTTTTTCTGGACACCATAACCGACAACGACCACTTCGTCCAGCGTGGCGCTGTCTTCCTCCATCGTGATGTTGAAGAACGTTTGGCTCGGAACAGCAATAGTTTCGACCGTCTTGAAACCGATGAAAGTAACCTCGAGGGTTCCGTTTGCCGGAACATTGTTCAACGAGAAGTTACCGTTGATGTCGGTATTGGTACCGTTCATCGTGCCTTTCACGAGAACGCTTGCGCCGATCACCGGTTGTCCCGATGTGTCGACCACATTACCTTTGATTGAATTGCTCTGTGCTGCCGCACCCAACGTCAGCATCGAGAACAACGCAACAAAGAACAACCGCCGGAGTTCCCCCCCCCATGCGGCACAAGATTGTAAATGTCTTGTTGTCTTCATGTTGTAGTTAAATTAGTAAGTAATTAGGTTGATTTTGGTAACAGATGTTTCTTTTCGTGTTTTGATATTTGGTTTTTACATAAATCTCCGTTTCGAAACGATTGCCTCGTAA
>RYWP01000053.1:0-3149 GCA_003979135.1 Alistipes sp.
GTGTACGATTCTGCGTCTTTTGTCGAACAACCACCTGCGGGAAAACGAATCCTGCCGCGGGCAGGTGGCTGCGCGATGATGAAGTGGATCGACCAAATGCTGTTCGATGACTTGTGCTGGCGGACAATACGGACGAAATAGTTGCAGCGGCTTCGTAACGAATAAGGCGGGATATCGAACTATCGGTTCATTGCAAACGCCGAATCTCGTTCTATAATCCGGATTCGCAGGCCCGGTTTTTGTCATTCGCTGCGATAAACGAATGCCATGCCGTCCGATCCGAAAATACTGAAAATCTTCCGTCCTGAGACCGACTCTCCGGCCCGGACCCTTTGGCCGAAAGCCCGGTCCATGCCGGGTTTCCCTCGCCGGCCGAAGATTTTCTCGAAGGGTCGCTCGACCTGAACGGTCTGGTCATCAAACATCCCGAAGCCACGTTCTTCGCCCGTGTCGAGGGCGATTCGATGATGGGCGAAGGGATCGTCGAGGGCGACATCCTCGTCGTAGACAAAGCCGCCGAACCTTATGACGGCTGTCTGGCTGTCGCCTATATCGACGGGGAGTTTACGCTCAAGCGCGTGCGCATCGAACCCGGTCGCATCCGGCTCGTTCCGGCCAATCCGAATTACCCCGCCATCGAGATCGGCCCCGACGAGGAGTTTTCGGTCTGGGGCGTCGTGCGCTGGGTCCTCAAACAGGTCTGAGAATGTACGGGCTGTGTGACTGCAACAACTTCTACGCCTCGTGCGAGCGGGTGTTCGACCCCTCGCTCGAAGGCCGCCCGGTCGTCGTGCTGTCGAACAACGACGGCTGCGTCATCGCCCGCTCGAACGAAGCCAAACGGCTCGGGATAAAGATGGGGCAGCCCTACATCGTATTCAAACATACGGACATCGAACGCGAGCACCTGCATATCGTGTCATTGCGCATCGACGCGGCGGGGCGCAAAATTCGGGATTTGCACGAAAGAGAACGTTCGATGGCCATTCTGCGCGCCCTGGAGCAGAAGTACGGCCTGCACCCCGCCGTGTCGGGACAAGAGCAGGACGCGGCGACCGAACTGCGGAAAGTCGAATACAAGGCGCAATGTCTTATCTCCCGTGTCAACAATTTTTTGGGGGAACGACTGGACGGCAGAACCGCACTGCTATCCCTCTCTGGTAGGAGAAACGGGAAGCGACGATATGGCGAACATATTTATTACCTGTACGGATAATACGAAATCCCGGCTCGCCTTGTGGAAAATACTTAAACAAGCTCGCGAAATGAGCCTTTACGACCGGCAGAAGCCCCTCTACTGGATGGATTTCGGGAACGGTCAGACATTCGGTCAAGTACTGCTGGGAACGATCTCCCGAAAGATCAAACAACCGCACTCCGAAAAATACGAACCGGTTGCCGCGCTTCCGGTCATTACCGAATACACCGACCATGCTCGGGTGAAAGCCGAAGATTCGGGACCGAGCTGCTCGTTGGCCGAAGCACTGGAAAAACAAGACCTTTTCATCAATTCGACATTGGCACAGCTGGGCTGCAACATACTTTGGAAAATGTTCCGGAACGGCATGATCGAACACCGAGGTGCATATTTGAATCTTGATACTCTAAAAGTCAATCCGGTTTTGGTATAAGGATTCCATTATGAACCTTATAACGATAAAATGTAATCGGATGTATCGGCCTTTGTACAAAAAATATTATTTTTGTATAAATTCGATTCTTGTAGGAAATGATGAAATATCTTTATCTCGTAATATTACTATGTCTCTTTTATGGGTGCAATACGGCTTCGGAGATGGCGCTGAATCAGGCCGAAGTTCTGATGCAGGAAAAGCCTGATAGCTCATTAAATATTCTGGAGCAGATCGATCCCGACAATTTATCGCGTAGGAAAGACAAGGCAAAATACGCTCTGCTTTATTCACAGGCTCTCGATAAAAACTATTTTGACAAGACGAACGATTCCTTGATTCTCGTAGCAATCAACTATTATCAAGAGCATGGAACCGAGAGGGAAAAGATGCTTGCATATTACTATCTCGGCCGGGTGCAATATAATGCCCACGCCTACCAAAATGCCATTATTTCATTTCTGCAAGCCGAAGAATATGCTCTTCATGCAGGAGATTATCTTTATTGCGGTCTGATATATCGGAATATTTCCGATATATATAATGATACATACAACACCGCGGAAGAGTTGAAATATGCACAAAAAGCCTACGATTGTTTTTGCCAGGCAGACGCATCATTGCATAAAGATTATGCTTTATTGGCATTGGGAATCGCATATGGCAACGCATCCGATAGAACTAAAGAAAAAGAACTTTTGGAACAAACCATCGTTTTAGCTCAGGAGCGATGTGATACTGCGTTGTGGGGAGCATGCCTGAGTAGCTATGCCTTATGTCATGAAATCATACGAGATTATCGAAAAGCTAAAGAGTCCATATTGGCGATAAAAAACAGGTTAATGTTGCCGATAGATCATTCGGATTGGTCTACTCTCGCACATTGCTATGTTCAAGAGAATAAGACGGACAGCGTGGACTTCTGTTTGAATGAAGCATGGCATTCGGCCGCCACGTCGGCTGACAGCGCTAAGATTTCGCTTCGGATATATTGGATCGAGAAAATACGCAATAATCCGCAAAAAGCACTCAACGCATTGGAATATTGCAATGATTTTCAGATTACAGTATCTCGGCAAATGCTCCAGCAATCAGTAATTACTACTCAGCGAGACCATTTCCGCAGCCGAGCCGATGCCGCTACGTATAAGTTGAAAGCGAACCATCGCTTGGGAATCATTGTTATCCTATCTATCTGTCTTTTTGCAGGAGCAGTAATTTTTTGGCTGTACAGACGCATTCAACGGAAGAATACAGAAATAGAACGATATATGAATATCGCGAGCGATATTCAAGATGTATTGCAGAGCAAGAACACCGAGATGTCTCACTTGGTCACACAGCTTTTCCATGAAAAGTTTGAGCTTATAGACAGCTTGGGCTGCACCTATTACGAGCGTCGGGATACTCCGAACGAGCAAATCGCGATTTATAATGAGGTCAAACGGGCGATTCAGAATTTAGGCACCGACAAACAGACGAAGAGCGAATTGGAACGGATTGTGAATCTTTGCAACG
>RYWP01000053.1:3159-10647 GCA_003979135.1 Alistipes sp.
GACTACGACTTGTTCTGTTATCTTTGTGCCGGGTTTTCATACCGCGCCATCAGCATTTTCATGCAGACAAAAATAGATAACATCTATAATCGAAAATCCCGTCTGAAGATGCTGATCGGCAATTCCGCAGCTGCATCCAAGGTGCTATTTCTGCGAAATATTAGATAAATTTCTGATATTCAGCACACCTATCAAAATACCCCCCCCCGCAAAAGGGAAGGCATTTAATAATCAACACGTTACGCATGTGATAGAAAATCGGCATCTATCGCGTGTGTAATTTGTTTATTTTCAAAACTTTAAGACTGCGTGATGATAGAATTTTTTAGCTCATTTTTTAGTCTTTATACTCTATTGTCTCGTAATTTTGTATAGTAAATTAATGCCACGCTTATGAAAAAATTTATTCTCGCAATTTGTCTGATAATGGGCATTGCAACTTCTCAAACTATTCAGGGGGATGAAAAACGTGTCGATAAAGAAGTCATACTTCATGACAAATCAAAAGTGCGCCAACCTCGTAGCGTGGTGTTGTTACCTGCCTGTTGGTACCATGGTTTCAGCAACTCGGTCGTGGTCGAATTTCCCGATGATAACATTTCATTTACCGCCATGGTCGTCAACACCTCGACCGGCGAGCAATGGTTTGAGATGGGGAATGGCTATGTGGAGATAACTATTTCGGATGCCCCCGGTGATTATCTCATAGAGATAGAAACGGATTCCGACAGATCTTTTTATGGCAATTTCACATTATAGAAGTGTATTCAACTATGGCTTTGCCAGCCGTAGCAAATAAAAAAGCCTTCCCACGAGGAAGCAAAACCGAGCCTGAGAACTCGCATGTCCAACCAAATCGCAGAAAGGCATCGCAAAGGTAGTAAATCTTTTCAGAATCGCAGTGCGACAATGAAAACGGCGGTCTCGGAGCATCCGTCGAAGAGCAAAAGTCCGACCGAATTTTCAAAATTGAAAAAACTAAAAATTACAATCATGAAATCCATGAAGAATTTCGCTGCACAGCAGCTCTCGAAAAAGGAAATGAACAACGTGAAAGGCGGAGCACAATTCGATTGCACCGTTAGCGTCGATGGCGAAATCATTTCCTCGGGCGCTGCATTGGGCAATTCGAAAAGAGAGGTCGCCGAGCAGCTGTTGAGTCAATATCGACAGGTTTATTATGAGGATGAGCGCATCGAAGTTCGGTGCAGATAAATATAACCCACCGAAGAAAAGCCAAGAGCTTTTCTTCGGTTATTCTTCGAAACCAATCTCGCACATGCGTAACCTTATAATCATATGTCTGCTATGCATACCGTTAAGGATGCAGGGACAGGAGGACGAAGGAACGGTAATTATTCGCAATTCGCTGGATTTGACATACTTGTCGATTGCGATCGATAATCCGTTTGTTACGGACACAGTCAACTGCATTGTCGACTATGCAGTACGTTATGTGCCTGATACGCTTGATATGAATTCCACGTATAAGGATGTATATCAGCTCGAAATAGGCCGCCGATATTCCCGTTTCTATGGTAGAATCGAATACTTGTCCGATTCCATTTCCTCGGTCTGGAAACGTTACGGTCGTCCGAACGATTATGCGGAACAGCGTTGTGTTTTACGACAATATCACCCGTTATATTGGGAGATCGTCGAAGATCGGGAAAATGCCGCATTTACTACTTTATATCGGTATCCCTCAGGGCCGCCGGTAGTATTTTATGCTTATAAGGTCGACAAAGAACGACTGCAATGGACATTGACACACCACGTACGGGATATATGCGGTTATCGATGTTTTCGGGCTTTTGCCTCGTTTGGCGGCAGGAAGTGGATTGCCTGGTTCGCCCCCGAGCTGCCGTTGAATAGTGCCGTATGGAAACTTTGGGGGCTGCCCGGGCTTGTGCTTGCATTCGAAGATACGCAAGGACACTACAAATTCGAATGCACGGCCATCCGTACTTGCAACCAACCGATGGTCGAATATAAAAGGCCCAGGCGTCGATTGTCCCGCAAGGATTGGATGTGTTTGATCGAGCTTATACATGCCGATCCCCTCAATTCGTTGGAAAAAGGGAATACGGTTTATTACAAACCGACGTTGGCAGAGCCGGCCGAACAGCTTACTTCATGGACGATTCCCTACAATCCGATCGAGTTGGAGTAGCGGGATTTCAGAATCGGATCGGGGCCTTAGCCAGTAGGTCGGTCAATTTGAGGGTGAAACCAAGAAAGATGTAGAGCAATACATCAAGTCTTTGTATGGTTCCGGTTATTGCAACTAGTAACAACCGGTTCAGCCCCTTAAATAAAGGGGCTGAACTTAAAAACCGAGATTATGAAAAAAAATAGCACACTCTTTTTCTCTTTGTTATTCAGTGCTATCAGCTGTTATGCCCAAGTTCGCGTCACGGCCGTCAGTCAACAGTTTCAGACCTTGCCGGCGCATCTGCCAGCAGCAGATACGCTTGATAGTCCCCACTGCATGGTTTATTACCGTTATTTCTACCCAGTGGACAACTTCAACGGTGGGTTTTCCGAAGCCGAGGACCGGCTGACACTTCAGATCGGTCGTACGGTGTGCAAGACTTTCTCGCACGACTTGCATCTGTGGGACCGCAATCTCACTTACGGCGAAAGAAACAAGTTCCGCTTCCGCACTAATATGGTTGACTATGAAATATTTCGTAATTATCCGACAGGACGAATGACAGTACAGCACCGTATTCCATATTCGCGGATTCTGCAAGGCTCTACGCAAGTTGTCGAATACAGCGAACCCGTGCCGCAGATCGAATGGACGATTTCCGGGCAGACCGATTCTGTCGGCGGTTATCGTTGTATCCGTGCCGACGGACGGTTCGGAGGCCGCGATTGGCGTGTGTGGTTCGCACCCGATCTGCCTTTCGCTGTTGGTCCTTGGAAACTGGGCGGCCTGCCAGGTCTGATTCTTCGGGTCGAGGATGCCTCGGGCGACTATCGCTTCGAGTTCGACGGTATCAGCACCGAGGCGGAACCTATTGTTTGCTACGACTGGCGCCCGGTGAAGATGTCGAAAGCCAAATGGCAGAAAATCGAGCGCCGGATGTACGAGCATCCGATGGATTATTTCTCCAAAAACGGGGAGATCAAAGTACTGGACATGAAAACGCACCAGCCACTCGATGGCGAATGGAAAGTGCGTTATAATCCTCTCGAACTGGAATAATTAAAGAAATATCGCCATGCGCCGTTTGCTCTTATTGTTGTTTGTCTTGTCGTCGTGCGCCTCCGTTGCCTCGGCTCAGATTACCGTTTCGGGTACGGTCCGCAGTGCCGACAGCGGCCGGGCTGTGGAGAGCGTGAACGTCATGTTGCTGGATGCAGGGCGGCGCATCATGTACGGTTATGCGATTACGTCGGACAAGGGGGGTTATTCGATTCCGTGCAGCGCCAAGGTCGATTCGTTGGTCGTGGCCGTCACGGGGTTCAACATCGCGGCACAATCCCGGCTCATCGTCGCACGGACGCAGACGGTCGACTTTTCCGTGACGTTTTCCGAATTGAAAATTCGTGAGGTCACGGTCAAGGCGCAGTCCGTCGAACGGCATTCGGATACGTTGAGTTACAACGTCGCTTCGTTCGCCAACGTTACCGACCGCTCCATCGGCGACGTGCTGAAGAAGATGCCCGGCATCGAGGTGGCCAAGTCGGGCGAAATCAAGTACAACGGCAAATCGATCAACAAGTTCTACGTCGAGAACATGGACATGCTCGGCGGCCGCTACGGCATCGCCACCAACAACATACAGGCCAAGGACATCGCCCGGGTCGAGGTCTTCGAGAACCACCAGCCCATCCGGGCGTTGAAGAAGCTCGTCAGTTCCGACCGTGCAGCCATCAACCTGCGGTTGAAGGATTCGGCCAAAGGCACCTGGAACGGTACGCTCCAACTCGGCGCCGGATACAAGCCATGGATGTGGAATGCCGAGGCTACTGCCATGTATTTCGGGCGTAAATTTCAGACGCTCGATACCTACAAAACCAATAACTCGGGCGACGACGTCGGCCGCGAGTTGCAATCGTTCTTCGATGGTTCGGATGCCGCGGCATCCTTGCTTGGCGTGCACAAACCTACACAGCCGGCTTTGGAGAAAGAGCGCTATCTCGACAATCAGGTGCACTGCGTCTCGGCCAACGCCATCGTCAAGCTCAAAAAGGAGTTGGAGTTGACGGCCAATGCCTCTTATCTGCACGACTTGCAAAATGCTCGGGGAGGTTCGGTTACAACTTATTTCCTGCCCGATGCTCCTCCGCTCGTCGTCACGGAGCAGACACTCGCCGCACACCGCATCGACCGCACGGAGGTCGACTTTCTGCTGCGCTCCAATACCGACATGCGTTATCTGCTTGAAAAGATTACTTTCGAGGGCGAGTGGAACCGCGATTGCGGCCGGGTACTCAGCGACGACGAGCAGGTAGACCAGCGCTTCCGGTTGCCGCGCATAACCCTGAGGAACCGTTTCTCGGCCATCCGGCGCATAGGGAAAACGTCGCTCAGTTTCAGCAGCGACACCGATTTCGGGTCGCAGCCCTCTTCGTTGCGCGTCGCGCCCATGCTCTATCCCGAAGTGTTCGATTCTCCGGTCGGTTATCCCGATGCCTTGCAAAGGCTCGACAGCCGCCGGTTCCGCACCCGCAACTCCGCCTATACGTCATATACCGTCCGGCGGTGGAGTTTCTTTCTGAGCGCCGGCTTCAATGCGCAGCTTGAACGCATGGATTCGGAGCTCTCGCCTAAGAATGCCGACAGGCGGACGCTTCCCGCAGCGGACAGCATGCGCAACGACATCCGGTGGCGCAAGCTCGACGTGCTTGTGGGGCCCTCTGTCACTTACCGTGTCGGCGACAAATTCTCGGCCACGCTCTCCGTGCCGCTCGATTTCATGAGCCTGCGCTCCGAGGACAAGATAAGGGAGACAGTCGTTCGGAGCAATCGGCTGTTCGCAGCACCGTCGTTCTCGCTCCAAGCTACCGTCACATACAACCTCAAATTCTCGGCCCGAGCTTCATACAACGAGTTGGTGGGTGGTCTGTACGATACCTACGGCGGTTATATCATGACCGACTACCGCATGATAGCCAGCAGACAGGGCGACGTCTCACGTAACCGGAGGCAGAACTACACCGCCTCGCTCTCTTACGGCAATGCCATCCGTGCCTTGTTCGGGTCGGTTGACGTCAGCTACTACCGTTCGAGACGCAATCTGATGTACGGTACCACCTACGAGGGTTCGTTGAGCCGCATCGAAGCTGTGGCGATGGACAACCGTTCGGAGGGCTACAACCTTGCCGCCAAGGTCAGCAAACGCTTCGACGGCATCGCCACCACGGTCAACCTTTCGGGCGGCTTCTCGCAGTCGTGGAACGAAGTGCTGCGGCAGGGAGAACTGCTGCTGACACGCTACGACCGTGCTACGGCAGGATTGTCGTTCAACACGCGCTTCACGCAGGCCGTGCGGTTCGATTACGGAGGCGAATACTCGCGCAGCGAGAGCAGGGCGGGCAGTGAGAAGCTGCGCCCCATCGATATGCTGCGGCAGCATGCAGCGCTCGATTTCATCATCCGCAAGAAATTCATCTGCCGTATCGGCGGCGAACACTTTTACAACGCAGCCATCGGAGGTCGGGACCGCAACATGTTCTTCCTCGATGCGTCGCTCTCCTACAAGAGCAAACGCGTGGAATACATGCTCGAAGGCCGCAACCTTTTAGACACCGGAACGTTCCGTTCGATCTCGCAAAGCGACATCACCGACTATGTCTACTCCTATAAACTCCGGCCGGCTTCAGTCATGTTCAAAATTAAGTTCAGCCTGAAATGATACTCCCTCATGAAGAATCCTGTACCTCGATTGCTTTATCGCCTATTCCATAGAGCGGGAATCAGAATAAGCCTCTTGAAAATAGAGGATGCTTATTCCCATCATCCGTTGCCGCATAGTCTGCGTTCGTTGAGCGACACGCTCGACGCACTGCATGTGCCCAACATGGTGTGCCGTCTGGAGTTCGGACAGCTTTTCGAGGTCGAGGGACCGTTCATTGCAGTTGCCGGTAACGGAGAATATCCGTTTTACCTCGTCGAAAAGCTGAATAAGGAGCAGCAGACCATTATGCTGTGTGCTGCATCCGGGAAGTCTGCTATCTTGACTTTCGAGCAGTTCAGAGCGGTATGGGAAGGAACGGTGCTGTTGGCCGAAAAGGGCGAAGAGACGAAAGAGGAATCGCTCCCCATATATTGTATCAAACAAGCCTTAGCCTTTGTTGAACGAACCTCCGGCTATTGGCTGGCCGGATTGTTCGTTTTGTTGCTCGTCATCGGAATGTTGCATGCCCTCGAATTTTCGGATCTGCGGTATGTTGTAAAAATCATCGGCTTCGCAGTTTCGCTGGCAGCCGTATTCAAGGCTTCTTTCGATCCGCATCTCGCACAGCGTTTCTGCCGGCTTGGCAAACATTCCGACTGCAACGAGGTTTTCCGCTCGGCCGGGGCGAAGATTTTCGGCTGGGTATCGCTTGGAGAGTTGTCGTTGGTCTATTTTACCGTATCGCTTATTTGGGGGCTCTTCATAGCCCGAGAACCGGACGGTGTTTTTCCGTGGCTCGATATGCTGGCTTTGTTCTTTGTCGGCTACTCGTTTGTGTGGCAGATTTATCATCGCAAATGGTGTCCGCTGTGTCTGGCGATAGATGCGGTATTGGTTGTCGATTTCATATCGGAAATCGCAATAACGCACGAATTGCGTTCAGGTTCGTTCTGTCCCGACTGGCTGACTTTCGGGTTGGCGTTTGCAATCGGAGTATTGTCCTTGCGTTGGCTTGTCGTATTACTGGAACGAGTACAGGAGGTCGAATCGCTGCGTTATAAACATGAACGACTGCTCGGTTCGCCCGAGACGTTCTGGCATTTGCTCGCACAACAACCCATAACTGCCGTTGAAAGTCGGACAGTTATGCCGATAAGCAATGGTGCGGACGCCGAACACACGTTGACCGTCGTAATGAACCCGTCGTGCCCCAAATGCGCAAAAGCACATCGGGCTCTGAGTGAATTGGGAGGCTACCGAGTCGGGCTGATTTTCGTCGTCAACGATGGCGACAAACATTCCCACGATGCTGCGTTACGGTTGATTTCGGCCAGCCTTGAACGAGGATGGGAAGAGACGGAACGGATGATCGCCGAATGGTACGAGTATCACGAATTACCGGCCAAAGCGTCGATTCATCCCGATGCGGAGGAGATACTGAACAAGCATGTGAAATACTGCCGAGCGACCGGTATTTCGGGGACACCGACGATTCTTGTCGATGACCGTCGACTGCCCGATTTATACGATGCAACGGACTTGAAATACCTATTGTAGCGGATACGGGTTATCCGATTGTTGTTCGCTGCGGCTTTGCCGGCCGTGGCAAATAAAAAAGCCTTCCCACGAGGAAGCA
>RYWP01000054.1 GCA_003979135.1 Alistipes sp.
AATTTGGTTGCAGGGTTCGTTCCGCAGAGGATGTCCCCTGTACCATGTAGCAAGCGGTTACCTCAAATTCAGCGTTTCGGGCTCACGGCCGCTTCCGGCTATCGCAATCTTGCCTCCGGTGCATTGTCGAGTGTCGGCTTGGGCGGTTGGTCTTGGAGTAGCTCTCCGAACAGTGCAGGTTCGACGAACGCGGGGAGTTTGAACTTCAACGACTCACGCGTGAACCCGCTCAACAATGATAACCGGGCGAACGGCTTAACGGTGCGCTGTGTCCGAGTATTTACCGCTGCTTGAAAGGAAAAATTTTGTTAACCACATACTGATCTACAAGGCCATTCTCTTCAAACAGAGCAGGATCGGAGTTCCGTCAAGGTTACGACCTTCGGAAGCGTGTCTTGTAAATTCAGTGACCCACCGGCATCATGCGAACGGATCCGATATCTGCTCGTCCGCCGGTAATGAAAATTAATTTGTGGCAGGGTCTGTTCCGTAAGGACGCCCCCTGCATAATTTAGTAAGCGGTTACTTATACCTCGCGCGTCTCTCTGGCTTTCGCCACCGTACCTCCGGTGCATTGACGAATGTCGGCTCGGAAGGCGACTATTGGAGTAGCGCTCCGACTGGCGGTTCGACGAACGCAGGGAACTTGAACTTCAACTCCTCGAACGTGAACCCGCTCAACAATACGAACCGTGCGAACGGCTTAACGGTGCGCTGTGTCCGAGTATTTACCGCTGCTTGAAAGAGAATTGCATTTTATGAAAAAGAGTCAGTCCGAACTATTGGGCGATCTCTTCCGGGCCTATTTCGACACACGAAAGCACAAACGCAACACCAACAGTCAGTTGAAGTTCGAATTCAATTTCGAACACAATCTGGTCGAACTCTGCAATCAGATCGTCACCCGGACGTATCGACCCAATCCGGCCATCTGCTTCATCACGGAAGTGCCGGTCAAACGCGAAATCTTCGCCTCGCCCTTCGCCCACCGCATCGTCTGCCGGTTGTTGTACAATTACATCGCGCCGATGTTCGAGGCACGCATGATCTTCGACAGTTACTCCTGCCGCGAGGGCAAGGGCGTACTGGTTGGCATCGAGCGGTTGGAGCATCATCTGCGCAGTTGCACCCACAACTACACCCGCAAGGCGCACGTTCTCAAACTCGACCTGCGGGGTTACTTCATGAGCATCGACAAACGCATCCTGCACCGCATCCTGATGGAGAGTCTGGACAAGTACTGGCCCCGTCCTTCGGGCGACGGCCGTCGGTGGTGCGACCGTCTCGACCGCGAATTGATCGACTATCTGATCGAAGTCATTCTGTTCCGCAATCCCACCGAAGGATGTTACGTCTTGGGACGTGCCTCCGACTGGGACGGTCTGCCTGCGTCGAAGAGCCTGTTCAACACCCCCGAGAACGTCGGACTGGCCATCGGCGACATCACCTCGCAGTTGTTCAGCAACATCTTCATGGATCATTTCGACCAGTTCATCAAGCGCCAGTTGCATTGCCGGCATTACGGGCGTTACGTCGACGATTTTTATGTCATCCATCCCGACCGGCAGTATCTCGAAGCGTTGGTCGTGCGGTTGAAGGAGTTCTTGGAGGCGGAGTTGCATCTGACGATCCATCCCAAGAAGATCGTCCTGCAACCCTACAATTACGGCGTCGCATTCTTGGGAGCTTACGTCAAGCCGTTCCGGCGTTATGCCACGAAGTCTTCGGTCAAGCGTTTCCACGTCCGCATGAGCCAGTTGGAGGCCGAGTGCCGGCACGGAGCCGTCGCTTACAATCGATTGGTCGAGATTCGGGCCGTGCTGAATTCCTATTGCGGACACTTCGTGCACTTCAAGGCATTCCGGATGTTGAAAGCGCAGTTTTCGGATTCGCCCCTGCGCAAATACTTCGACTTCTCGGGCAACTTCCGCAAGGCTGTCATCAAACAGCATTTCCTGCCCCAGTGGAAGATGCCTTTCGAGGAGGACGAGGGCGGTTGAAGAGCCATCCTCGCTTCCTTCTGATAATCAGGTCCGCGGTGATACTTCGGGAACGGCGGTTTCGGGTATCGGATACGGACGGTATACGAATTCCGACCATGTACTGAGGTCGGCCCAACTGGCAATCGTGGCTTGTCGCTTGCCGTTGTGTGAGAACTCACCGTCCTTCAATCTGTCAGATTCTTTATGCCGATCCCCCAAAAAACAATACACCCCCCCTAATTATTGCCGCGGACCTCGTTTTTGAAGATAATAATCGACAAAAACAAACTTTTTTGATGAAAATCGTATATTTGTCCTATAAACCGTAAAATGTAGTCGAAAATTCAACATATCGAAAATTAAAGCGTTAGCTTTTATTCTTGCTTATTGAAAATCGCCAAATCAAAAAGCTGTCAAGAATAAGGTTGATGTTCACGTTGTATTCCGACGTGGGCTTTACTTATTTGGTAGCAAGGTGTTTGGCGATACCTCAATAAGCAAATAAGTTTCAGCCCACGTTTTTATTTTGCCCGAACAGAATGCCATATTTTGGCATTGTGACAGTCTAATTTAGCAATCCAAAACTACTGACATGAAGACTCGACCTTGATTCCATGCTGGAAAGGCCCTCAAATGCTTTGGTAGAGAGATGCTCCAAAAAGTATAAAAATGATGCTCGCTATTCGTATGCCGATGAAATTCAACGCAGACTGACCACGAAGTTTGCAGGAGATTATGAAAGCATCTTATTAGCGGTCGTATTTCTTAACCAAATTTACAGTACCAATTTGTATGATGTTTACCGAGTGGCAGATCATATTTATAAAAAGAAAGATATGATTTTGCCTGCTATCGAAACAGGCAAAATAGAAGCGGTCGAAATGATCGCAACCGGTCATGGAATCGGCAGAAAAGGATGCAAGGAGTCGGTATTTTATTCTTTTTCTACCAAATTCTGCAACTACTTGAATCCTAAGGCCTATCCGATCTTCGATAGCCATGTCGAAAAGATGTTGAAAGCCTATAACCGAAATTTCGGATTCCATACTGGAGCGCAAAACAATCTTCGCGACTACGCCATCTTCAAAGAATGGATACAATCACTCATGACGTTCTTCGATTTGAATTGTACACTTTGGGAATTGGATAAGTTCCTTTGGTCTTACGGGAAAAATTCACACAAGTAAACGACTGCGTGAAAGGAGTATATGTCCAAAATAGGTTGGCTCCACAGATATGTTCTGATTGTCGATCTGATCAGAGCGAATCGGTATATCAGCCTCGAAGATTTGCTTGTTCTGTTGCAGAAATCTTTGAAAGATGTGGATGGGGTTGCAATCTCGAAAAGGACAGTGCAGCGAGACTTGAAAGACATCGATACCAATATCATCACCATCAAATGCTCCAAAATCAACAAAGGGTATTTTATTCCGCCGGACGAAGTGTCGGAACTGGAACGAATGCTCAAGGTTTTCGATGTATTGAAATATAATAAATAAGAGACATGAAACATTTTTTACTCGTTATCGTCGTAACGGTCGGTTTATCTGTCAAGGCACAGGATAAAGCGATCGATTATTATTATCCGGAAGGGGTGACCCAATTTATTGACATAGGATCACTTCCCGATCTTACGAATATGAATCAACTTTGGAAGCATTCGAAAGAGGGGGGGGGTAATAGCAAACTTTGAGTTTGTTCACAATCATTGGGGTGGCAATTCCAATCTTTCGGAAGAAATGTTATTTTATGATAAACGGCATGGCCGGTATACGTCAATAGGAGATAAAAATAATTGGATCATAGAGATATCTGCCAATCGAATTAAAGAAAATGGAAAAATCGTATTGATTCTGCCTGATGTTGGAAAAGTAGAAAAGTGGAATAAATTGGAATTTGGACATTCTACGAATTACGAAGCGAGATTGGTTACAATTAATGTTTGCATAGGGGGACAATGGCAAGATATAAATGCAATTGCAGTAAAAAATTCGCTTTTTAGTATATATTATTGGGCAAAAGGATATGGGCTGTTGTGGCACGAACTAAATGGAAAAATTACCATGTATAATAGTATTCTGACACCTAACGATATATTCGAGAATAACCTCAGATTCAAGGAAGTACCCTATTATAATGTAGAACAGCGTCAACGCGAAGAACAAGCAAAGCGAGAAAGAGAAAAAAAGAGTTTCTAGGAGTGTCGAAACTATTCGAGATTAGGCGGAGTGATCGGCGGCATTTATTCGATTAAAAAATACGTTCATCTATATTTGGGTGCCGGATACGGCCGATGCGAAATCGCATATTCGAATGAAGAACGGACTTTGCATTATCAATCCACTCCCATACGAGGTATTGAAGCAGAAATCGGTATCATCGTAAAACCATGGAAACATATCGGTCTGTCAGTCGGATACGATGCTATCGCGAATCTCAATATGGACAGCAGAAACAGATTTTATGGAGATGTCAATTTCGGCATTCTGATTTTCTTATGATTTCAAGCTTATGAAAATAGTATATTTTTTTTATTCTGATAGGTATAATCTCGCTGCTCGGTGGTTGCGAATATCCTGAAAACTGTGTAGAGGATGCAACGGTGAAAATTGAAGTCACAAGTAATGCCCAAACCAAAAATATTCATGTAAAAGCTACTTATTCTTATATAAGCGGCGTATCGGAATGGGGATTCTGTTACATGTTGCATCACGGTTACGGAGTGGATATTCAAAGAAAAGGATGTACGATTTATGAACCCTTTGCTTGGGATTTTCAATTATCGAATAGTTTCAATGTACAATGGATAAAGGCTTATGTCGTTATCGATGGCATATTTGTATACAGCGATACGGTTGACATTGCCGATTTGGGGATATTGCTGAATTAAATACGGAAACTTTTCAATATGTAGCAGGGCAGCCCGAATCATGATTCGGGCTGCCGATTTGTTTCGAATTAATGAAATGTGCTATTCGATGCCGCGGACGTGCTTCTCCCAACGCCAAGCAGCGGCCAACGTCTCGTCGAGCGACCGCTCAGCCCGCCAACCCAGTACAGCGTTGGCGCGAGCAGGATCAGCCCAAATCGCGATGATGTCGCCGGCCCGCCGCGGAGCAATCTTGTAATTGATTTTTAAGCCGTTGACTTCTTCGAACTTGTGCACCAACTCCAAGACGGAGACGCCGCGACCGGTGCCGATATTGAATATCTCGTACCGCTCCTCGCTCTTATTTTCGACCATACGAGAGATGGCGGCGACGTGAGCTTTGGCCAAATCGACTACATCGATATAATCACGGATACACGACCCGTCGGGTGTCGGATAATCATCGCCGAAAACCGACAGACATTCGCGCAATCCGGCAGCCGTCTGGGTGATGTAGGGCACCAAATTCTGTGGCACCCCACGGGGAAGTTCGCCGATAAGCGCCGACGGATGGGCCCCGATCGGATTGAAATACCGCAGTGCGATGCTCTTCAATCCGTCGTATGCGGCGACCGAATCGCGGAGCATATCCTCGGAAATCTGTTTCGTGTTGCCGTAAGGCGACGTGGCCGGTTTGCGGGGCGTCTGTTCGGTGACGGGCTGTTTGTCGGGCTCTCCGTAGACCGTGCAGGACGAGGAAAAAACGATATTGCTGCGGCCGAATTCACGCATCAAGTCGATGATGTTCATCAACGATGTCAGATTATTGCGGTAGTAGAGCATCGGTTTCTGTACCGATTCACCGACGGCTTTCGATGCTGCGAAGTGGATCACCGAATCGAATTCGTGTTGCTCGAATACCTTGCGGAACGCCTCGCGGTCGCAGCAATCGACCTCGACGAACGGAACATCCACCCCTGTGATACGACGCACGCCCTCGACGGCGGCCATTTCGCTATTGGAAAAATTGTCGGCGATAACGACACCATAACCGGCATTGATAAGCTCCACGGAGGTGTGTGAACCGATGTAACCGGCACCTCCGCAGACTAAAACGGTTGATTTTTTCATATCGGATGCTATTAGAAAACAGAATTAAACTGATTCGAAAGATAGGAAATTTTTCCGAAAAAGCGGCCGGTTTGCGAATTCGGATGCAAAATGTTATTTTTGACGTCCGTTCGCGCGAGCGCGCCACACAATGAAATAACCCACCCCATGAAAATCATCTGCATCGGAAGAAACTACGCTGCGCATGCCGAGGAGTTGCACCGCTCGGTCGGCGGCCCCGAGGGAATCCCAGCGGAACCGCTTTGGTTTTTGAAACCCGATACGGCCCTGCTGCGCAACAACGATCCGTTTTATATCCCGACGTTCAGCCACGAAGTGCACTACGAATGCGAATTGATTGTACGTATCAATCGCGTCGGCAAGTGCATCGAGGAACGTTTCGCGCATCGCTACTACGACGAAGTGGGTCTCGGCATCGATTTCACGGCCCGCGACTTGCAACGCGATGCCATTGCGCAGGGACTGCCGTGGGAACGCTGCAAGGCATTCGATTATTCGGCTGTCGTTTCGCCCGTGTTCGTTCCGCTGCGAGAGCTGGGCGGCGATGTGCAGCAGTTGCACTTTGCGCTCGACATCAACGGTGAACGGCGACAGTCGGGCGATACGTCGCAGATGCTTTTTTCGGTTGATAGGCTGATTGCGACCGTTTCCCGTTACATGACTCTGCGCATGGGCGACCTGCTTTTTACCGGCACTCCGGCCGGTGTGGGGCCCGTGTGCTCCGGAGACAATCTGTGTGCCACGATAGAGGGTCGGAATTTGCTCGATTTCGATATCCGATAAACACGAAAAGAGCCACCCGAGATGACGCAGGAGGCTCTTTTTCGATTCGCGAAGCGGCTACCATTTCACCGGTTCCTGCAACAGGTCGCCATCGGTGGCATCCTCGGCCGTGAAGGTTCCGGCCCGATACTGGATGCAGAGCATCACGAGCGGTTCCGTGCCGTTGTTTCGCACAGAGCGACGCCCGGCAGGCGCGACCCGCACGACCGAACCCTCGCTGACGGGAAAGACTTGGCCGTCGACCTGAAATTCACCGCATCCGCTCAGAAAGAAATAGAGTTCTTCGTGCGTCTTGTGAGTGTGGAGAAATCCGGTCTCCGTCCCGGGTGCGAACGACTGGAACGAAAATTCGCTGCCGGTCGCTCCGACGATAGTTCCGCCGAACACCTTGCCGGGAATCTTCACGGCACCCAAGTCGAGCGTGTAATCGCTCAATTCGTTCAGTTTGCCTACGCCGGAAGCGCTGAAATTCGTGCCGGCAACCGATTTTTTCATCTGTTTCATAGCTTTGATTTTTAAGGTTTGCACGACAAAGATAGGTTGCAATAATTTAGCAGGCAAGTAGTTACGATTAAGTAAGTCAGTTACTTGCGTGTGACCTTCGTTGATTTGCAACGTATTGAAAATATACTTATTTTTGTAAAAAACTACGACGTAAAAAACTACGACCGGTCCGAATATGTTATTGAATGAGAAACTTCGTCCCTATCGGCTGTTGTTGGCCTCCCAGTCGCCGCGGCGGCGGGAATTGCTGACCGGAAGCGGTCTGCCCTATACGCTCGCACCGAAATATCCGTGCGAGGAACGTTATCCCGACACGCTGCCCGCCGAAGAGGTTCCCCTTTTCTTGTCGCGGCTCAAAAGCAAGGCCTATCCAGGGCCGCTCGCCGCAAACGATATTCTGCTGACGGCTGACACCGTAGTCGTTGCTGCCGGGCGGGTGCTCGGAAAACCCTGTGACCGTGAAGATGCCGTGCGGATGCTTCGTACGTTGTCGGGTTGCAGCCATACGGTCGTCACCGGCGTAACGTTCCGTTCGGAAACGCAAATACACACATTCGGAGCCCGCAGCGAAGTCCGGTTTCGCCGACTTACGGACGAAGAAATCGATTACTATATAGACACTTATCGTCCTTACGACAAGGCCGGTTCCTACGGCGTGCAGGAATGGATCGGCTATGTCGCCATCGAACATATCGACGGATCGTTCTACAACGTCATGGGGCTACCCATCCAGAAAGTATATACCGAACTCGAAAAATTCATCGACCGCTTATGAAACGTACGCTTTTCACTCTGTTGACTTTGTTGTTCGTCGGCACTGCCTCCGCCGATGAGGGCATGTGGCTGCCAAGCCTGATTTCAGACCGAATCGACGACATGCGCAGCAAGGGATTCCGGCTGACTGCTGAGGATATTTATTCCGTCAATCGGGCCTCGATGAAAGATGCCGTTGTGTTGTTCAATGGCGGTTGTACGGGTGAAATCGTTTCACCCGAAGGACTTCTGCTGACCAACCACCATTGCGGTTACGGAGCCATACAAGCCCATTCGAGTGTCGAACACGATTATCTGACCCACGGTTTCTGGGCTCGTTCACGGGCCGAGGAGTTGCCCAACAAAAAACTGTACGTCTGCATTTTGGTGCGAATGGAGGAGGTGACCGACCGCATCGCAGCGGGCGAAACACCGGAAGCATTGATACGGGTTGCCGAAGCCGAGGGCAAAGGCTACAAAGCCTCGGTCGAGCAGATGTACTACGGCAACCAGCAGTTTCTGTTCGTCTATGAGCAGTTCGACGACGTGCGGCTGGTCGGCGCTCCGCCATCGTCCATCGGCAAATTCGGCGGCGACACGGACAACTGGATTTGGCCTCGCCACACGGGAGACTTTTCGGCTTTCCGTATCTATGCCGGCAAGGACAACCGGCCGGCCGCCTATGCCCCTGACAATGTGCCCTATCGTCCGAAACGACATTTCGCACTCTCCACGAAAGGAGTTCGCGAGGGCGATTTCACGATGATTTACGGATTTCCAGGCAACACGCAGGAATACATTCTTTCCGATGCCGTGGATTATGTCGTCCGCCGTGCCGATCCCGATAAAATCGCCATCCGCACCGGTCGACTTGACATCATTTCTGCAGCACAGGCTTCCGACCCCGCGCTGCGCATCCACTATGCGGCCAAACACGCCAATATCGCCAATGCGTGGAAGAAATGGCAAGGCGAGCAGTTGGGGCTGACTCGTCGCCGGACCGCGGACTCCAAACGCGCATACGAACGTGAGTTTCAGACATGGGCTGAGCAACGTTCCGAATATGCCGGATTGTTGTCGGCGATGAAAACCGAATATGCCCGGATGTTGCCGCCTTATTACGCTTACGAAATCACACGCGAAACGCTCGGAACCTTGCCGACACAGTATTCCGACGAGGAGCGTTCAGCCGATTTGTTCGAGCGTTGCCGTCCGACCGAACAGGCGTTGTTCCGGTACGCCTTTGCAGAGTACGCGAAACGCTGTCCCGAACAATACCGTCTACCCGAATTTCTTGATGGCGTGGCTGCGGCCGGTTCGACCAAAGCCTATGCGGACAAGGTGTTCGAGGGGCTGTGGTCGAGTACCGACACGATGGCCGTGATACGATTGAACAAGGAGATGAAGCGTATGCTGGGCCATATTTCGTGGTTGCTGGGCACCACTTCGTTGCGCAATCCGACGAGCAAACGGTTGAATGAACTTTATACGCATTATATCAAAGGGCTGCGCGAATGGGATGCACAGCGGGCATTCTATCCCGATGCCAATCTGACTTTGCGTGTGGCTTACGGTACCGTTGCCGGTTACGAATATGCCGACGGCGAATATCACACGCCGCTGACGACGTTGGACGGCATCATCGCCAAGGACAATCCGGAGATTTACGACTACGATATTCCGCAGGTGCTGCGCGATTTGCATGCTTCGAAAGATTATGGGCGCTGGGGTGTCACGATCGACGGTCGACGTACCGTACCGGTCTGCTTGCTGGCGACGAATCATACGACGGGCGGCAATTCCGGTTCGCCGGTGTTGAACGGTCGCGGCGAGTTGATCGGCATCAACTTCGACCGGACATGGCGTTCGACGATGAGCGACATTGCGTTCGATCCGTCGATTTGCCGGAACATCGCCGTCGACATCCGTTATGTGCTGTTCGTCATCGAGCGAGTCGGCGGGGCCGGCTATCTGCTCGATGAAATGACCTTGCGATAGTGGGTGTTCGCCGCAAGGAGAAGAACGAACGACTTTGTCCATCCGACAATTTCGATGAAAAAATTTGGCGGATTGGGATAGATGTTTTATATTTGCACTCCCGAAAGAGGAGAGATTCATTCGGGAGTGTGAGGCCCAGGTGGTGAAATTGGTAGACACGCTACTTTGAGGGGGTAGTGAACAATTACGTTCGTGCAAGTTCGAGTCTTGTCCTGGGCACAGAAAAAGAAAATCGCAGCTAATTGTCAATCGGTTGCGATTTCTTATTTCTATTTTGCACCACATTTGCACCACTCGCCATTACCAGACAGGTATTTATAGTGCATTCATTGCCCTACCCCTCCGGCGCAAAGGTTCGGGTTTTGCCGCTTGAAACAGTCTTTGCAGCGCCGGATTTCAAGCAACACTTTATCTCCGTCGAGGACTATCACCCCGTCCCGTCGGTTTCCTTGATCTTGGCAGTCGCAAAAAGTCTTCATGCGCAGGCACCGGAATCCTGCGGCCTCGAATGCGTGCTTGAGTATCGAAGTCTCGCATCTCTTGTTTACATATACTACGTTCATAGATATTTCTATTTTTTGTTCAATGTTTCATCTGATGATATTAAAT
>RYWP01000055.1 GCA_003979135.1 Alistipes sp.
TGGCTACTCTGGACGGCCAACAACTCCGCACCGAGGAGCTGAACCGCTTCCCGAACCGGCTGACCCGCATCTTCGGACACTATTACTGGAACATCTATTCCCTCTTCGAGGATATCTGCGAGGGACTTCGCCATGCCGCAGCCAAAGGCATCGCCATCGACTCGATCGGCATCGACACATGGGGCGTCGATATGGTGTTCGTCGGCCGAGACGGGCAACTGCTGGGACAACCCCGCGCCTACCGCGATCCTTACACCGACGGCGCGCCCGAAGAGTTCTTCAAGCTGATGCCGCGCCGCGAAGTCTATGACCGCACAGGCATCCAAATCATGAACTTCAACTCGGTCTACCAACTTTTCGCCGCCCATCGCGAGGGCAACGCGGCATTGGCAGCGGCCGACAAGATTCTTTTCATTCCCGACGCACTTTCCTATCTGCTGACGGGCAACAAAGTGTGCGAATACACCATCCTTTCTACGTCGCAATTCATGAATCCGCGAACGAAGAAGATAGACGAGGTGCTGTTGCAAGCGGCAGGCGTGAAACCGGAGTTGTTCCCCGAAATCGTACTGCCCGGCCACGTCATCGGCACGCTGAGCGATGAAATCTGCACAGCGACTGGACTCGGAAAAGTTCCCGTAATCGCCGTAGCGGGCCACGACACGGCATCGGCCGTAGCAGCCGTACCTGCCGAAGACGAACAATTCGCTTATCTGTCGTCGGGCACGTGGTCGCTTATGGGCATCGAAACCCGCGAACCGATCATCACGGACGAAAGTTTCGCGATGAACTTCACGAACGAAGGCGGTGTCGAGGGAACGACCCGCGTACTGAAAAACATCACCGGCATGTGGCTCTTGGAACAATGCCGGGCCGTGTGGAAAGCCGCCGGAAAGGACTATTCCTATCCGCAGATCGTCGAAATGACCTCACAGGCCGAACCGTTCGCCGCACTCATCGACCCCGATGATGCCCGTTTCGCAGCGCCGACCGACATGGTGGCGGCCATCCGCTCCTACTGTCACGACACGAACCAACCCGCACCGGCGGACGATGCGGCCGTGATGCGCTGCATCTTCGACAGTCTGGCACTGAAATACCGCGAAGTGCTGGACAAACTCCGCAGACTGGCTCCGTTCGAACTGCGGGTGCTCCACGTCATCGGCGGCGGCGCGCAGAACGACCTGCTGAACCGCATGACCGCCTCGGCAACGGGGCTGCCGGTCGTAGCAGGCCCGTCGGAGGCCACGGCCATCGGCAACATCATGGTGCAGGCCAAAGCGCTGGGACTGGCCGACACACTGCAAGAGATGCGCAGCATGACAGCGGCATCGATCGAAACGCATCGTTTCGAACCGGAAAATCCTGACCTTTGGGAAGATGCCTACCGGAAATTCGAACGAATAACGAAAAAACAATAAACCGAATTCGCTGGGGCCCTGCCGAGGCGAAAAAAACGTGCAAACGAACAAAAACCTGATAACACCGAAAGAACCATGAAACAGAACCTGATCGAAAAGGCTTATGAAATCGCCAAAGAGCGCTATGCCGCTATCGGCGTCGACACGGACAAGGCGCTCGATACCTTGCAGAAAGTGCAACTCTCGCTCCACTGCTGGCAGGCCGATGACGTCACCGGCTTCGAAAATCTCGGCGGCTCTCTGTCGGGCGGTATCCAGACCACGGGCAACTATCCGGGCAAAGCGCGCAACATCGAAGAACTGCGTGCCGACATCCTGAAAGCCACGAGCTACATCCCGGGCAAACATCGCCTGAACCTGCACGAAATCTACGGCGAATTCGGCAACGAGAACGTCGACCGCGACCAAGTGGAGCCGCGCCACTTCGCAGGCTGGATCCAATGGGCCAAAGAACACGGCATGAAGCTCGACTTCAACTCGACATCGTTCTCGCACCCGAAATCGGGCGACCTGTCGCTGTCGAATCCCGACCCCGCAATCCGCAACTTCTGGATCGAGCACACGAAACGCTGCCGCGCCGTGGCCGAAGAGATGGGTAAGGCGCAAGGCGATCCGTGTATCATGAACGTATGGGTGCACGACGGCTCGAAAGATTTGACAGTCAACCGCATGAAGTACCGCGAACTGCTGAAGAACTCGCTCGACGAGATCTTCGCCCAGAAATACGACCACATGAAGGACTGCATCGAATCGAAGGTGTTCGGCATCGGTCTGGAAAGCTACACCGTGGGTTCGAACGACTTCTACATCGGCTACGGCACGAGCCGCGGCAAGATGGTGACGCTCGACACGGGTCACTTCCACCCGACGGAAATCGTGGCCGACAAGATTTCGTCGCTGCTGCTCTTTACGCCCGAGGTGATGCTCCACGTATCGCGCCCCATACGCTGGGACTCCGACCACGTAACCATCATGAACGACGACACGCTGGAACTCTGCAAGGAGATCGTCCGCTGCGATGCACTCGACAAGGTGCACATCGGCCTGGACTACTTCGATGCCTCGATCAATCGCATCGGCGCCTACGTCATCGGTTCGCGCGCGACGCAGAAGTGCATGCTGCTGGCCCTGCTGGAGCCGCTGAAGACGCTACGCGAATACGAGGCCGCCGGCAAGGGATTCGAACGTCTGGCGCTGCTCGAAGAATGTAAATCTCTGCCGTTCGGCGCGGTCTGGGACATGTTCTGCTTGAAGAATGGCGTGCCCGTGGGCGAGGAATACATCGCCGAAGTGCAGAAATACGAGCAGGAAGTGACTTCGAAACGCTAAACCGACGCACAACATGAATCGCATCGTACTGAACGAAACCTCCTACTACGGAGCTGGCTGCCGCAGCGTCATCGCCGACGAAATCAAGAAACGCGGCTACAAAAAGGTACTTTTGGTGACGGACAAAGATCTCATCCGATTCGGCGTCGCAGCCAAAATCGAAGAAGTGCTCGCCGATGCCGGCATACCCTATGAAATTTACAGCGAAATCAAGGCCAACCCCACGATTCAGAATGTGAAACAGGGGATCGAAGCCTTCAAGAAATCGGGTGCAGACTGCATGGTGGCGCTGGGCGGCGGCTCATCGATCGACACGGCCAAAGCCATCGGCATCATCGTCAACAACCCCGAGTTCGCCGACGTGCGTTCGCTCGAAGGCGTGGCCGACACGCATCATAAGGCCGTGCCGACGTTCGCCGTGCCGACCACGGCAGGAACCGCGGCCGAAGTGACCATCAACTACGTCATCACCGACGAGGAGAACAAAAAGAAGATGGTGTGCGTCGACCCGAACGATATCCCGACCTGCGCCGTCATCGACTGCGAATTGATGATGTCGATGCCCAAAGGGCTCACGGCTGCAACGGGCATGGATGCGCTGACGCACGCCATCGAAAGCTACATCACGCCCGGAGCGTGGACGATGAGCGACATGTTCGAGGAAAAAGCCATCGAGTTGATTCACACGCATCTCTACAATGCTGTGGAGAATGGACAGGACACGGTAGCCCGCAACGGCATGGCCGAAGCGCAATACATCGCCGGCATGGGATTCTCGAACGTGGGACTCGGCATCGTACACTCGATGGCCCATCCGCTGGGTGCATTCTACGACACTCCCCACGGCGTAGCCAACGCACTACTGCTACCCTACGTCATGGAATACAACGCCGAATCGCCCGCACGGGCCAAATACCTCGGCATCGCCAAAGCAATGGGCGTCGACACGACGGGCATGTCGGTCGATGAAGGTGTCGCAGCGGCCATCAAGGCAGTGCGCGACCTCTCGCTATCGATCCGCATCCCGCAACGACTGCACGAAATCGGCGTCAAGGAGGAGGACATTCCGGCTTTGGCCGTAGCGGCGTTCAACGACGTCTGCACGGGCGGAAACCCGCGTCCGACGTCGGTCGAGGAGATCGAAAAGTTGTACCATATCGCCTATTAAACGATGGAAATCCTTATCGGACTACTGATTATCGCCGTCGGTGCATTCTGCCAGTCGAGCTGCTACGTGCCGATCAACAAAATCAAGCGGTGGAGCTGGGAATCGTACTGGATCGTGCAAGGCGTCTTCGCATGGGTCGTGCTGCCCCTCATCGGGGCGATGCTGGCCATACCGCAGGGGCACTCGCTTTGGGAACTTTTCGCACAAGACCCCGCAAGTACAGGCATGACCATATTCTACGGCGTGCTTTGGGGCGTCGGTGGACTGACGTTCGGCCTATCGATGCGCTACTTGGGCGTAGCGCTCGGGCAGTCGATCGCACTGGGAACCTGCGCCGGACTGGGCACCATACTGGCACCGCTGTTCACGGGACATGCGGCTGACTTGACGACTTCGGTCATCATCGGTGTGGTCGTGACGCTCGTCGGCATCGCCATCATCGGCGTAGCCGGCAGCATGAAAGCCTCGTCGCTGAGCGAGGAGGAAAAACGCACGGCAGTCAAGGACTTCAATTTCCCGAAAGGCATCCTCGTAGCACTGCTTGCCGGATTCATGAGCGCCTGCTTCAACATCGGCTTGGCCAAAGGCCAGCACCTCTTCTTCGAAGGGGTCGACCCGATGTTCCGGTCGCTGCCGGCAACGCTGCTCGTGACGCTGGGCGGATTTGCGACGAACGCCATCTACTGCTTCTATCAGAACACCCGCAACCGGACGTGGAGCGACTATGCGCAAGGCTCGGTGTGGGGCAACAATCTGTTGTTCTGTCTGATAGCAGGAGCGCTGTGGTACTCGCAGTTCTTCGGGCTGGCATTGGGCAAGGGCTTCCTGACCGAATCGCCGGTGCTGATGACTTTCGCTTTCTGCATCCTGATGGCGCTCAACGTCGTCTTCTCGAACGTCTGGGGCATCATCCTCAAAGAATGGAAAGGCTGTTCCCGCAAAACGATCGTCGTACTGGTCGCAGGCATCGTCGTACTCATCGTATCGTCGTTCCTGCCGCAACTGATTTAACGAAAATTCAGAACCTATGAAATCCATCCTCGAAAACCGGCCTGCGCTGAAGGCCGAAATCGACAAAGTGGCTGAAGTGGCCGGCTATCTCTGGCAACGCGGCTGGGCCGAACGCAACGGCGGCAACATCACCATCAACATCACGGAACATGTCGATGCGGAGATCCGTGCGATGGCCTCCATCAGCGAGAAATACCCCATCGGCACGACGCTGTCGGCACTGAAAGGCTGCTACTTCTTCTGCAAAGGCACGAACCGCCGCATGCGCGACTTGGCCCGTTGGCCGATGGAGAACGGCTCGATCATCCGCATCGCCGACGATTGCGCCCACTACGAAATCATCGCCGACAAAGCGGTGAAGCCCACCTCGGAACTGGCTTCGCACCTCTCGATGCACAACCAGATGATCGCCTCGGGCAACGGCTACAAGGCCGCCATCCACACCCATCCGATCGAGCTGGTGGCCATGACCCATCATGCCGAATTCCTGAAAAAGGACGTGCTGACGAACCTGCTGTGGAGCATGATTCCCGAGACGCGGGCATTCTGTCCGAAAGGCTTGGGCATCGTCCCCTACAAGATGCCGTCGTCGGTCGAACTGGCCGATGCGACCATCGAACAACTCAAGGAATACGACGTCGTGATGTGGGAAAAGCACGGCGTATGTGCCGTGGGCCCCGATATTTTCGAAGCGTTCGACCAAGTGGACGTCCTCTCGAAATCGGCGCTCATCTACATCGCGGCCCGCAACATGGGATTCGTACCGGAGGGTATGTCCGCCGCTCAGATGAACGAACTGAAAGAGGCATTCAACCTCTGACCTGCCCTCCGCGCACAAGCGCGTACCAAAAAACTCACGTTCACCCCTGCCGCAGTCCGCTGCGACGGGGTGAATGCGTAAAACAACGGTTATGAACGACGAAATCACGCCCCGCCAATCGAGCGCGACATTCGAATACCTGATAGCCAACGACAACGATTTGCGGTTCAATGCCGTAGTCAAGGCTATCGGGTCGCAGCGCATCGCGCCGCACAGCGAATATCCGCTCAAAGTCCACCCCGCCGACTACTTCTTCGATCCGGCGAAGGGTCGCGTGCTGCACGAATGGCAACTGCTCTACATCACGCAGGGAGAAGGCGAATTCCGTTCGACCGATACGCACCCCATTGCCATCGACAAGGGTACCATCATCCTGCTACGCCCGGGCGAACTGCATTCCTATCGGCCGGCGGCCAAGACGGGATGGGTCGAACACTATATCGGATTCGCAGGCGAAACGTTCGACCGGATGTTGCGTCTGCTGAATTTCGATCGCGGGCACCAACTGTGGAAAATCGGGCCGAACAACGAACTGACCCACCTTTACGAACGGGCGTTCGAAATCGCCTCCGACAAGAAAATAGCTCAGCAACCGCTGCTCGTCGGCATCGTCTGCCACATGCTCGGACTACTGAACTATGCGGTACGGAATCATGCGGGCAAACAACCGACGGACCGTCGGTTGGAAGAAGCGATCGAAAAGGCGAAAATCATCATGGAACGCCGAGTAACCGAAGAAATCGACCTGCAAAAACTGGCTTCGGAACTGAATCTGAGCTATTCGTGGTTCCGCAAGACATTCAAGGAATACACGGGACATGCACCGGCGAAATATTTCCAACAACTGAAACTGCGTCGTGCAGAACGGATGCTTGCAGAGACGCAGATACCCATCAAGGAAATCGCCTATTCGCTGGGATACAAATCGACGGAACATTTCTTCGCGATTTTCAAACGAAACACGGGCTTCACTCCCACGGCCTACCGCAACTACGGACGGGAATGACCATCGGAACAAACCCGACCGAACCCCATACTTTTTTTCAGCGGCACTACGTTTTTTTCAGAAAAAAACCTTAATTTTACAAACTAATATTTGACTGACCGAACAACTTAACTACACCCGATATGAACAAGCGATTCGCAATCGTCAGCGCAACATTATTCATCCTTTCAGCCTGCACGCAACCGCTTCCGCCGATCGACCGTGAAGCGCTCGTGACCCGCAACAATCCGGTCGTCGAACGGCTCGATACGCTCGCTTCGCTTTCGGTAGGCAACGGCCGATTCGCCTGCACGGTCGATGCTACGGGTCTGCAAACATTTCCGGAACACTACCGCAACGGCGTACCGCTCGGAACACAAAGCCAATGGGGATGGCATAGTTTCGCCAATCCGGCCTATTACGCATTCGCCGAAACGCTGCGCGACTACGATTTCGGGCGCGGACACACCGAACCCTACACCGTACAATTCGACGAATGGGACCGTCGGCAAAGAGCCGCGAACTGGTATCGCGTCAACCCGCACCGCCTCCATCTCGGAATCATCGGATTCGACAGTCTCGCACCGAACGAAATCGACGACATTCGACAGAAACTCGACCTGTGGAACGGCCAGATCGATTCGCGATTCACGGCCCGCGGCCAAGAGGTCGCCGTGACGACCGTCTGCCATCCGGAGCAAGACATGATAGCAGCCGACATCCGCACAGCGGCAGCGCTGCCCATCGTCATTCGATTCCCCTACCCGACGGGACGACACAGCGATGACGGCTGCGATTGGACGAAAGAATGGTGGCACCGCTCGGACCTCATCGAAAAAACGGACGGACATGCGGTAATTCGTCGTACGCTGGACAAGACGGTTTATTACGTCGTGCTCGATTTTACGGGCGCTACGCTCGCACAAACCGGACGCAACCGGTTTGTCCTAACCCCGAAAGCAGACCATTACACCCTTGAAGCGGGATTCCTTGCCGACATGCCCGCAACACCTCAACCGACTTTCGATGCCACACTCGCCGCAGCGAACGACTACTGGAAAAACTACTGGAAAACGGGCGCAGCCGTTGATTTCGGCGACTGCACCGACCCGCGGGCCCGCGAACTGGAGCGCCGCGTCGTACTGTCGCAATACCTGCTGGGAATCCAATGCGCCGGAGACTATCCGCCGCAGGAGACGGGTCTGACCTACAATTCATGGTTCGGCAAATTCCACATGGAGATGCTTTGGTGGCATGAAGCGCAATTCGCGCTGTGGGGCCGCGAACATCTGCTCGCCCGGACGCTCGAATGGTATGCCTCGGCTGAACCTGCGGCACGTGAAATCGCAGAACGTCAAGGATTCGACGGCATCCGCTGGATGAAGATGACCGACCCGTCGGGCCTCGAAGCCCCGTCATCGATCGGCTCGTTCCTCATCTGGCAACAACCCCACTTGATTTATTTGGCCGAACTCGTCTATCGGGCGAATCCGTCGGACGCATTCCTGAAAAAATACTACGACCTCGTGCAGGAAACGGCAACATTCATGGCTTCATTCGCCACCTACGACGAGACGAACGACCGCTACACGCTGAAAGGCATCATTCCGGCACAAGAGACCCTGCGACCCGAAGAGACAGTGAACCCGCCGTTCGAACTCGCCTACTGGCATTTCGGACTCACGGTGGCCCAACGCTGGCGAGAACGGATGGACCAGCCCCGCAACCCCGCATGGGACACCATTATCGCCAAACTGTCGCCGCTGGCAGCCAAAGACGGATTATACCTTGCAGCCGAGACAGCCGAGGAAACCTATTCGGAAAGCCGATTCACCTCCGACCACATGGCCGTATTGGGAGCCGTGGGCATCCTGCCCGCCTCGCAACTCGTACGGGAAGACTGGATGCACGAAACGTTCGATTGGATCTACAACAACTGGAACTGGGACCAGACTTGGGGCTGGGACTATCCGATGACCGCCATGAATGCCGTGCGCATGGGCGAACCCCGCAAAGCAATCGATGCGCTGATGATGGACAAGCGCACGAATACCTATCTGACCAACGGACACAACTACCAGAACGAACAACTGCGCTGCTACCTGCCCGGAAACGGTGGTCTGCTGACTGCCGTAGCGCTGATGTGCGCCGGATGGGACGGTTGCGAAGTCGAAACGCCGGGGTTCCCGAAAGACGGCACGTGGGACGTACGTTGGGAAGGTCTCCGACCAATGCCTTAAACAGTTACGATGATGATGAAACGTATCCTCTTTTTGCTGGCAACACTTCCGGCATTCGGTTTCGACGGATTGCCGACGACCGTCGTCCGTGCCCAAAGCGTGAAACCGGCAGCCATCAACGAAGACTATTCGTGGAACCTGCCGACCGAAGCGCCACGCTTACTACGCTATCGGCCCGCAGGCAACGGCGTCGAGATCACCGACGGCACGCAACGATTCAATCGGGCGCTCTATGGAGCCCACACGGGATTCCGCATGGAGTGCAGCGATCAACCCGAGTTCGGACTCTATCTGCCCCGAATGGGCGGTAACCTACGATTCGACGTCGCCTATGGCCACTGCACAGCCCGCTACGAGGCCGGACGAATGCTCTATCGGTTGGATGACCGGCTGACTATCGAAGCGCAGGTACTGCGCTCGGAGGATGCCGCGCTGTGGAGAATCGAAAACACGGGCACCCGACCGGAACGGATCGGGTTGGCGTTCGGCGGCGTAGCGGACAAGAAATTCTACCGCGAGGGCGACCTCGGTGTGGACAAACCGGACTGTTTCGACTTCAAACCCGAATACTGCGCAGGAAACGTCTATAGAGTCGATGGCTGTCGGGCGACGGTGGAATACGGCGCCAAACAACGTGCGCTGCTTCATCTGACGCTCCCGACCGACGACATCGAAATCACGAAATACCCCTCGCTACGGGCGACATTCACGCTCGCACCGAACGAGGTGCGCTATCTGGCTATCTATCCCGATGCGACGCAGACCGACTGCACGGAGGGAGCGTTGGCGCAACGTTTCGCCGAAGCCGAGGCCCAACGGACCAATCTCGCCCGAGCGCTCTACATCTGCACACCCGATCCCTATATCACACCGATCGGTGAGGCACTGGCGTTGGCGGCCGACGGCATTTGGAGTGGCGAAGCGTGGCTCCACGGCGCCATCGGATGGCGCACGCCCTACAGCGGATGGCGCGGAGCCTACGTAGGCGATGCGCTGGGCTGGCACGACCGCGCGCGCAAACATTTCGACACCTATGCGGCCAACCAAATCACGGAGAGACAGCCCGTATACGCCCACCCACGGCAGGATACGACGCTCAACTTGGCACGAGCCGAAAAACGCTGGGGCACACCGATGTACAGCGACGGCTACATCACCCGCCGCCCGGGCAAAAAAGACGAAATGTCGCACTACGACATGAATCTGTGCTACATCGACGAACTGCTGCGCCAC